>CAVGWX010000015.1:0-27441 GCA_963633085.1 Prevotella sp. CAG:279 | reverse complement strand
ACACCTCGCCGTGCTGGAACGGGCTCATGGTGCCCGGGTCCACGTTGAGGTACGGATCCATCTTCTGCATGGTCACCTTGTAGCCGCGCGCCTTGAGCAGATGGCCCAAAGATGCTGCAGTGATGCCCTTTCCCAGGGAAGATACGACGCCGCCCGTGACGAAAATATGCTTGGTCATGGTACTCCTTCGCGCTCGCGGGTTTTATTCCAATCGCCCCTCGCGCAACCGCAGACCAGCACGCCTGCAGCACGCGAACAGCGAACTCCACACGTTATTCCATATTACAGGCAACAGGCGGAAAGCGCGCAGAGCCGACACGCGTTTTAACAAAGAAGCAACAAGGCCAAAGCCAAAGCTAACGCCAAAGCTAACCGCAGACCGACGTCCATTCAACGGGGTCGGCGCCGGCCGCTTCGAGCAGCTCGTTGGCGCGCGTAAACGGCCTGGAGCCTAAAAAGGACGGCAGGCCGCCGCTTGAGCGGCTGGCGGACAGCGGCGAGGGATGGGTGGAGGAAAGGATGAACTTGTTGTCGGGCCCCGAGGCGCGCACCGGTTCGGCGAACCCTGCTTCGCTCTCCCGAGCGGCCGAAACCTGATCGCGCGCAGCTTCGACGAGGCTTATGGCATGGCGCCCCCAGGCAAGGAAGACGACCGGTTGAGGCGCTTCGAAGGCGCGGCGGACGATAAAGGACGTCAGCGTTTGCCATCCCAGCTTCGCATGGGAGTTCGCCGCATGCTCGACCACGGTGAGCGTGGTGTTCATGAGCAGCACCCCCTGGGTTGCCCACGAGGTCAAGTCCCCGCTTTGGGGAGCGGGGCACGCAAGGTCGGCCGCGAGCTCCTTGTAGATGTTGCGCAAGCTGGGCGGCAGCTTGCAGCCCGCCGGCACGGAAAACGAGAGCCCCTGCGCCTGGCCCGGCTCGTGGTAAGGGTCCTGGCCTAAGATGACGACGCGAACATCGGCAGGCGCGGTGAGGGAAAGCGCGCGGAGGATGTTTTCCTGCGCAGGGTAGATCACCTGGGCTTCGCGCATGGCGGCAACGTGCGAAAGCAGGCGGCGCGTCTCGTCGGCAACCTCTTGCGGCGCCTCGTCGAGCCACTTTTGCACATTCGCGTCCCAAGGGCGCTGATCGCTCGCCTCACCCACGGTGCTACCGCCTTCCCAAAAATTCGACCGCTGCGCCCTCGCATGCCCAACACCCACCCGGTGATAGGCTTGTTCTGCTCGCAACCACTTTCTCGGCCGGCCGGCAAGGCAAACCTATCCCCGAACTGCCGGCGGCCTGGTCGAGCTTTCGCTCGACCCTACGAAATCTTTCGCTCGACCCTACGAAATCTTACCGTCGATTTATCGCGCCTGTTGGATTATTTCGTCGACGCAGGAACGCCCGCGCTACGCCAGCAGCATGAACAGCTTTGCCAGCACGTAGCCGATGATGCCGCAGGCGGGGAACGTGATGATCCAGGCCAGCAGCATGTTCTTCGCAATGCCCCAGTTCACGCGTTTGATGGACTTGCTGGCACCCACGCCCATGATGGCCGAGGTGTTGCAATGGCTCGTGGAGACGGGCATGCCGGTCAGGCTTGCGAACAGAAGCGTGAACGTGGTGGAGAAGTTGGCGGCGACGCCCTGGTATTTCTCCAGCTTGACCATGTCCATGCCGACCGATTTGATGATGCGCTTGCCGCCCACGACGGTGCCCAGGGAAATGGCCGCCGAGCAGATGATCATGAGCCACAGCGGGAAACCCGAGCTGTCGGGCGTTGCCGAGCCGAAGGACAGCGCGATGCCGAGCATGCCGATGGACATGAACTTCTGGCCGTCCTGCGCACCGTGCAGAAACGACAGTGCCACCGCGCACAGGTCCTGGATGACCACGAACGCCCTGTTGGCCGTCTGGCGGTTGGCGGCCTTGAAGGCGAATTCGATGACGCGCGTGAACACCCAGCCGAGCAGAAAGCCCGCCACCAGGGAAAACACCATGCCGTAGATGACCTTGGCCCACTCGGCGGGAACCACGCCCGCCCAGCCGTTGAGCGCGATGGCGCCGCCGGTGATGCCGGCGATGAGCGAATGGGACTTCGAGCACGGGATGCCGAATACCCAGCAGACGCATCCCCATAAAATAGCCCCGATCATGGCTGCCATCAGGGCAAGCAACGCGGCATCGGTGCTTCCCGAGAAGTCGACCATGCCGAACATGGTCTTCGCGACCGCCGTGGAGATGTAGGTCATGCCCACCAGGCCGACGAAATTGAACACGGCGGCGAGGCCGATGGCGACGCCGGGCTTCAAGCATCGCGTGGAAACGACCGTCGCGATGGCGTTCGGCGCGTCGGTTGCACCCGACACGGCGGTGACGCCGATGACAAGCGCCAAGATGACGAACAGGATAGGCTGAGCCGTCGCCTGTTCCAGAAAACCCATGAACGTAAGAGCCAAGGAGCACCTCGTTTGCAGCTTTGACGAATGTCGTACGCTCGCAATTTTACCGAAACATTACGAAAGCCGGGCGACAATATTCTCAGACAGCAAGAATCCCGCGCAGATGAGGCAGAGGTCCGGTAAAGCAGCGGCGCACGGCTTTACCGGATGCTTGCATATCCAGACCCGCTCGAAGGCTACCCTTCCGCGGTGATCTCGCCGGTCTTGTAGGCTTCTATCAGCTCCTCGAGCTCTTCGATGCGCTTGGCAAGCTCGGCCCCCGTGTCGGTGTCGGCGACGAGCGTGCGCACGCGCCCGCGCTCCACCACGCGGCGACTGCTGTGGATGTCCACTTCCTGCACCACCGCCGCCTCGGCCGATTCAAGCGGCTCGTGGGCCGCCAGAATAAGCTCGCGCGAGTTGCTGATGAGCGTATAGCCCGCGATGCCCGTCGTCGGCTGGTAGGCGCGCGAAAATCCGCCGTCGATCATGATGACGCGCCCTGAGCACTTGACCGGGTCCTCGCCGTCCTTCACCTTGACCGGCACGTGCCCGCAGATGATGTGCGAGCTTTCCGGGTCCATGCCGAAGTCCTCGAAGATGCCGGCGATCGCCTGCTCGTCGTCGATGAGGTTGTAAAACGCGTTCTTCACTTCCTTGCGCGCGGGCTTTTCCGCGATGAGATACAGCTCGAAGGTGGCCATCTTGCTCTTCGCGAACAGGGGGCTCCCCTGCCCCAGCCACAAATACCACAGAAGGTCGCGCCCGCGCTGCCGCTCGGCGGCATCGTGGCTGAAGAACGCCGCGCGCACGTAGCGGTCGCACGCATCGTACAGCGAGCGGCCCCTGTAGGTTTCGCCGAAGATCTCGACCTCCTTCAGGCTGCCGTCAGCGTTGAGCGGCACGCAGGCATGCAGCAGCAGGTTGCCGTTGCTGATCTTGTACAGGCTACCGGCCTCCAGGAAGAAGCGCATATGGCGCTGCAGCTTCTCGCTGCCCAGAAACGCCGCCTCCAAGCGCGCCATGACCTCTTCCTCTTGGGGCGTGAGCGCATAGGGGTCGGCCGGATCGACGGTCGGGAACACCTTGTCGACCAGCTCGTACTCGACGCCGTCGACCACCACGGTGCCGCGGTCGCGGTCGATCTTCCCCAACAGGTTGCGATCGTCGAGCTGAAATCCCGGGTACTTCGCGATGAGCGCCGCCTCGACCTTGAACTGGATGATGGCCATGGCCTTCTGGATCTTCACGTTCAGCTCGATCTCGGCAGGCGACAGGTCGGGGTTGCCCTTCAGGCCGAACCCCGCGCACGGGTCGTCGCGATAGGCCTGCTGCGCGAACGTGGCGAGCGGCAGGATGTTGATGCCGTAGGCGTCTTCCAGGATGGACAGGTTGCCGTAGCGCGAGCAGATGCGCACGACGTTGGCGATGCACCCGCGCTGCCCGAGCGAGGCGCCCATCCAGACGATGTCGTGGTTGCCCCACTGGATGTCGACGTTGTGGTGCGCGATGAGCGTTTCCATGACGGTGTCGGGCGCCGGGCCGCGGTCGTAGATGTCGCCGACGATGTGCAGGCGGGAGATGGCCAGGCGCTGGATGGCGTGCGCGAGCGCTTCGATGAGATCGATGCCGCGCCCGGTGCGCACGGCAGCGCTGACGATGGCGTCGTAGTACGCCTCCTTGTCGGCGGCGTCGACGTCGACCCCGATCAGCTCCTCGAGCAGGTAGGCGAACTCGCTCGGCAGCTGCTTGCGCACGCGGCTGCGCGTGTACTTGCGGGCGGCGCGGCGCACGACGGCGACCAGGCGCGGAACATAGGTGGCGTAGAACGCGGATTCGTCCTCGCCTGCGGCCAGCATGAGCTTGGCCTTTTCGCGCGGGTAGTAGATGAGCGTGCACAGGCTGCGCTTCTCTGCCTCGGAAAGCTCGTCGCCGAAGACCTCGTCGACCTTCAGGCGGATGGAGCCCGACCCGTTGCGCAGGATATGGCTGAACGCCTCGGCCTCGCCGTGGATGTCGGAGGCGAAAAACTCGGTGCCCTTCGGCAGGCTCATGATGGCGCTCAGGTTGATGACCTCGGCCGAAGCCAGCTCCAACGTGGGGAAGCTGCGGCTGAGCAGCTCGAGATAGCGCTTGCGGGTGACGTCCATGAGGCCTCCTTGTTCAAAAGGGAATCGCTTAGGAGTAATGGTATCGCGTCGGCGTGTTCTTCGCGAAACATACAGGGAAGCGGCATGCCGCAGGCGGCGAAGGCACGCTACAATGATGGGCGGCTTTCACGCCTGCGCCCGCGCCTTGCGCCTGCGCAGGCTTATCGCAACAACCGCCCGCGCCGGGCGCGTCATCGAACAAGGAGCAGCATATGGAGCGCATCGCAAGCTTTTCCGTCGACCACCTCAAGCTTGAGCCCGGAGTGTACCTTTCGCGCAGCGACCAGGACGCCGCCACCGGATGCGTCACCACCACCTTCGACCTGCGCATGACCGCCCCGAACCGCGAGCCGGTCATGGACACGGCGGCGGTGCACGCCATCGAGCATCTGGGCGCCACGTTCCTGCGCAACGACCCTGTGTGGTCCAACCGCGTGATCTACTTCGGGCCGATGGGCTGCCGCACGGGCTTTTACCTGGTCGCGTTCGGCGCGCTTCAGCCGGCGGACGTGGCCGACGTCGTGACGCGCCTGTTCGCGTTCTGCCGCGATTTCGAAGGGGAGATCCCCGGCGCGCGCCCGGAGGAGTGCGGAAACTACCACGACTCCGACCTGGCACAGGCGAAGTGGTGGGCTGCGCGCTACCTGGCCAACACGCTCGAGAAGCTCGACGAGGCGCACACGAACTACCCGGCGCTGCTCGACTAAGCCGACCGGGCTTGCGACCAGGCTGGCTCAAGGCTGAAAGGAAGACCCATGAACAAAAACGGCAAGACCATCGGCATCATCGGCGCCATGAACGTCGAGATCGAGCTGTTGCTCGAGGAGATGACCAAGGCCGCCGCGCCGAGCGTCCGCCGCATCGCCGGCATGGAATTCAACGTTGGAACGATCGGGCGCAGCGCCGTGGTGCTCGCGAAGTGCGGCATCGGCATGGTGAACGCCACCGTATGCGCCCGCGCGATGATCGACCTCTTCGAGGCGGACGCGGTGATCAACACCGGCATCGCCGGCTCGCTCGACGCGTCGATCGACATCGGCGACGTGGTGGTGGCGACCGACGCCGTCAACCACATCATGGACGTGGCCAACCTAGGGTACGCCCTCGGGCAGACGCCCGACGTCGATGTGCTCGCCTTCCCCTGCGCTGAGGCGCTCTCCGAGGCGGTGCTGGCCGCGGCGAAGGACCTTGGCGTGCGCACGCACACCGGGCGCGTGGCATCGGGCGACCGCTTCATCCGCGAAGACGCCGAGAAGCACCGCATCGTGGAGACGTTCGATGCGAAATGCTGCGAGATGGAGGGGGCTGCCATCGCTCAAGCATGCTACCTGTCGAAGGTTCCCTGCGCCATCGTGCGCGCGATATCGGACAAGGCCGACGGTTCGTCGTCGATGGACTACCCGCAGTTCGAAGCCCAGGCGGCGCGCCAATCCGCGGCGCTCATGCTGCGCATGCTCGAGCAGCAGGGCTCGTAGGAACGCGCGGTGGGCGACATGTCCGAAACCGGCAAAGCCGGCGAATGGGGCGCAGCCGCTGACGACGGCGAGGGCGCAGCCGCGATGCTTGAGCGAACGGAAGAGGGCCTGGCGCTCGTGCGCGAGGGCATGCAGCTGACCTGCGACCTTTCTCGCATGCTGCCGAGAATCGCCGCCGGCAAGCTTGGCCGGGAGCTGCTGGTGCGCGCGGCCAAGGTGAAGGGCGTCGACGCGCCGGTGGCCATCGATGCGACGGCGGGGCTGGGCGAGGACGCGCTGCTTCTGGCGGCGGCCGGCTTCCATGTGCGGCTCTTCGAGCGCGACCGCATTATAGCAGCGCTGCTTGAAGACGGGCTTGCGCGCGCCGCGGCCGACGATCGCCTTTCCGACATCGTCTCGCGCATGAGCTTGACCTGCAAAGACAGCCTTGATGAGCTGCGTCGCATCGCTTCCGGGGACGCCAGCGCCCCCGATGTCATCTACCTCGACCCCATGTTTCCCGCCCGGACGAAGAGCGCCTCGGTGAAGAAGAAGTTTCAGCTGCTGCATCACCTCGAGGCGCCTTGCGACGCTGAAGAGGAGCTGCTGCGCGCCGCGATCGCCGCGCGCCCGAGCAAGGTCGTCGTGAAGCGCCCCGCCAAGGGACCGGCACTCGCGCAGGTCAAGCCGAGCTATTCGATCGCCGGCAAGGCCGTTCGCTACGACGTCATCGTTCCCGCGAGCGTGAAGCTGTAAACCTGTCGGCCGGCAAGGTTATCTCGTCCCTACAGCATTTGCGGCCTGGTCGAGCTGTCGCTCGACCCCACGAGTTTTTGTTGCCAGTTTAACTATCTCATCAGGTATTATGCGTTGTGATCGATCATTCGTGGGTGCGAGCGAAAGCTCGCACATCAATAGGTCAGCACCGAAGGTGCGTCAGATTTTTATCGCGCGAGGGGCAACAGGACCCGCACGTTGCCGCTTTTGAGTTATGTGTCGCGCCTTCGGCGCTCTCGAATACGGGTCGAGCTGTCGCTCGACCCCACGAAAAATAATTTGCCCGTTACGTTCTTGCCTGTTTCGTTATGCTGAGTCAGCAAGGGGGGGTGCGGTTCATTGTGAACCGCACCCCCCCCTTTTTTTCCGTTGCGTGCTCGCGTTTGCGTCGGCCGGCGTATGCCGCTTAATCGGCGGCGCCGCCTTGGGCGCTGCCGCCGGTGCCGGAAACTCCGGCATGGCCCAGATCGAAGTTCGTGAGCAGCAGCTCGGTTTCGCGGGCGATGGAATCATGCTTGCGCGGAGCCGGGATCGATCCGCTTCCCGCCGTGAACACGAGGCTCTCGCCGTCTTCGGCCGCGTCGGCCTGGATGACCGATCCGCTCGTCCATTTGCCCTCAAGCAGCTCTTCGGACAGCGGGTCCTCCAGTAGGCGCTGGATGGCGCGACGCAACGGGCGGGCGCCGTAGGTGGCGTCGGTTCCCTCTTTCGCGATCACCTTGTAGGCGGCGTCGGTCATATTGATGGTCATGTTCTGCGCGATGAGGCGCTCGCGCAGATCGGCCACCATGAGCTTGGCGATCTCGATGATCTGCTCGTCGGTTAAGGACTTGAACACGATGATCTCGTCGACGCGGTTCAAGAACTCCGGCCTGAAGAGCTTTTTCACCTCGCCCATGACGCGGCTCTTGATCTCCTTGTCGGAAAGCCCCGCCTTGCCGTCGGTGGAGAAGCCCAGCGTGGTGGGCGCGGCGATCTCGCGCGCGCCGACGTTCGACGTCATGATGATGACGGTGTTGCGGAAGTCGACCGTGCGGCCCTGCGAATCGGTAAGGCGGCCTTCCTCCAGGATTTGCAGCAGGATGTTGAAGACGTCCGGGTGCGCCTTCTCGATCTCGTCGAACAGCACCACCGAATAGGGGCGCTGGCGCACCGCCTTGGTGAGCTGGCCGCCCTCGTCGAAGCCCACGTAGCCTGGCGGGGATCCGACCAGGCGGCTGACGGAGTGCTTCTCCATGTATTCGGACATGTCGAAGCTGATGAGCGCCTCTTCGGAGTTGAACAGAAACTCGGCGAGCGCCTTGGAAAGCTCGGTCTTGCCCACGCCGGAGGGGCCGAGGAAGATGAAGCTGCCCGCCGGGCGCTTGGGGTCCTTCAGGCCCGCGCGGCTGCGGCGGATGGCCTTCGACAGCGCGGTGACCGCCTCTTCCTGGCCGATGACGCGCTCGTGCAGCACGCCCTCCATGCGCAGGAGCTTTTCCGTTTCGGCCTCGGTGAGGTTGGACACCGGCACGCCCGTGGTCATGGACACGACATCGGCGATGTCCTGCACGGTGACCTGCTGCACCTTTTTCTGGGAGTCCTCTTCCCACTTCTTCTCGGCATCGTCGCGCTCGCGCTTGAGGGCCGATTCCTCGTCGCGCAGCTTGGCCGCCTTCTCGAAGTCCTGCGCTGCGATGGCCGCGTCCTTGTCGGAGCGCACCCGGCGCAGCTTGTCGTCAAGCTCGCGCAGCTCTTTGGGCAGCGTCATGTTGCGGATGCGCATGCGCGCGCCCGCCTCGTCCATGACGTCGATGGCCTTGTCAGGCAGATAGCGGTCCTGGATATAGCGGTCCGACAGGCTGACGGCGGCTTCGAGCGCCTCGTCGGTGAAATGCACCTGATGATGTGCCTCATAACGGTCGCGCAGGCCCTCCATGATGCGCAGCGCCTGCTCCTCGTTGGGCTCGCCGACGGTGACGGGCTGGAAGCGGCGCTCAAGGGCGCTGTCCTTTTCGAGATGCTTGCGATATTCCTCGATGGTGGTGGCGCCGATGACCTGGATCTCGCCGCGGGACAGCGGCGGCTTCAGGATGGCGGCGGCGTCGATGGACCCTTCAGCCGAGCCGGCGCCGATGAGCGTGTGCATCTCGTCGATGAACAGGATGATGTCGCCCGCATCGGACACTTCCTTGATGCACTTCTTCAGACGCTCCTCGAACTCGCCGCGGTACTTGCTGCCGGCAACGAGCGCGGAAACGTCGAGCGTGTACAGGCGCTTGCCGCGCAGGATGTCGGGCACCTGGTTGGACACGATCAGCTGCGCCAGGCCCTCCACGACGGCGGTTTTGCCCACGCCCGGCTCGCCGATGAGCAGCGGGTTGTTCTTCTGGCGGCGCGAGAGGATCTGCATGACGCGCTCGATCTCCCCCGCGCGGCCGATGACCGGGTCGAGCTTGCCGTCGCGCGCCTTCTTCGTCAGGTCGGTGCCGTATTCGCGCAACGCGCTGTCGGAGCCGCCGCCCGCGCCCTCGAAGGGGTTGCGACCGGCATAGACGGGGCTTTGACCGACCAGGTCGTTGAGCGCGCTGCGCACGTCGTCGCCCTTGACGCCCAAACGGGACAGCACGTCGAGCG
Organism: Prevotella sp. CAG:279; assembly: GCA_963633085.1. GTDB lineage: Bacteria > Actinomycetota > Coriobacteriia > Coriobacteriales > Eggerthellaceae > Senegalimassilia. The sequence goes on along the minus strand of CAVGWX010000015.1, from coordinate 18,018 downwards.
CCGTGCCCTCGCCCTCGCGCACGATGCCGAGCAGCAGATGTTCCGTGGAGATATAGGACTGGCCCATCTGCATGGCTTCGCGCAAGGAGTTCTCCAGCACGCGCTTGACGCGCGGCGTGAACGAGAGATGGCCGGAAACGTCCGTTTCCTCGTCGATGGAGGCGACCTGTCGAATGCCCTGCACCACGTCGTCATAGGTGACGTTCAGGCGCTCGAGCGCCTGGGCGGCAAGGCCGTCCTTTTCCTGTATCAGGCCGAGCAGGATGTGCTCGGTGCCCACATAGGGCTGATGGAGGGCACGCGCCTCGTCCTGCGCCAGGACGAGCACCTTGCGTGCCTTGTCCGTGAATTTCTCAAAAGACATGAAGCCTCGATTCTCGCGGCAGTCGTGCTGAATGTTCAGCGATTCATGTTAGCACTCCGAAAGCCAGACTGCTAAGGCGTTGCCCGTACGTTACACAGAATGCTAAACGTTAGCGGGGGCGACCGAAGGAGCCGGCCGAGCGTCTATGCCCGCAACAGCAAGAGGCCACCCGGCTTCGTGCCGGGTGGCCTCTTGGCTCCGCTGTCTTAAGGCGGTTCGCTTGGAACATGTTGCAGCTCGCAAGCCCTATTCCGCCGGCTGCTCGATGGCTTTCATGGCCTCGATGACGCTCGCGAACAGCTCGTCAAGCTCCATGCCGTTGAGCTCGGCGCCGCGCGCGATGTTCTCGCGGCTGCAACCGGCGGCGAACTTCTTGTCCTTGTACTTCTTCTTCAGGCTTTTCACGCTGAAGTCCTGCACCGACTTGCTCGGGCGCATGAGCACCGCCGCCTGGATAAGCCCGGAAAGCTCGTCGCAGGCGAACAGCACCTTCTCCATCTTGGCCTCCGGCTTGGGAAGAGCCTCGTTCAGATCGGAGTTGTGCGTCTGGATGCAGCGCGCCACCAGCGGGTTCACGCCGGCTTCGACGAGCATCTCGGCCGCCTTGATCGTATGGTCGGCGACGGAGGGGAACTCCTCCCAGTCCACATCGTGCAGCAGGCCGACGATGCCCCAGAACTCGACGTTTTCGGGGTCGTGCTTCTCGGCGTAGTAGCGCATGAGCGCCTCGAGCGTCTGGCCGTGCTTGAGGTGGAACTCGTCGGCGTTGTGCCGGGCGAGCAGCGCATGGGCCGCCTCGCGGGAAATGCCCGCGTCGAGCTTCTCCCCCGCAACCGGTGCCGAAACGCCCGCGACCGGGTTCGCGATCGCGTCCTGGGCAGGCGCGGCAGCAGCTTCAGCAGCTTCGGCCACCTGGGCCTCGGCGGCAGCGGCACCCTCGTCTGCCTTGGCAGCAAGCTTGCGATTCGGGTTGTTCGTGTTGCGCTCGGGGCGCATATGCGGGAACAGCAGCACGTCGCGGATGGCGGGCTGGTCGGTCAAGAGCATGATCATGCGGTCGACGCCGATGCCGATGCCGCCGGCCGGCGGCATGCCGTAGCTGAGCGCGCGGATGTAGTCGGCGTCGTACTCCATCGCCTCGTCGTCGCCGGCGGCCTTCGCCTCGACCTGCGCGATGAAGCGTGATTCCTGATCGATCGGGTCGTTGAGCTCGGTAAAGGCGTTGGCGTATTCGTGCCCCGCGATGACCAGCTCGAAGCGGTCGGTCAGGCGCAGGTCGGAGGGCTTGCGCTTGGCAAGCGGGGAAACCTCGACGGGATAGTCGCACACGAAGGTGGGGTTCACGAGCGTCGATTCGCACAGCTCGTCGTAGAGCGTGAACAGCAGCTTGCCCGCGCCCCATTCCTCGCTCCACTCCAGGTGCTTCTCGTCCAGGATGCGGCGATACACCTCGACGGGCGTGTCGATGTCGACCTGCTGCCCCACGACCTCGCTCACCAGCTCGGCCATGGAAACCGAGCGCCACGTGCCGGACAGGTCGATCTCGCTGCCCTGGTACCTGATCTTCTCGGTGTCGGAAACCGCATGAAGGCCGGCCTTGATGAAGCCCATCGCCAGCTCTTTCATGCCCTCGACGTCGGAAAACGCGCAGTAGGCCTCGACGGAGGTGAACTCGGGGTTGTGCGTGGCGTCCATGCCCTCGTTGCGGAATTGGCGGCCGATCTCGTAGACGCGGTCCATGCCGCCGACGAGCAGGCGCTTCAAGTGCAGCTCGGTGGCGATGCGCAGGTAGCATTCCTGATCGAGCGCGTTGAAGTGCGTGATGAACGGCTTGGCGTTCGCGCCGCCGAGCGTTTCCTGCAGAATAGGCGTCTCAACCTCCAGGTAGCCCTGCGCATTCATGTAAGCACGGCAGGCGGAGATGATCTTGGAGCGCTTGACGAACACGTCCTTGACGTCGGGGTTCATGACCAGATCGACATAGCGCTGACGGTAGCGCGTCTCCTTGTCGGTGATGCCGTGGAACTTCTCGGGCAGCGGGCGGATGGACTTCGACAGCAGCTGGTAGGCGTCGACCGCGATGGACAGCTCGCCGCGCTTCGTGCGCATGATGGCGCCCTCGGCGCCGATCCAGTCGCCCACGTCGAGGTCCTTCATCTGAGCGAACACCTCTTCGCCGAGCGCGTTCACGCGGCAGAACAGCTGGATATCGCCCATGCGCTCGCGCAGCACCAAGAACATGATCTTGCCCTGGTTGCGCACGGCCATGATGCGGCCGGCTATTTTCACGCGGTCCTCAAGCGTCTCGCCTTCGGCCAGGTCGGCGTACTTTTCCTTGATCTCATCGACATGCAGATCATAGTCGTAGCGGCAGCCGTAGGGCTGCTCGCCGGCGGCGTAGAGCGCCGCGCGCTTGGCCTTGCGAACCTCGATCGGGTCGTCTTCGATAACTTCAGGGGTGTTGCTCATGGTCGTTTCCTAGTGCTCGATGGAGAGGATCTTCATCTTGATGACGCGGCCGGTCGGGCCGGTGGTCTCGATCTCGTCGCCCTTCTTGTGCGCCAGAAGCGCGGCGCCGACCGGGGACTCGTTGGAGATCTTGCCGGCGGCGGTGTCGGCCTCGGCGCCGCCCACGATGGTGAAGACGCGCTCGCGCCCGCCCATGTCGACGGTGACGGTGGAACCGATGTGCACGGAGTTGGAGCGCTTCGGGGCGGCGACGACCGTCGCCTCAGCCAGGATGCGGTTGATCTCAGCGATGCGCGCCTCCATCATGCCCTGCTCGTTCTTCGCGTCGTCGTACTCGGAGTTCTCGGAGATGTCGCCGAACTCGCGGGCGACCTTGATGCGCTCGCCGACCTCGGCGCGCTTCTCGGTTTCCAGGTAGTGCAGCTCCTCTTCGAGCTGCTGCTTGCCCTCAGGAGTGAGGATGTAGTTCTCGTTTGCCATGGTGATCACCTATCTATACGAAAAAGCGGCATGCGGCAGGGCTGGCCTGTCGCATGCCGCGCTGAAACCTGTGCGGAAGGGCTATTCGCTCTTCTTCTTGGCGGCGACGGTCTTCTTGGCAACCTTCTTCGGCTCCTCGTCGACCTCTTCCTCCTCGACGTCCTCGTCGGCTTCCTCGACGGCCTGCTTGTCGTCGGACATGCCCTCGCGCAGGTTCTTCACGGTCTTGCCCAGCGCGCTACCGAGCTTTGGCAGGTTCTTCGGGCCGAAGATCAGAAGGATCACCACGAGGATGATCAGGAGTTCCGGCACACCCATTCCCAGAAATTTCATGCGTCCTCCAATTACTCGTTTCTCAAACGTTGCAACGCTGCAAACCGTGCGAAAGTCAACGGGCTGAACTGTAGCACAGCGCCGCGCGAGCAGCCCTTATTCGATGAAATGCACACGCCACCGCGCCGGCGCGACCCCCACGGGCACCGGCTTTGCCAACCCTCCCTTATGGCATGAAAAAGGCCCGGTGCACCTCACCGAGCCTTGAACCATCCGAGATGGTCGGGATGACAGGATTTGAACCTGCGACCTCTGCGTCCCGAACGCAGCGCTCTACCAAGCTGAGCCACATCCCGATGCCGCTTTCGCAGCGACGGATATGTTACCACAACGGATGCGCTTTCGGGAAAACTTTTTCGATTATTTCCAAGCTGAAGGCAAAACCTGCGTCTGACCTGCGTCTTCAGGCTTTATATCCCCTACGATGTGCAGGGAAACCGTCGCGCACAGGCGCAAATCGTCATCGCGCTCGCCGACGATGCGCACCTGCGCGACGCAGCTCGTGCGCCCCGCTCTCACGTTGCGCCCCTCCACGAAGATGCGCTCGCCCACCATGACGCCCTTGAGGAAATGCACGTCGGTGGTCTGCGTGACCACGTACTTGCCCATCGTCCAGGGCACGGCGCACCCGGCGACGTCGACAAGCGACATCAGAAAGCCGCCGAACGCGTTGCCGAAGTAGTTGCCCGCCTTTTCGGGGACGGTGACCGCCGAGCGCACGAACCCTCGCTCGATCGTCACCGGCTCGAAGCTTCCCAACCAGGCGCGGTTCGTCTCGTACATGCCCAGCAGGCTTTCCCGCACGAAATCCTCCACGCGGGCGTCTTCGCCGTTTGCACACTGCATGCTAGTTGGCCTCGCGCTGCTTCTGCTTGTTCGCGAAATGCTCGAGCGTGACGATCTTGGTGATGAACGTGCCTTCCGAGACCACGTCGCCGGCGTCGTCGGTGGCTACCACGTGCCAGAACTGCTTGCGGCCGCCATAGCTGGGGTCCTCGTGCTCGAGCTCGGCCAAACCGTGCAGCAGCCCCTCCTTGCCGGGCTTCTTGTGCCGGATGGTCGACTCCAGCCCGAAGGGCAGCTCCTTGCTGAAATCGGTGCGCAGGTCGGCCCCGCGGCTTGCGCAGGACTCGAGCAGCGCGATGGTCGCGCCGCCGTGCAGAAAGCCGTGCGGCTGCAAAACCCCCTCGACGATGGGCATGGTCATCTCCACGCGCTCGGGGGTGTCGACGGTGGTGGTGATTTGCAGCGTGTCGATCAAAGACATTATCTGGGCTCCTTCTGTTCTATGACCTGGGTTTGGCGATCCTCGTCGGCAGGCAGCGGCTGCGTCTCGTTGACGGGCATCGGACGCTCCTCGTCGGCAGGCGGCTGAACCTCTTCGGCACCGGGCCGCTTTTGCTCGTCCCGTCGGTCGCGGCCCTGCTCGCGCTCGCGGTCGGCACGAGCCTCCTGCTCCAGGCGCGCCGCGGTGGCGGCGGTGCCGGCGACCGCGCCCATGTCCTGGTCATGCGCCGCGCGCGCCACATCGCCCTTGAACGCTTTGGTGGTGTTGATGAGAACGGCGCCGATGATGAACGGCATCCAGAACACGATGCCGCGGTACACCACGCCGATGGCCGTGCCCGCCGCGGCAAGCTCGCCGAAGCTGGTGAAGGCCACCACCACGACCGCCTCGACCACGCCCACGCCCTGCGGCGTGATGGAGATCATGGCGAACAGGGTTGCCACCACGTACCCGCACACGAGCGCCGGGATGTTGTCGACGCCGAAGCCCACGCCGACGAGCGCGAAGCACGAAAGCTCGCACAGGCTCGCCAGAAGCGAGCAGCCGTATGCCTGCAGGGTCGGCTTGGGGCTGTGGCCGATCATATGCGCCGCCTCCGAAAACGCCTGCGCGATGCGCTCCGCCCACGGATCGAGGGGCTTTTTGCGCACCTTGGCGACCACCTTGCACGAAAGGCGCTCCACCGGGCGCAGCACGCGCAGAAGCGCATCGGACTTCCGCCCACCGAGCACGAGCAGGCCCACCATGGTTCCCACGAGCAAAACCACGATCATGCCCATGCCGAGCCACACCGGGGAAAGCCCCACCGTCACCGCGAGGAATATGAACGCGCAGATCATCAGCGTGCAGAACGCGCCGTCGATGGTGATTTGCATGAGCAGCGCCGCGCCGGTCGCCTTGCCGGCCGGGATGCCGCGCCGGCGCGCATCGTCGACGACGAGCGTCGTGCCGGCCAGGTTCATGGACGGCGCGATGGTGTTCATGAAGAAGGTGCCGAACACGAGCGGCAGGGTGGACTTCGGCTCCATACGCTCGCCCACCGCCGCGAAGCTGCGGGAGTACGCGAAGCTTTGCGCGAAGTATTTCCCCAGCTGCGTCAGGATGGCGGCGATCAAAAGCAGGGGGCTTCCCTGCTTCATCGTCTCGCCCAGCTCCACCAGCTGGTCGCCGCGCAGAAACACCACGGCCAGCACGATGATGAGCACCAAGCCCATCAGCAGGTTCTTCACGTTGAATTTCATGACAGCCCACCTATCCGCGCCGGGTGCTTCGTGGCGCAAGGCCACGATATGAGCTGGGAAGATGCGAAAGGCTCATCCAGTATGACCATATGCACAACCTCCCCTTCGCGCCCTTGCCGGCGCGTCTGTCCCATCAGCGGCACCGTCAAGTATAACGCGAACGCGCACCTTTACGCCCGAAAGCGCCGACAGAAGGCCTGCCCGCAAGCGCTACAAGCCCACCTTCGCCGCCCTGAAGACGCGGATGCGGTCGCGCAGGTTCGTGACATCGAAGAAAACCGATATGAAGAACACCAAGGTCAACGGCGCGCTCACGAACCCGTTGCGCGGCGCGAGCATCCAAATGAGCGGGGCCCCGACCACCAGGATGGGCAGAAGCAGAAACACGAGCATGCTTCCCATGCGCTTGTACAGGCCGTAGATGATGGAAGCCATGACGTAGATGAACAGCCCCGTCGCCGCCGAGCCCACCAGGGAGAAGATGGCGAGCAGGGCGACCTTGGCGGCGATGACGCCCGCCTCCTGCTGCAGGCTCTTCTTCGCCTGCTCGAAGATGCTCTCGGAAGCCTGCTCGCTTGCGCGCGTGGCGCGCACGCGAACGAAGGGATCGAACGGGTCGTATTCGACCGTGAAGCCGCCAAAAGGCCATTCGGAAGACGGGGAACCTTGGCTTTTGGCGCCCGAGCCGCCGGATGAGGAGGACCCTGTGCGGGCAGCGCCGCTGAAGATGTCGTCCCACGAGGTCCACACGTAGGTGGTCTGCCCCGTCGCGGCCCCCGTGAAGGGCCAGCCGGCGAACGGATCGTACGACCCGCCGCCGGAAGCGCCGCCGGCCGATGAGGACCCGGCAGGATGCGCGTAGGGGTTGCCCGCATAGGGGCGCGGGTCGCGCCGCGGGTCGAATTCCGGCGTCCAGCTGCGGTTGATGAGGACATCGCGCGCTTCGTTGATCTGCTTCGTGAGCTCCTCGGCATCCGAACGCTCCTGGGAGTCCAGGGGGAACTTGTCCGGATGATGGGCGATGACGAGCTTGCGATGAGCCTTCTTGATCTCGTCGTCGGTGGCGCCGTCGGCCAGGCCGAGTATTTTGAGTGCTTCTGATTTCTTCATAGGCCCGACTATACGGGACGCGCTCAGGGGGATGCGCGGCGGGTCGCCGATGTCACGTTTTCGTTAGATTCCCATCACGCGCCCTCCTTGACGCGCTCGCCGGCCTCCGCCCCGCCCCGCAGGCGGGCAGGCGCGAAAAAGAGCCGGGGCCATGACGGGCCCGGCTCTCGAAAGGAGCGCTTGCGCACGCGGCTTAGATCTCCCAGCACTTGTCGTGCGTCTTGGATGGGGCGCGCACGTTGACTTCCTGGTTCTTCAACGTCACGCGGCTGCCCGCCGGCACCGACGCGATGACGAACGCGCTGCCCGCGATGATCGAACCTTCGCCGACCACCGTCTCTCCGCCGAGGACCGACGCGTTGGAGTAGATGGTCACGTTGTCCTCGATGGTGGGATGGCGCTTGATGCCGGCGAGCGCCTGGCCTGCGCGCGTGGAAAGCGCGCCGAGCGTGACGCCCTGGTAGACCTTCACATGGCTGCCGATCTTCGTGGTCTCGCCGATGACCACGCCCGTTGCATGGTCGATGAAGAAGTAATCGCCGATCTCGGCGCCCGAGTTGATGTCGACGCCGGTGCCGGAGTGCGCGTACTCGGACATGATGCGCGGGATGAGCGGCACCTTCTGCAGGTACAGCTCATGGGCGATGCGGTACACGAAGATGGCGAAGAATCCCGGGTAGCTGAAGATGATCTCTTCCTTGCTCTGGGCCGCCGGGTCGCCGTCGAAGGCGGCCTGCACGTCGGTCATCAGCACACGCTGGATTTCGGGGAGCTTGCCGAAAAACGCGCCGCAGATCTCGTCGAGGCGGGATTCAAGCTCGTCTTCGGGCAGGGAGTCGTCGCGGAACAGCAGCGCCTCGCGCAGCTGGCGGCGCAGGGAGTCCTCGATGCGCACGAGCGTCTCGCCGATGAAATATTCCGGGTTGGTGCCGGTGGGCGTCTCGTCGCCGAAGTAGCGCGGGAACATGACGCGCCGCAGGTCCTTCACGATGCCGACGATCGCCCGCTTGTTGGGGAAATGCTTGTGCGGATCGGTGAAGAAGATCTCTTCCTTTTCGCTGTAGTTCTTCGCGATGCCGGCGACCACCGCATCGAGTTCTTCCTTGTTCAGCATGCATCCTCGCTCTCTCGTCTTTGAGCGCCTATAGATTATTGCCTATCTTACCACGAGGTCTACTGGATATTAGCCTGCGCACTGTGACGAAACGTCGGTTGCTTCGTGTTCTTTTCCGCCCCTGCTCTACTGGCGCCGAATAGCATTCGCGCGGCGCGTTATAATTATTTAGTTTGAACGATTCGAGAGGGAGGATTGCACCGCACACTATGACGCACCAGCACGTTTCCATCCCACGCATCGCCTTGTCGCTGACGCTTGCCGCCAGCCTCACCGCCACGCCCTTCGCCGCAGCGCTTGCCGAGGGCGACGCAAGCGCCTCGAACGCCGCCAGCACGCCTGCTGCGGCGCAAACGGACGAGCCTGCTGCCGAGCAGACAGACGAGCCAGCCACTGACGAGGAAACCGTCAAGATAGACGAGAAAACCTGGAAGGAATCCGAGGAGCGCAACGCCGAGATCGTGAAAGCCGCCAACAAGGCGCAGCTGGTCGGCTCTTCCGTGCTCGAGGATTACCTCGCGGGCAAAAAGGTTGCCGTGAGCGCCTTTTTGAAAATCGACGTGAAACGCCTTGCCTCCATCGACGAGGACCTCGCGAAGCTCATCAAAGCCGAGCAGGAAAAGATCACCGGCACCGACAGCGAGTCGGAAGCTTCCACCTCCAACGCCGCGGCGACCGTCGGCACGACCGATAAGCCGTCCTCAACCGCCTCCGATGGCGCCAAGGCAACCGCTTCTGCGGACGCGAATGAAGCCGCCGAGGAGGAAACCGAGGTGGAAGACGCCCCTGACGATGCGGTCGCCACCAAAGAGAACACCGACCAAGAAGAAGACGAGATCGTCTACGTCGCGCGCAACCTGACCACCGAGCAGTTCATCGAGACCATCGGCGAGGACGCGCGCGAGCTGTGCCAGGACAACGACCTGTACGCCTCGGTCATGATCGCCCAGGCCATCGTGGAGTCCGCTTCGGGAAGCTCGGGCTTGTCATGCGACCCGTACAACAACCTGTTCGGCATCAAGGGCAGCTACCAGGGCAAAAGCGTGCGCATGAAAACCCAGGAAGACGACGGCGAGGGCAACCTCGAGACCATCGTCGCCGAATTTCGGCGCTACCCCACGCTCAAGGATTCGCTGAGCGACTACGTTTCGCTTCTGACGGGAAACAGCCTCTACAGCCCCGTCAAGAAGTCGAACGCGTCGAGCTACGAGGTTGCCTGCGATTATCTGCAGGGCCATTACGCCACCTCGACCTCGTACGCGAAGACGCTCAAGGCCTATATCGAGGCCTATGACCTGACGCAATACGACGAGGCGGCGGCCACCGAGAACCACGTCGTTCGCGGCGACACCCTCGAAGAGGTGCTCGTGCCCGTCGCCACGCAAACCACCTATCAGATCGAGACGAGCGATATGGGGCTCGATGACGGGGTCGTCGCCATCGAGGAGACGCCGCGCACGATAAGCCCGTTGGTTGCCGGCGTGCTGGCGAGCGGCGCCGCCGCGCTTTTGGGCACCGGGGCCTTCTACCTGTACTGGCGCCGCAAGGTCGAGCACGAGTGCGCAGCGCACGGCAAGCATGCCGCCGTGGCATTCGAATCCGCGGACACCGGGGAGATCGACATGAGCGCTATCGCATCGAAAGCTGGCGCGCACGCCGGCACCGACCGCACGAGAGACGAAGGCGAGCGCGCATAGGATTTGAGCGCCTGCGCCGCCACGCTGCGCGGGCGCTCACCGCGCAAAAAAGGAGGGCCGATCGGCCCTCCTTTTTCGTGTTGCTAAATCTCGCGCTCGACCACTTCGGCAATCGCCTTGGCGTGCGCCTCGGCCGTCTCCTGGTCGGCTGCCTCGACCATGACGCGCACGACCGGCTCGGTGCCGCTCGGGCGGAGCAAGACGCGACCATCCTCGCCGAGCGCCGCCTCGGCGGCCGCCACCGCGGCCGCGATCGCCTCGTTGCCGTTTGCGGCATGTTTGTCGGCGACGCGGACGTTGATGAGCGTCTGCGGGAAGCGCGTCATGACGCGCGCGGCTTCCCCGGCGGACTTGCCGGCGCGCTTGCATGCGGCGAGGAACTGCAGCGCCGTCACCAAGCCGTCGCCCGTGGAGTTGTGCTCCAGGAAGATGGTGTGGCCGGACTGCTCGCCTCCGATGACGAAACCGCCGTCGCGCATGGCCTCCAGCACGTAGCGGTCGCCCACCTTCGTCTGGATGAGGTTGATGCCCGCATCGCGCAGCGCATGGGTAAGCCCCAGATTCGCCATCACAGTGGAAACGGCGGTGTCGCCCGCAAGCAGCCCGCGCTGCTTCAGGTCGATGGCGCACACGGCCTCGACCATGTCGCCGTCGATCTCGTTGCCCTCGGCGTCCATCAGCATGACGCGGTCGGCGTCGCCGTCGTGCGCGATGCCGACATCGGCGCCGCAGCTGGCGACCAGATCGCGCAGCGGCTCAAGATGCGTCGAGCCGCACTGAACGTTGATGTCGGTGCCGCAGAAGTCCTCGTTGATGACGGTCACGTCGGCGCCCAAGCGGCGCAGCGCCTCGGCGCTCGTCATGCAGGAAGCGCCGTGCCCCACGTCGAGCGCAACCTTCAGGCCCTTGAAATCGATTCCCTGCGCAACGACGGTGTCCACAGCATGCTGGATGTACATCTCGCATGCATCTTCCACCGGCACGGCCACGCCCACCTCGTCGCCGCGGGGAAGCTCCTCAGGCGCTTCTCCCCCGGCGGCCATGAACGCCTCGATCTCGTCCTCGACCGTGTCGGGCAGCTTGAAGCCCTGGCCGTCGAAGATCTTGATGCCGTTGTACTCGGGCGGGTTGTGCGATGCGGATATGACGATGCCGCCGTCGCAGTGCAGGTTGCGCGTGAGCAGGGCGATCGCGGGCGTGGGAATGATGCCCGCCAGAAGCGCCGTGCCGCCCATGGACATGACGCCCGCCGCCACGGCGGATTCGAGCATGTCGCCGGAAAGGCGCGTGTCCTTGCCGATCAGGATGGTGCGGCCCTTGAACTTGACCGCAGCCTGACCGAGCAGAAACGCCATGTTGCACGTAAGCTCCTTGTTCGCGATGCCGCGAACCCCATCCGTACCGAAGAGTCGTGCCATATTACTTTCCCCTTTTCACGAATTGCGGATGCAGACGGATGGCGCCCTTGGGCCGCTCCTCGTCCGTCATGCGGTTGTTGAGCTCGGCCGCGAACTCATCGATTCCGATGCCGTAGCGCTCGAGCACGACGAGTAGATGGTACACCACGTCGGCCGCCTCATAGCGAAGGTGGTCGCATGCGGCATCGGCCTTCGCGGCAAACGCCGCCGCCATGCCCTGATGGGATGCCTCGTGACCCGCAAGCCCCGCCAGCATCGCCTGCGCAGCCTCGACGTCCTTGGCGGCCAAGGCCACCTCGTTGGACTCTTCGACCACTTTCTTCAGCGGAGCATCTGCGCCGCCGGTCAGCAACCGATGGGTATAGCTTTCCTCCCCTGCCTCGCGGCGGGCGGAAATGGTGCCCGCCAGCGCCTCGAGCGTGGCGCCGATCTGCGACGCGGGCGCTTGCTCGTCGCCTGGAACGTACGTTTTATCGGACATGGACCGCCCTTTCGAATGTTAGCGAGCCTCTCGTTAGTCGCAAAGAGAGACTCGGGTATGGGAACCGTTTTGCGCCGATGTGGCGAAGGCGTGCCCTTCGCCGGATGGCGCGCTTTCGCAGCTCAATGCAAAAAGGGGCGCGCAGATGCGCGCCCCTTGCCGTTGGCGTTACTCTTCGCCGTTGGCCTGAGCCTCGTTGGAGGCCTGCTCGTCCTGACGGCTCGTGAAGCCGAACCCGAGCGCCCCGCTGCCCAGGAGCTCGTCGAGCTCCTCGAGGTTGCGATGGTAGCTGCGCGGCGGAAGCGCCTCGCCGAGCATGTCCTCGCCCTCCGTGTTGAAGGTCGGCGGCTCGTCGCCACCGATGAGGATGGTGTCGTCGGGGCTGAAGACCATGTCGAGCAGCTGGCTCATGTCATCGGAGGAAGCCGACAGGTCGTCCTCGATCACATGGAGCAGATCGTGCGCCTCCAGGCCCTCCTTGAGCTCCTCGATGGCCTTCGCGCCGATGCCCTCGATGCGAAGCAGGTCATCCTCGGTATGCCCCACCAGATCGGCGACGGTCTCGATGCCGGCCTCGCTGAACTTGTTCGCCCAGCGCTGCGACACACCCAGATCGTCGTAGATGTACAGGCGTGCATCCTCGTCGGACAGCTGCGGGCCGCGATGGCCGAGCGAAAGCCCGCTGTAGTAGCTGCCGTAGTTGGCGCCCATGTTGAGGTAGCCCTCGCCATCGAGCGACCAATCCTGCGGCTGCGGGAGCAGGTCCTCGATCTTGCGCAGGTCGTCCGGGGCGTAGTCGGGCAGCGCCTCGCCGGTGACCGGGGCGGTCGGCTTGCCCTTGTAGGTCAGGCCCACCTCGCGGTAGCGCTTCAGACCGGTGCCTGCCGGAATGGGCTTGCCGATGATGACGTTCTCCTTCAGGCCCGCAAGGTGGTCGACCTTGCCCTCGATGGCGGCGTCGGTGAGCACCTTGGTGGTCTCCTGGAACGAAGCCGCGGAGAGGAACGAGTCGGTGGCAAGCGAGGCCTTCGTGATGCCCAGCAGCAGCGGCTGGCCGACCGGCGGGTTCTTGCCCTCGGCGATAAGCTCGTTGGCGACGTTCTCAAACTCGAAGCGGTTGACCTGGCGCCCCGGCAGGAAGTCGGAATCGCCGGCGTCGAGCACGGCCACCTTGCGCAGCATCTGGCGCGCGATGACCTCGATGTGCTTGTCGTTAATGTCCACGCCCTGGGACACGTACACGTCCTGGACCTGGGCGACGATGTAGCGCAGCGTCGTGTTCGGGTCGGTGAGGCGAAGCAGGTCGTGCGGGTTCACGGAGCCCTTGGTCAGCTGCTGGCCGATGCGGACCTCGCAACCGTCCTCCACGCCGGCAAGCATGGTGGCGCGGGCCGAGACCTGGTACTCGCGGAACTCGCCGTCGGCGTTGTGGACGGTGAGCGTCTTGGAGTTCTTGTCGGCCGAGATCTGCAGCGTGCCGGAGATCTCCGCGAGCACCGCCTGGCCCTTCGGCTTGCGGGCCTCGAAAAGCTCGGTGACGCGCGGCAGGCCGTGCGTGATGTCCTCGCCTGCGACGCCGCCGGCGTGGAACGTGCGCATCGTCAGCTGCGTGCCAGGCTCGCCGATGGACTGGGCGGCGATGATGCCGACCGCCGTGCCGAGGTTGACCGGGCGCGAGGTGGCCAGGTCCCAGCCGTAGCACTTCTGGCACACGCCGTGCTCGGCGTGGCAGGTCATGACCGTGCGGACGACGACCTCGTCGATGCCCGCGGCCTCGATGGCCTTGAGCTGGTCCATCGTGGTAATATAGGTGTCGCCGGCCACGATGACGGAGCCGTCGGCGCCCTTGGCGTCCTCGAGCAGGCAGCGCCCGATGAGGTTCTCGTCAAGCTCGCCCTTCTCGTTGTGCAGCGGATAGGGCACGCCCATGTTCGTGCCGCAATCGATCTCGCGCACGATGACGTCCTGCGCGACGTCGACGAGACGGCGCGTCAGGTAACCGGAGTCGGCGGTACGCAGAGCGGTGTCGGCCATGCCCTTACGGGTGCCGTGCGTGGAGACGAAGTACTCCAACACCGACAGGCCCTCGCGGAAGTTCGACTTAACCGGGATGTCGATCGTGCCGCCCTTGGTGTCGGCCATCAGACCGCGCATGCCGGCGAGCTGGCGGATCTGCTTGATGTTGCCTCGAGCACCGGAGTCAGCCATCATGAAGATGGGGTTGAAGTGGTCGAAGTTCGCGGCCATGGCCTCGCCGACCTCTTCGTTGGCGTCCGTCCAGATGTCGACGACCTGCTTGTGGCGCTCCTCGGGGCTCATGAGGCCCATCTCGTAGTCCTCGTCGATGGCGGCGACCTTCTCGTCGGCCGCGGCAAGGATGTCGCCCTTGGTCGGCGGCACCGTCGCGTCATAGACCGAAACGGTGATGCCGGCGCGGGTGGCGTAGTGGTAGCCGGTCGCCTTCAAGCCGTCGAGGATGGCGGGCACGTCGGCCAGGTCGTAGCGGTTCGTCACGTCCTCGACCAAACGCCCGATCTCCTTCTTGTTCATCTGGTAGTTCAAGAAGGGGTAATCCTCGGGGAACGAGTCGTTGAAGATGATGCGGCCGATGGTCGTGCAGATGCGCTCGCCGGCCTTGCAGTCGCGGTATTCGCCGTAGGCCTCGGCAACCTGCGTGTCATGGGTCAGGCGAACCTCGATCTTGGCCTGCAGGTCGACGTCGGCGCGCGCGTCGTAGGCGTTGCGCGCATCGTCGAAGTCGATGAACACGCGGCCCTCACCCGGGAAACCGTCGCGGGCGGCCGTGAGGTAGTAGGAGCCGATGATCATGTCCTGCGTCGGCACCGTCAGCGGGCGGCCGTGCGCCGGGGACTTGATGTTGTTGGCGGACAGCATGAGCACGCGGGCCTCGGCCTGAGCCTCGGCGCCGAGCGGCACGTGCACGGCCATCTGGTCGCCGTCGAAGTCGGCGTTGAAGGCGGTGCAGGCCAGCGGGTGCAGCTTGATGGCCTTGCCCTCGACGAGCACCGGCTCGAAGGCCTGGATGCCCAGACGGTGCAGGGTTGGTGCGCGGTTGAGCAGCACCGGATGGTCGACGATGACCTCTTCCAGCACGTCCCATACGTAGGAGGCGCAACGGTCGACGGCGCGCTTGGCCGCCTTGATGTTGGCAGCGTACTCGAGCTCCACCAGGCGCTTCATGACGAAAGGCTTGAACAGCTCGAGCGCCATCTGCTGCGGCAGGCCGCACTGGTGCAGCTTGAGCGTCGGGCCGACGACGATAACCGAACGGCCGGAGTAGTCGACGCGCTTGCCGAGCAGGTTCTGGCGGAAGCGGCCCTGCTTGCCCTTGAGCATGTCGGACAGCGACTTGAGCGGGCGGTTGCCCGGGCCGGTGACCGGACGGCCGCGACGGCCGTTGTCGAACAGGCTGTCGACGGCTTCCTGCAGCATGCGCTTCTCGTTGTTCACGATGATCTCGGGGGCGCCGAGGTCGAGCAGGCGCTTCAAGCGATTGTTGCGGTTGATGACGCGGCGGTACAGGTCGTTGAGGTCGGACGTGGCGAAGCGGCCGCCGTCGAGCTGCACCATGGGGCGCAGGTCGGGCGGGATGACCGGGATGACGTCCAAGATCATGTCGGCCGGCTTGTTCGTCGACTTCAAGAACGCGTCGACCACCTTCAGGCGCTTGATGGCCTTGGCGCGCTTCTGGCCCTTGCCGTTGGCGATCACGTCGCGCAAATCCTCGGCCGTGGCGGCCAGGTCCATGGCGTCGAGCAGGTCGCGCACCGATTCGGCTCCCATGCCGCCGGTGAAGTAGTCGCGGTAGTTCGCGCGCATCTCGCGGTAGAGGGCCTCGTCGGGAACGAGCTGCTTGGGCTCGATCTTGCAGAACAGGTCGAAGGCGTCCTGGCGAAGCGCCTTGCGCTCGTTGAACTCGTCGAAGATGTCGGCGACTTCCTCTTCCACCTCTTCGGGCGTCATGCGCTCGTCCTCGTCGATCTCGTCGACGAAGTCGTCGTCCTCGGGCACGTAGTCGACCGACAGGCGGCGCGTCTGCTCGACGAGGCGATCGCGCTCGGCGTCGAGCTCCTCGAGGTCGGCGGCCAGTTCGTCGCGCAGGTCCTCCATGTCCTCCTCGCGGGCTTCCTTGTCCACGGAGGTGACGATGGAGCTCGCGAAATACAGGACCTTCTCCAGCTCTTTGGGCGGGATGTCGAGCAGGTAGCCCAAGCGGGACGGGGACCCCTTGAAGTACCAGATATGGCTCACCGGCGCGGCGAGCTCGATGTGGCCCATGCGCTCGCGGCGAACCTTGCTGCGCGTCACCTCGACGCCGCAGCGCTCGCACACGATGCCCTTGAAGCGGATGCGCTTGTACTTGCCGCAGGCGCACTCCCAGTCCTTCGTCGGGCCGAAGATCTTCTCGCAGAACAGGCCGTCCTTTTCCGGCTTGAGCGTGCGGTAGTTGATGGTCTCGGGCTTCTTGACCTCGCCGCGCGACCAGCTGCGGATATCCTCGGCGGACGCCAGGGAGATGCGCAAGGCGTCGAAGTTGTTAACGTCGAATTCGGTCGTCATTTATCGCTCATCCTCCTTGCCGATCAGGTCGTTCGTGTCGTTTTCTTTGGTTTCGCCCATCAATTCTCCCAGTTCGGCAGCGATGCTATCCAATGCGCTTGCATCCTCATCCTCGGTCTTGCGGGCGTCGGCCGCGATGGCGTTGTACAGCGCCGAATCGTCGTCGGCCTTGACGTTGTCAAGCTCGGGGTCGTGCGTCACGTCGATGGTCTGGTGGTCATGACCCTCCAGCTCGACGTTGAGGCACAGCGACTTCATTTCCTTGACCAGGACCTTGAAGCTTTCCGGGACCTCCGGCGCGGGCGTGTTCTCGCCCTTGACGATGGCCTCGTAGGACTTCACGCGTCCCGACGTGTCGTCGGACTTCACGGTCAAGATCTCCTGCAGCACGTTGGAGGCGCCGTAAGCGTAGAGCGCCCACACCTCCATCTCGCCGAAGCGCTGGCCGCCGAACTGCGCCTTGCCGCCGAGCGGCTGCTGCGTGACGAGGGAGTAGGGTCCGGTGGAACGGGCGTGGATCTTATCGTCGACCAGGTGGTGCAGCTTGAGGAAGTACACATAGCCGACGGTGACCTTATTGTCGAAGCGCTCGCCGGTGCGCCCGTCATACAGCCAGCTCTTGCCCTCGGGGTCAAGCCCCGCGCGCACCAGCTCGTCGCGGATCTCCTCATAGCTCGCGCCGTCGAAGATCGGCGTGGCGACCTTGTAGCCGAGCGTCTTGGCGGCGTAGCCGAGATGGACCTCGAGCACCTGCCCGATGTTCATACGGGAGGGGACGCCCAGCGGGTTGAGCACGATATCGAGCGGCGTGCCGTCCGGCAGGAAGGGCATATCCTCCTGCGGCAGAATACGGGAAACGACGCCCTTGTTGCCGTGGCGGCCTGCCATCTTGTCGCCCGGCTGGATCTTGCGGCGCTGCGCGATGTAAACGCGCACGACCATGTTCACGCCGGGGCCCAGCTCGTCGCCCGCCTCGCGGGAGAATACCTTGGCATCGACGACGATGCCGCTCTCGCCGTGCGGCACCTTGAGCGAGGTATCGCGCACCTCGCGCGCCTTCTCGCCGAAGATCGCGCGCAGCAGGCGCTCCTCCGCGGTCAGATCGGTCTCGCCCTTGGGCGTGACCTTGCCGACGAGGATATCTCCGGCATGGACCTCCGCGCCGATACGGATGATGCCGCGCTCGTCAAGATCCTTGAGCGCGTCCTCGCCGACGTTGGGGATATCGCGGGTGATCTCCTCGGGGCCGAGCTTGGTATCGCGCGCGTCCAGCTCGTATTCCTCGAGGTGGATCGAGGTGTAGAGATCCTCGCGCACGAGGCGCTCGTTGAGCAGGACCGCGTCCTCGTAGTTGTAGCCCTCCCACGTCATGAAGCCGACGAGGATATTGCGGCCGAGGGCGATCTCGCCCTGGTCGGTGGCAGGACCGTCCGCCAGCACGG
>CAVGWX010000014.1:0-29400 GCA_963633085.1 Prevotella sp. CAG:279 | reverse complement strand
GGGAGTGAGCCCCAGCTCCTTCGCGCGCGCTTCGACGAGCAGCGCGGTGGCCTTCTCGTCGATCATCTGCCGGCGAAACGATTCGGCGTTCAGCCCCTGCTGAACAAGCGCGCTGGCATACGCCGACGCGTCGGTAAGCCCGTAGGATGTGCGGTACTGATTGATGGAGCTTTCGATCTCGGATTCGGAAATGTAGGTATCCCCCACCTTCGCCGCAGCGTCGGAGGGAACCTGGGAGGTCCCGAACAGCACGAATCCGACCACGGCCGCGATGGCCGCCACGGCTGCGATGACCGCAAGCGCCTTTTCCCGACCGGACCAGCTTGCCAAACCCGTATTGCCCATATGCGAAACCAGCTCTCATAATCGAGGGAACAATCGCGCTTGCGTTCTGCGCACCTTGTCATTATAACCATATCGAGGAGAATAGCCTCGCTGCAATATAACCTCACATGCGCATCATTGCAGGGCAGGCAGGTGGATGAGATGCGGGAACAAAAAAGGCCGCCGGGGTTTCGGCGACCTTCGAGGTTTCCATGGTGGAGATGATGGGATTCCCGCGCCGCTGCGCGGCGCTCTACCCCTCCCTCGCAGGCTCGGTCGGGCGAAACCCTAAAAACGTGCCACTGGCACGTTTTCTTAACGGGTTTCCACCTTATCGGTTCGAATCCCGCTGACCTGCGGGAACAAAAAAGGCCGCCGGGGTTTCGGCGACCTTCGAGGTTTCCATGGTGGAGATGATGGGATTCCCGCGCCGCTGCGCGGCGCTCTACCCCTCCCTCGCAGGCTCGGTCGGGCGAAACCCTAAAAACGTGCCACTGGCACGTTTTCTTAACGGGTTTCCACCTTATCGGTTCGAATCCCGCTGACCTGCGGGAACAAAAAAGGCCGCCGGGGTTTCGGCGACCTTCGAGGTTTCCATGGTGGAGATGATGGGATTCCCGCGCCGCTGCGCGGCGCTCTACCCCTCCCTCGCAGGCTCGGTCGGGCGAAACCCTAAAAACGTGCCACTGGCACGTTTTCTTAACGGGTTTCCACCTTATCGGTTCGAATCCCGCTGACCTGCGGGAACAAAAAAGGCCGCCGGGGTTTCGGCGACCTTCGAGGTTTCCATGGTGGAGATGATGGGATTCGAACCCACGACCCCCACGTTGCGAACGTGATGCTCTCCCAGCTGAGCTACATCCCCATGGGTTTTGCGCTTTGCGCGAGAAAGTATTTTCCTCGTTTGCGCAAGCGTTGTCAAACACTATTTTCAGCCAATCTGAAAACGCACACGAAAACACGTCGGGGGCGCCGCGAGCGCGGCACCCCCGACGAAAAAGCCATCCAAAAGCTTTAGGAGAGGATTTTCTCCGCTTCCACGACGGGCGCATCGATGAGGGGCTCGTCGGTTTCGGGGACGAACGGCTCGAACAGGGGCTCGCCGTTCTGAGACAGCTCGACCATGCCGGTCAGCACGTCGACGTACTGGTAAGACTGACGGGCGGTGCGACCGCGCTTGCGATCAACCTCCATGATGAACAGCTGCGGATGCACCTGCATCAGAACGCCTTCGCTCTCAACGATCTTGGAGCGGCCCATGTTCGCACGCACCTTTAGGCGTTGACCGACGAAATCATGTAACGTATCATGAATGGAGTCGACGATTTTCGCTTGCTTCGCTAGATCCATAGTTCTCATTCCTCAAAGTACACAGACGACGATCGACTATTCTATCATGCTGGTCAATCAGGCAGCCCATCTTCACGCAATGCACCTTTTTCAGTAACAATTTGCCCGTGGTTTCTCAGGCGCCCTGCAACTCCAGCAGCGCCTGGCCCATGCGGATGAATTCCGCAAGCTCGAGCGTCTCGCCGCGGCGGCGCGGGTCGATGCCGGCGCGCTCGAACAGCTCGGGCAGCTTTGCCGCGACGGCGCCATAGGCGCTGCCGCGAGACGCGAAGTAGGTTTTGCAGGAGTTCGAAAGCGTTTTGCGACGGCTCGCGAATGCGGCGTCGGCCATCGCGCAGGCGGCGGGAAGCGTTTTCGCGTCGACGACTTCCCCGCTATCGTCTAACACCGGTCGCCTGTTAAGCCTGATCACCGAGCTGTCGACGCGCGGCGGCGGGAAGAAGTTGTTCGGCCCGACCAGAAAGCGGCCCGCTGGCTCGGCATACAGGCGCAGCTTCACCGTGTAAGCGCCGTAGTTCTTCGTGCCCGGTTCGGCCGCCATGCGGTCGGCCACCTCTTTCTGCACCATCACGGTCGCGCTTTCAATCGATTCGATGCGCTCGAAGTAATCGAGCACCACCGTCGCGGCCACGGCATAGGGAAGGTTCGCCACCAGCTTGTTGGGCAGCGCGTGCGCCCTCAGGTCCTCGAGCGCCAAGTCGAGCGCGTCTTTTTCGATGAGCGTGAAGGAGCCGGCCCACGGGGCGAGCGTTTCGGCCAGCACGGCGGGAAGATCGGGGTCGCGCTCGATGGACGTCACATGCTCGGCGTTCTTCAGCAGCGCGATGGTGAGCGTGCCGATGCCGGGGCCGACCTCCAGGACGCGATCGCGCCCGTCAAGGCCGGAAAGCTCGACGATCTTCTGCAGGATGGCGTCGTTGACCAGGAAGTTCTGCCCCAGCGAATACTTTGCGGCGAGGCCGTGGTCGGCCAGCACCTCGCGCGTTGCGGCCGGACTTGCCAGGTAAGAGAGGCTACCCACGGCGACGCCCCTGCCCGGAACCCTTGCCGCCCTTGGCGCGATTCGCGCCCTTGCCGGACGCGGAGCCGCTGCGAGACGAGCCCGAGTCCTTGCCCTTGGCGTGCGGGTTGCGGCTCTGCGCCTGCTGCACCCCGTTCGTGCCGCGCTTCGCCTTGGCGCCCTTGCGCTCGCTTGCGCGCTTGCGCCCCCGACGGGCGTCGTCGATGCGCTTGCCGTCCTCGTCGAGCTTGATCACCTGGCGCTCAGAGCCGTTGTCGCCCAAATCCAGGCGCGCACGGTTGCGCCGGCGCGCGGCCTGCGAAGCCAGCTGTGCGGCGAAATCGCCCTCTGCGAACGCCTCCGCAGGGGCGCCCGGCTCGTCCGACCCCGCCTCTCGCCCGCCTTCATCCTCGCACGCGGCCTCGGCGGATTCAGCCGCCTCATCAGGCGCGCCACCGGCGAAGACCCGCACGACAGGCCCTGTGACCGGATACTCGTCGGCCTCGGCGACGATCTCTCCCGACTCGTCGATCTTCCCGACCCAATCGAGCACGCGCTCCAGGCGAAAACCCGCCACCGCCGCGGCCGAGCGCACCACGCCCACCAGCGGGTCGAAGCCGTGCGGGTCGCCGCCCTCGCCCACCACGTGCAGCGTCGCCGGGCGGCGGCGGGCGCGCATGCGCGTCCAGAAATAGGGCTGGAATCGATCGAGCAGGGCTTTGAGCTGCGACGAGGGGCCGGCGAAGAACACCGGCGCGACCACGATGAGCTCGTCGGCGTCCTCCAAAAGCGGGTAGACGTCGTCCATGTCGTCGCGGATGACGCAACGGTGCGGCGCCTGGTCTTCGGCACGCTGCTCCTCGAAGGCCTCTTCGGCGGCCCGCTCTTCCTCATCCAGCTCGCCCTTTGCCTTGCGCTTGCAGAAATCGCACGCGGTGCAACCGGAGATGTCGAGCGTGGAGACCGGGGCCAGGAACACCTCGTCTTCAGGGCACTGCTCTATGCACGTTTCGAACAGCAGGTCCGCAAGCGCGCCGCTGCGCCCCTCAACCCGCGGCGATCCGACGATGATCAGGCGTTTCATTCGCAATTCCTTTCAGTTGCGGCATGCGCATGGCTTTGCTGCCATGGCGTGGCGGGGCCATCCAGCAACGTGCGCGCATTACAGGCAAGCTGCTCCATCAGCTCCCGGCGCGCTGAATCGGTCTCGCAACCAAGCACCTCGGCCATGCGCGCCGCCGTGAACGTCACGTGGGCCGGGCCGCAAGGCATCCCCCGCATGGGCTCCGGCGTCATGTACGGGGAATCGGTCTCGGTCAGCAGCAGCTCGCGCGGGCAGCGGGCGACCGCATCGCGCGTGTCCTGGCAGCGCCCGAACGTGAGCGCCCCGCCAAGCGCCACGTAGCAGCCCCGCTCAACCCACGGGCGCAGGGTCTCCCAGTCCAGATCGAAGCAGTGCAAAAGCACGCCCGCCTCGGGAAAGCCCTCCTCGCGAAGGATCGAGAAGGCCTCCTCATGCGCCTCGCGCACATGCAGCGCCAACGGCAGACCCGCCCGGTGCGCCACGCGGATCTGGCGGCGGAACGCCTCGCGCTGCGCCTCGCGCGGGGAAAGGTCGTAATGGTAGTCGAGGCCGACCTCGCCCACCGCGCACACGCGCGGATCGGCCAGGCGCGAAAGCAGGCGGCGCTCCATGGCGTCGTCGTAGAGCTTCGCGTTGTGCGGGTGCACGCCCGCGGCGAGGCGCAGGTGCGGAAGGGGCCGGCTTGCAGCGTCTTCGGGCAGCGCGAACGCCGTCGCGGCAGCGCCGGCCGGCAAGTGCGTCACCTCGTCGCCGCCCGCCGCGAGCAGCGCGGCCGACGCTTCGACCAGCTGCGGCATCAGCCGCCGGGCCTCCTCATACCAGCCGGCGAAGCGCTCGAAGGTCTCCGGATCGTCATCTGCGACGTCGATGATGTCGCAGATGAACTCGACTCCCCAGATACCGGCGCGCGCAAATTCCAGCGCCGGCGCGTCCAGCAGCTGCACGTGCGCATGCGTGTCGACCGCAGCCGACGCCATGCGCACAGGCTCCACCAGGCGAAACCGCCCCTTCTTGCGCTTCTGCCGAAACAGCGCGTCGGCAAACGACGGCTGACGCTCTTCCTCGCCCATGACCTCGCCCGAAAACCTTATTCGACCGTGATCTGGCTCTCGTCAAGGCGCGGGAACAGCGGGTCCCCCACCTCGACGGCGTTGCCGGCCGGAAGCTGGCCCCACTTCGTAGCGGCCTCGATGTCCACGCATGCCGAGATGCCGCCCAAGCTCAGGCGCTTGAACACCTCGGCCGAGGTGTTCGGCATGAACGGCGCCATGTACAGCGCGATGATGCGGATGGCCTCGAGCGCGTTGTAGATGACCGCGGCCAGATCGCCCTGCGTCTCCTCGTTCTTCGCCAGGTTCCACGGCGCGCTTTCCTCGACGTAGAGGTTCACGCGGCTGGCCAGCTCCTGCACCGCGGCGGCGGCACCGGTGAAGTCGACCTGCCCCAGGCAGGCGTCGTACTTCGCGTACAGGGCCTCGCAAATCGCGAGCATCGGGTTCGCCACGCGCTCGGCGGCATCGGCCGGCACGGCGGGCACCTTGCCGTCGAAGTACTTCTTCGTCATGTTGAACACGCGGCTGCACAGGTTGCCCCAGGTGTTCGCCAAATCGGCGTTGTACACCTGCACCATGCGCTCCATGGAGATGTTGCCGTCGTGGCCGAACTGCACGTCGCTCATGAAATAGTAGCGGTACGCGTCGACGCCGAAGATCTTCACCAGATCGGCGGGCTTCATGCCGTTGCCCTTCGACTTCGACATCTTCTCGCCCTTGGTCAGCAAAAAGCCGTGGCCGAAGACCGTGTGCGTGATGGGCAGCCCCGCCGCCATGAGCATGGCCGGCCAGATGACGCAGTGGAAGCGCGTGATGTCCTTGCCCACGAAATGGTACTGCATGGGCCAGCGGCGCTCGAACTCGCCGGCGCGATCGCCCTCGTCGCCGTAGCCGATGCCCGTCAGGTACGCGATGAGCGCGTCGGCCCACACGTAGGCGACATGGCCCTCGTCGAAGGGCAGCGGCACGCCCCAATCGAAGGTGGAACGGCTGATGGAAAGGTCCTTCAGGCCGCTCTTCACGAACGTGACCACCTCGTTTTTGCGCGTTTCGGGGCGGATGAAGTCAGGATGCTCCTCGTAGAACTCAAGCAGCGGCTCCTGGAACTCGGAAAGCTTGAAGAACCAGTTTTCCTCGCCGCCGGCCTTCTGCACCGGACGCTTGCAGTCGGGGCAGACGAGCTCGCCTTCCTCGTTTTTCTCGAGGTCGGATTCGGCGTAGTACGTTTCCTCGTGCACGCAGTACCAGCCCTCGTAGGACCCTTTGTAGCAGTAGCCCTTGTCGTAAAGGTCCTGCCAGAACTTGCGCACGCTGCGCGCGTGGCGCGGCTCGGTGGTGCGCACGAAATCGGTGTAGGTGATGTCGAGCAGATCCCACACGTTGCGGAACGCCGGCTCCATGGAGTCGCACCATGCCTGCGGGGTCATGCCCTTGCCCTCGGCGGTGTCGGCGACCTTCTGGCCGTGCTCGTCCATGCCGGTGACCATGGCGACGTCGTAGCCGTTCATGCGCTGGTAGCGCGCGACGGTGTCGGCCGCGACGGTGGTGTAGGCCGTGCCCAGATGCGGCTCGGCATTCACGTAATAGATGGGCGTGGTGAACGAGTAAGTTCCCTTTGACATGGTGTTTCCTTTTTGCTCGCGGTCGCAGACGGGCGAATGATGCCCCGCCGACCTGGTTTTCAGCAGTGCCGTCGATTGTACCACGCGACACGCCGCCTCCACATGCTTATGCACGTTTCGTGGGAGGCATGCAGGCTCGCCCGCCCGCCCTTATAATGCCCTCTTGTTACAAACCAAAGGATGACGGATGTTTTCTAACAAACTTTATTCGTACCCGAACAGCCGCACCTACCGCAGCGCCCCGCTTGCCGTGGCGCTTTCCGCAGCGTTGGCGTTCGGGGGATGCGGAGCCTTGACCGCGCACCCGCAGCGCGCGATGGCCGAGGACATCGACACGAACGTGCAGGCAGACGCCGCGCAGCAGGAAGTTGAGCGCACGGCGGCCGAATACGACCGGGCCATCTCGCACATCGAGGAGCTCAACGGGCAGATCGACGACAACGAGCAGCGCATCGAGGAGCTTGAGGAAAGCTTGCCCGAGCAGCAGCAGCGCAGCTCGGCGGCCTGCGTGAAGCTCTACAAGACGCAGGCGAGCACGCCCGGCCTCATCGAGATGGTGCTCAGCTCGCAAAACATCGTCGACTTCTTCACCTCGCTCGAATATCTCTCGCACGTCTTCAACACGAACCAGGCCGAGATCAACCGGCTGGGCGACATGAAGCGGGAGCTGGAGCAAACCCGCCAAGACCTTCAGGCGGCCATGCGTGAAGCCGATGCGGAAGCGGACAACGCCGCGCAGGCCCTCAGCGCCGCGCAGGAGGCGCGCCAGGAAGCCCAGCGCAAAGCGCAGGAAGAAGCGGCGCGCCAAGCCGAGGAGGCCGCGCGTCAAGCAGAAGAGGCGGCTCGCGCCCAAGCCGAAGCCGAGGAGAAGGCGGCGCAAGAGGCGCAGCAGCAGGCCGAAGCGGAAGCGAAGAGCGCCGATGAGGCCGCGGCGGCTGCCCAGTCGACCGAAAGCACATCGTCAAGCTCCAGCGAAGTGGGCACGCCCACGCCGGACGGCGCCGACTGGTCCAGCGACAAGGCGACCTTCGTCAGCGAGTGGACCGGGCGCATCGATTCCTATCTCGCCGGATCGCCCATGGCGGGCACCGGGGAGATATTCGCGGAGGCGGCTTGGGACTACGGCGTGGACCCCCGCTACTCCCCCGCCATCTCGAACACGGAAAGCACGAAGGGCCTGTACTGCTTCAACAGCCATAACGCCTGGGGCTGGGGATCGGAGGCGTGGGACAGCTGGGAAGACGCCATCCGCGACCACGTGGCCGGCTTGGCGCGCGGCTACGGCTACACCATATCGGTGGAGGCGGCGAAGAAATACTGCCCCGCGAACTGGGAGCACTGGTACAGCGCAACCTCCGCGCAAATGGACGCCATCTAGCAAAGGAAAGGCTCGCCTCGGCGAGCCTTTCCTTTGCATCGATTCGTTGAGCTCCATCGCCGACGACCGAACCCCCTCGAGGAACCCTCCTGGTAAAACAGCTAGCGCTTGTCCGTCCTCGGAAGCGCGAAGACGCCCAGAAGCAGCGCGATCACCGGCACGCCGCATTGCAGCCAGAAGCTGAAGTCGAAGCCGCCAAGATCGACGCCCAGGTCGTTTTGCGAGGTCAAAGCCATCGCCGCGATGAACAGAGAGGCGGAGAGGCTGCCGATAAGCTGGCGCATCGACGTCGTGATGGCCGACGCCTGGGCCAGCTCCGAGTCTTTCAGCGTCGTGCATGCCCAGGCGGTCATGGGCATCATGAGGCACGCCACGCCCGCCGATCGGATTCCGTAGAGCACCGTCACCACCCACTCGGGCACGCTGGCCGGGATGAGAGCGAACGCCGCCGTGCCCGCGAGGATGAGCGCGCACCCCGCAACGATGAGCCGCCACGGGCCATGCGCGTCAAGGTAGCGCCCGGTGAAGGGGTTCAGCACGCCCATCATGATGGCGCCGGGCAGGATGGTCAGGCCCGACACCGTGGCCGTCTGCCCCTGGATATCCTGCACGAACAGCGGCACCATGATGGAGGGCGCCATGAACGCGATGTGCGCGAACACGACCAGGATCGCCGACACGGCAAAGGTCCGGTCGCGAAAGCACGCAAGTTTCAGCAGGGGGTTCTCTATCCGAAGCTGGCGGCGAGCGAACACGACGAGCAGCGCCAAACCGCCCGCGATGGGGGCAAACGCCGCCGGGCCGATGCTTCCGCCCGACTCCAAGGTGGAAGCCCCCGCCATCACCGCGATGAACCCGGCGAGGTAAAGCAGGGTCGAGGCCACATCGAGCTTGCCGGGCTTGTCGGGACGGCGCACCACGTCGGGAAGCAGCAGCGCCGTGAGCGCGATGACCGCAACCGCGATGGCCCCCAAGATCCAGAACATCGACCGCCAGCCCCAGGCATCGATAAGGAAACCGCTGATGGTCGGGCCGATCGCGGGCGCGAACCCGATGATCATGCCGACGATGGACGTTGCGCGCCCGTACTGGCTTTTCGGGTAGATGTTCAGCGCGACCAGCTGCACCAACGGAAGGCTGATGCCCGCGCCTCCCGCCTGCAAGAGGCGCGCGGCGAGCAGCAGCGGGTAGTTCGGCGCCAAGATGGCCGCAACGCAGCCCGCGGCGAAGCAGGCCATCGAGACGAGGAAGAGGCTCTTCGAGTTGAAACGGTTCATCAAAAACGCCGTGAGGGCGCTGATGAGGCCCAAGGTGAAGATATAGGCCGTTGTGAGCAGCTGCCCTGCGGAGGCGCTGATCGAGTACTCGCTCATGATGGCGGGCAGCGCCGCGATGAGCATCGACTGGGTGATGCAGGAGGCCGTGGTGCCAGTGACCATGATGCCGAGCACCGCGCGGCGCTGCCGCGGGGGCAGGCCGTCCCGCTCGCGGGTGCGCGCAGGCTCGTGCTCGCAATCAGGCGCGCCCGCGCGCCCGCGTGAAGAAGGGGGCGCTTCGCCGACGCCTTCGGAAAGTGCAGTGTTCGTATCCATGGAAGCTGATGGTAGCAGTCCGGCGCACCGGGGCCGGCAAGTGCACGAAACGCGCACGGCGCAGCGGACGAGGGGCGGCCGCAGACAGGCAAAACGCTAGCGCAGCTTCGCCCGCCGCTCCTTCCAATCAGGCATGAAGGCATCCATGAGCTGGTGAAACCGCGGGCCGTGACCGCGTTCGAGCAAATGGCACAGCTCGTGGACCACCACGTATTCCAAACACTCGGGCGGATAGAGCGCCAGGCGCACGTTGATGCAGATGCGCCCGGTGGAGGGCTGGCAGCTTCCCCAGCGGCTCGTCATGTTGCGGTAGGCGAGATTGCCGGCCTTCACCCCCATGATGGGCTCCCATGCCGCAACGAGCGGCGGCACGCACGCTTGCACCACCGCGCGCCACTGCGCCACCTCGATCGGCGACGCCTGCGAGGCCTGCGCCATGGGCGTCTCGGCGATGCGCGCCATCTGGGCTTCGATCCAGTCGCGCTTCCGGCGAACGAAATCGACGACGTCGGCCTCCCTCATCCATGCGGGAGCCGACACTTCCACGTGCCCGCCATCGCGCGCGATGCGCAGGTTCAGGTTCTTCACCTTTTTATGGGACAGGCGAACCTCTATGCCGTCGACGTCGACGACCTTGCAAGAAGCGGAAGCGGGCGCAAGCGTTCGCGGGTCGACCCGGCGCGTGCGCACCGGGCCCGACATGTTGGGGCGGGCCACGCTCCTCACGCCTCCAGCGCGATAGCGTACGCCGCGTTGCGCGGCAGGCCGAACTCGGCCGCCAGCTGCTTGGCGATGTCCTTGTTGCGCATGCCCTCGGCCTTCAGCGCCTCCGCACGACCTCGGGCGGCATCTTCGGCGCCCTCCTGCGCCTGCTGCCCCTCGGCCTCGCTGGGGCCGTCGACGACCAGCACGATCTCGCCCTTGATGGCGCCGGCCTGCTCGCGGCGGGCGAACTGCTCGGCAAGCGCGGGCAGTTCTCCGCGCACCACTTCCTCGTGCAGCTTCGTCAGCTCGCGGCACACCGCGGCCTCGCGCAGGGGGAATGCCTCGGCCAACGCGGCCAGCGCGCCCGCCACGCGATTCGGGCTTTCGTAGAAGATGAGCGCCGCATCCAGCGTTCGCACCGCCTCGAGCGCGGCGCGTTGCTCGCCGGCCTTGCGCGGGAAGAAGCCGCCGAAATAGAAGCGCGCGTTCGTGCAGCCGCTGGCCACGTAGGCCGTCGCCGTGGCCGTCGGCCCGGGAAGCACCTCCACCGGCGCGCCCGCTTCCCGGCAGGCGCGTACGAGGCGCAGCCCCGGATCGGACACGCCCGGCATGCCGGCATCGCTGCAGTACGCGATGACCTCGCCCGCAGCCACGCGCGCCACGATGCCCTCGGCGCGCGCGCCGATGAGTGCCTCGTCCAAGCGCTCGAGGCGCTTCTCGATGCCGAACGCGGCAAGGAGCTTGCCCGTGACGCGCGTGTCTTCCGCGCACACCACGTCGGCGCGCCCGAGCGCGTCAAGGGCGCGGGCGGGCATGTCGCCCAGGTTGCCGATGGGCGTCGGGCATATGATCAGCTTGCCGGCCATTACGCGCGCGTCTCTTCGATCTCAAGCTCGCCGGCGGCCTGCGCCGCAGGTCGCGCGGATGCCTCGGCCGCCGCGCGCGCCTCGGCCTCCTTTTCGGCCAGGTTGCTCTTCGCCACGGCGATCATCAGCTTGATGCGGTTGATCTGGTTGACCTCCGACGCGCCGGGGTCGTAGTCGACGGCGACGATGTTGCTTTCCGGGTACAGGCGGCGCAGCTCCTTGATGACGGCCTTGCCCACCACGTGGTTCGGCAAGCACGCGAAGGGCTGCGTGCACACCACGTTCGGCGCGCCGGTGCGGATGAGCTCGACCATCTCGGCCGTGAGCAGCCAGCCCTCGCCCATCGAGTTGCACAGCGAAAGGATCTCGCTGGCGTATTCGGCCAGCTCGTAGATGCTTGCCGGCGGGTTGAAGCGGCTCGATTCCTCAAGCGCGCGCGTCACCGGGGCGCGCAGGGCTTTCACCACCTGCAGGGCGATCTTGCTGCCGAAGGCGCCCTTCGCGCTGCGTCCGAGCGGGTCCTTCTGGAAGATGCCGCCTGCGGCGCCGAACAGGAAGAACTCGATGAGGCCGGGAACCACGGCCTCGCAGCCCTCGCGCTCGATGACGTCGACGATCTGGTTGTTCGCCGTCGGGTGGAACTTCACCAAGATCTCGCCGACGACGCCCACGCGCGGCTTCGTCCCCTCGCCTTCCAAGGGCAGCGTGTCGAAATCCTCGACGATCTGCTTGACCGTGCGCTTGAACTCGCTGCGCTTCACGCCTCGCCCAAGCTGGCGCTTGCACTCGCCCATCCAGTGGTCGAACAGGGCGTTCGCGCTGCCGGGCTCCACCTCGTAGGGACGCGTGCGGTACAGGCACATCATGAGCAGATCGCCGTACTGCAGGGCCGAAACGGCCTGGTAGAGCATGGCCGGCGTGATGCTGAAGCCGGGGTTCACCTCTCCGAGGTCCTTGAAGCTGATGGCGATGACCGGGATATGCTCGAGCCCCACGGCCTTGAGCGCCTTGCGGATCAGCGAGATGTAGTTGGTCGCGCGGCAGCCGCCGCCGGTCTGCGTGATCAGGATGGCCAGCTTGTCGGTGTCGTAGCGTCCCGACATGACCGCTTCCATGATCTGGCCCGTGACCAGGATGGACGGGTAGCAGATGTCGTTGTTCACGTACTTGAGGCCCGCATCGACCGCACCGTGGTCCACCGAGGGCAGCAAATCGACGTTGTACCCGAAGCGCTCGAAGATGGGCACCAGAAGCTCGAAGTGGTACGGGGCCATCTGCGGGGCAAGGATGGTGTAGCCCGCGTCCTTCATCTCCTGCGTGAACTGGGCGCGCGCGAACTGCGTCGTGGAGCCGGCGTCGCGCTGCTTGAAGTTCGCCTGCACCTCGGGGGTCGCCTTGTCGGTGAAGCTCTGCGGCGGCTTGATGGCCGCAGCGGCATCGCGCACCGCCTCGGTGTCGGCCGCGCCCGCGGTGCCTTGGGCGACGGCGGCTTCGGCCTCGGCCAGCAGCTCCTCGACATCGATGCTGCACCCGCCGCACCCGGCGGCCGATTCGGCCTGCTCGGCGGCGTGCGCCTCGGCCTCCTCGTCGGCTTGGTCCTTCAGCGCGGCAAGCAGGCTGCGCACGCGGATGCGCGCGGCGCCCAGGTTGGAGACCTCGTCGATCTTGAGAACCGTGTACACCTTGCCGGCGGCCTCCAGGATCTCCTGCACCTGGTCGGTGGTCAGGGCGTCAAGGCCGCAGCCGAAGCTGTTCAGCTGGATGAGGTCGAGGTCGCTGCGCTCGGAGGCCACCTTGGCGGCGGCGTAAAGGCGCGTATGGTACATCCACTGGTCCACCAGGCGGATGGGGCGCTCGAGCGTTCCTAAGTGCGCGATGGAGTCCTCGGTGAGCACCGCCAGGCCGAAGCTGGTCAGAAGCTCGGGGATGGCATGGTTGATCTCGGGATCGTTATGGTAGGGACGGCCCGCCAGCACGATGCCGTGCGTGCCGGTCCGCTCCATCCACAGAAGCGTCTCGGCGCCCTTTTCGCGCATGTCGGCCTTGAACGCCTCGTCCTCGGCCCATGCGGCTTCCACGGCAGCGTCGATCTCGGCCACCGTCGGGGCGGCAACGCCTTTCCCGCACAGCTCGGGATGCGCCTGGACCAGCTCGACCATCAGGCGCTTCTTCAGGTGGTCCTTCTTGTCGTAGGGAAGCCAGGGGTTCAAGAACTGCGTTTTCGAGGTGCGCAGCTCGTCGATGTTCAGGCGCAGCGCCTCGGCGTAGCTCGCCACGATCGGGCAGTTGAAGTGGTTGCCGGCGGTCTCGTCTTCCTGGCGCTCCCACTTGCTGCACGGGAACCAGATGAAGTCGGGCTTCTTGTCCAGCAGGTTCATGATGTGGCCGTGCGAGAGCTTCGCCGGATAGCAAACGCTCTCCGACGGCATGGACTCGATGCCGGCCTCGTAGGTTTTCTTCGTCGAAGGGTCGGAAAGCACCACGCGCCATCCGAGCTTGGTGAAGAAGGTGAACCAGAACGGGTAGTTCTCGTACATGTTGAGCGCGCGCGGGATGCCCACCGTGCCGCGCGGGGCCTCGCTGGGCTCAAGCGGCGTGTAGTGGTCGAACAGGCGCTTCGACTTGTATTCGAACAGGTTGGGCACCTCGGCGCCCTTCGTCGCCGCGCCCAGCGCTCCGGCGCCCTTCTCGCAGCGGTTGCCCGTGATGAAGCGGCGGTGCTTGCCCGTTTCCTTGTCCTTGCCGAAGTCGTTGACGGTCAGCAGGCAATGGTTCGAGCACGCCTTGCAGCGCACGGTCTTGTGCGTCGGCTCCAGGGCCTCCAACTCGTCGAGCGGCAAAAGCCCCGAAGCCTCGGAGTCCTGGCGGCTGAAGCGGTCGCGCGCGAGCAGGGCCGCGCCGAACGCGCCCATGTTGCCCGCGATGTCGGGGCGCACGGCGTTCACGCCGGCGAGCTGCTCGAAGGCGCGCAGCACGGCGTCGTTGAGGAACGTGCCGCCCTGCACGATGACCTTGCTGCCCACGTCGTGCGGGTCGCGGATCTTGATGACCTTGAACAGGGCGTTCTTGATAACGGAGATGGCCAGGCCCGCGGCGATGTCGCCGACGGTGGCACCTTCCTTCTGCGCCTGCTTCACGCGGCTGTTCATGAACACGGTGCAGCGGCTGCCCAGATCGACGGGGTTTTCCGCCTTGATGGCCGTCTTGGCGAATTCCGACACGTCGAGGTTCAGCCCGCTCGCGAAGCTTTCGATGAAGCTGCCGCAGCCCGACGAGCACGCCTCGTTGAGCATGATGTGGTCGATCACGCCGTCCTTCACGCGCAGGCACTTCATGTCCTGCCCGCCGATGTCCAGGATGAACTCCACGCCGGGAAGCATCTCCTGCGAACCGCGCAGGTGCGCCACGGTCTCGATCTCGCCGGAATCGACGCGCAGCGCCTCGAGCAGCAGATGCTCGCCGTAGCCGGTGACGGTCGCGTGCCCGATGCTCACGAGCGGCTTGCCCGCCTCGTCGCAGGGCAGCTCGCGGTACAGCTTCGCCACGGCCGCCTTCGCGCAGCCGAGCACGTCGCCTTTGTTGGATACGTAGTGGCTCCATAAAAGCTCGCCGTCGCGCCCGATGAGCGCGGCCTTGAACGTGGTGGAGCCGGCGTCGATTCCCAGGAACGCCGTGCCGCGATAGCTGGCAAGGTCGCCGCGGCGCACGCGCTCGGCGGCATGGCGGTCGTTGAATTCGGCAAGCTCGGCCTCGTTGGCGAACAGCGGGGGCAGGCGCACCACCTCAGACCCCTGCACGT
The DNA here is from genome assembly GCA_963633085.1 of Prevotella sp. CAG:279. GTDB lineage: Bacteria > Actinomycetota > Coriobacteriia > Coriobacteriales > Eggerthellaceae > Senegalimassilia. The sequence continues at coordinate 14,628 of CAVGWX010000014.1, read as the reverse complement.
CGCCGAGGTTCTTCAGGCGCTCGAGCACGTCATCGAGCTTCTCGGCCTTCACCGTATCGCTCGCCGCGCCCGCGATGGCGCAGCCGCCGGCCACGAACAGGTGCGCGTTCTTGGGGACGATGCGGTGCTCCTCGTCGAGGTTCAGCGTCTCGTAGAAGCGCTCGCGCAGCTGCGGCAGGTACTGCAAGGGACCGCCCAGGAAAGCGACGTAGCCGCGGATGGGGCGCCCGCATGCCAGGCCGGAAATGGTCTGCGTCACCACGGACTGGAAGATGGATGCGGCGATGTCCTCGCGGCGCGCGCCCTCGTTGAGCAGGGGCTGCACGTCGGTTTTGGCGAACACGCCGCAGCGGCTGGCGATGGGATAGATGGTCTGCGCATGCTGCGCCAGCTCGTTCAGGCCGCCCGCGTCGGTGTTGAGCAGGGCCGCCATCTGGTCGATGAACGCGCCCGTGCCGCCGGCGCAGGTGCCGTTCATGCGCTGCTCGATGCCGTTGTCGAAGTAGATGATCTTCGCGTCCTCGCCGCCCAGCTCGATGGCGACGTCGGTCTTGGGGATGAAGGTCTCGACCGCCGTCTTGCTGGCGATGACCTCCTGCACGAACTCGATGCCGAGCCACTGGGAGAGCAAAAGGCCGCCCGAACCGGTGATGGCGATGGTCATGCGCTTGTCGCCGAAGTCGCGCGCCGCCTCGGAAAGCACCTCGACGATGGTCGCGCGCACATCGGCGTGATGGCGGCGATACACCGCGTAGCGGATCTCATGCGCATCGTCGAGGATGGCCAGCTTCACCGTGGTGGAGCCGACGTCGATGCCGATGTGCAAGCTATCTTCGCCTCCCGCTTGCGCCGGGGCTGCCTCATCGGCAGTCGCAGCCGCCTGCAGCGCGACGGCCGCCTGCTCGTTCGTTTCCGTAACCTTGTTCTCGCTCATAGTAAGCCCGCCTCGTCTTTACAGTCGGATGGGATCGCCAGGTTTGATGAAGAACAGGCGCATCGCGATGCGCGCCATGTCCTCGGAAGATTCCTTCATGCCCGTCTCGATCCAATGCGTGATAACCCCCAGGTAGGCGCTTGCGTAAAACGCCACATAATATTGCACGAACGGCGCGGGGTTGTTGCGGTAGCGCTCGTGCAGGATGGTTCGGATGATCTCGGTGCAGATGGCGTCGCGCACGCGCGGCCCGAAGCTCGGGTCGCCCGCCGGGCCCATGATCGCGTGCAGGAAGTCCCCCTGCTCGCGCAGGTAATCGAACAGGCTGACCAAAAAGGGCATCGGCAGCTTGTTCACGCGGTAGCGCAGCACGTCTTTGAGCGTGAGCTGCTGCATGCGCGCCTGGAAGCCCTCCAAGTCGCGCATCACGTCGTCCTCGAGCGCCGAGAGCAAACCGTCTTTGTCGCCGAAGTTGTTGTACAGCGTCCCGCGATTCAAGTCGGCCCGTGCGCACAGGTCGCTTGCCGAGAAGTTCGCCAGGCCACGCTCCTCGATAAGCGCCACCATCGCATCGCGCAATGCCGCTTTCGAACGCGTGATGCGCCTGTCCTCGGCGCTGTTTTCCTCGCCCGCCACGAAGCCCCCTTCCGTATGCGCTTCGCTTTTCGCCGCAGGCGGAAAGGCGCTTTTTAAGCTGCATGCCCCGTCCTCGCGGCGTTTTCGCCTTTTGAACAACGCGGCCAATAATAAACAGGTTGTTCAATAGCATGCATTGTATCGGCAGCGGCGCACCAAGGCAACCGCGCTACCCGCCCGTTACCTGGCCGGCGCAAGCTCTCCATACATCGATTCGATTGCCTATAAAGCCAGGCTATATGTTTTACCTATAGATAACCCCCATCTTTTCGTATGAGCAAACGTATTGCATCTCTTCGGCGCGTCCCTATACTAGTCGTCACGCCAATAGCAAAGGGTGCCGCCCGCCTCCCCCATAAGGGGAATCGCGCCGCAGATGGCACCCCACCGATGGGAGGGAGACCCAACATGAGCAAGTTCGCAACGAAGAAGCTGGTGGCCCTAGCCGCCGCCGGCGTGCTGGCCGCAGGAGCCTTCGCCTTGGCAGGCTGCTCCTCGAACAGCGGCACGAGCAGCACCGGCAGCTCTTCTGACGACAAGACCATCACGGTGGCGGCAAGCCCCACCCCGCATGCGGAGATCCTGACGAACGCCGTCGCCTCCGAGCTGGAAAAGGACGGCTACACGCTGCAGGTCAAGGAATTCACCGACTACATCCAGCCCAACGACGTGACCGAGCAGGGCGAGGTTGACGCCAACTACTTCCAGCATCAGCCCTATCTCGACTCCTTCAACGAGGAGAAGGGCACGCACCTGGTCTCCGTCGAGGCCGTGCACTTCGAGCCCTTCGGCCTGTACGCCGGTAAGACCGCAAGCCTCGACGCGCTTGCCGACGGCGCCACGGTCGCGGTGCCCAACGACACCACCAACGAGGCTCGCGCGCTTCTGCTGCTCCAGCAGGAAGGCCTGATCAAGCTTGCTGACGGCGCGGGCATCACCGCCACCACGAAGGACATCGTGGAAAACCCCAAGAACCTGAAGATCAAGGAGCTTGAGGCCGCCAACATCCCCAACGCGCTGGCCGACGTCGACGTCGCCTGCATCAACGGCAACTACGCCCAGGCCGCCGGCCTGTCCGTCGACAAGGACGCCCTGGCCGTCGAGGCGACCGACTCGCTCGCCGCGGAAACCTACGCCAACGTGCTGGTCGTGAAGGACGGCAACCAGGGCAGCGACAAGATCAAGGCCCTCGCCAAGGCGCTCACCTCCGAAACGGTGCGCACCTACATCAACAGCACCTACAACGGAGCTGTCGTCCCGGTCTTCTAAGGGACAAGCCAACAAGACGCATCCCTCAAGCGGGGGCGAGCCAGCAGGTTCGCCCCCGCTTCGCGTTAATCCTCTAGAAAGCCTGAGAACGCGCTGCCACGCCCCGGCCCCGTTTGCTATTCTGGCTGCAATAAAGTTGCCCGTCAAAAAGGATTGACCATGCAAATCACCCCGGAGGAAATCGCCGAAACGCTGGCGATGGTCAGCAAGCAGCACCTGGACATCCGCACCATCACGCTGGGCCTGAACCTGCGCTCGTGCACCGATTCGGACATCAACGCCATGGCGCGCAAGGTCTACGACAAGATGTGCGCCGCGGCCGAGAACCTCGTTCCCACCGCGCAGCAGCTCGAACGCGAATTCGGCATCCCGATCGTGAACAAGCGCATCTCCGTCACGCCCATCGCCGAGATCTGCGCCGCCGTGCCCGATGCCGACCTGTCGCGCATCGCCGTGGCCATGGACAAGGCCGGCGCCGAGGTGGGCGTCGACTTCGTGGGCGGCTTTTCCGCGCTGGTGCAGAAGGGCGCGTCGGCGGCCGACAACAAGCTGATGGACTCCATCCCCAACGCGCTGGCCGCCACCGAGCGCGTGTGCTCGAGCGTCAACGTCGGCTCCACGCGCGCCGGCATCAACATGGACGCCGCGCTGAAGATGGCCGGCATCGTGAAGAAGTCCGCCGAGCTCACGGCCGACCGCGATTGCATCGGCGCGGGCAAGCTCGTGGTGTTCTGCAACGCAGTGGAGGACAACCCGTTCATGGCGGGCGCGTTCCACGGGTCGGGCGAGGCCGACGCGGTCATCAACGTGGGCGTATCCGGCCCGGGCGTGGTGCGCCAGGTGCTCGCGAACATGCCCAAGGACGCCGACATGACCGAGATCGCCGAGGCCATCAAGGCCACCGCGTTCAAGATCACGCGCGCCGGCGAACTGATGGCGCGCGAAGCCAGCCGCCGCATGGGCGTGGCGAAGGGCATCCTGGACCTGTCGCTGGCCCCCACCCCGGCCGAGGGCGATTCCGTGGCGGAAATCCTGGAGGCCATCGGCGTGGGGCAGTGCGGCGGCCCGGGCACCACGGCGGCGCTGGCCATGCTCAACGACGCGGTGAAGAAGGGCGGCGTCATGGCGTCCTCGAGCGTCGGCGGCCTGTCCGGCGCGTTCATCCCCGTGTCGGAAGACGCCGGCATGATCCGCGCGGCCGAGTCGGGCGCGCTGTGCCTGGAGAAGCTTGAGGCCATGACCTGCGTCTGCAGCGTCGGCCTGGACATGATCGCCATCCCCGGCGATACCCCGGTCGAGGCCATCTTCGGCATCATCGCCGACGAATGCGCCATCGGCATGATCAACAACAAGACCACCGCCGTGCGCGTCATCCCCGCCATCGGCAAGAAGGTCGGCGACAAGCTGGACTTCGGCGGCCTTTTGGGTTACGCGCCGGTCATGCCCGTGAACACGCACGCCGGCACCGTCTTCGCCCACCGCGGAGGCCGTATGCCCGCCCCCATCAACTCGCTGAAGAACTAGAGGGCTTGGGAAGAACAACCCCCGCTATTACGCGAAAGGCCCGGGCGTATGCGCCCGGGCCTTTCGTTTTCCCAGATAAATAGGCTAGATGTCCCTAACCCATCACCTTAGTCGCGCGTCAGCTTCCTATGCAGGCGGTGGGGCTTGGCGGCTTCCTCGCCTAGGCGCTCGACGCGGTTTTTCTGGTAGCTTTCGAAGTTGCCTTCGAACCAGAACCAGTTGCCCGGGTTGTCGTCGGTGCCTTCCCATGCCAGGATATGCGTGGCAACGCGGTCGAGGAACATGCGGTCGTGGCTGGTCACCACCGCGCAACCCGGGAAGCGCAGCAGCGCCTCCTCCAGGCTGGACAGCGTTTCGACGTCCAGGTCGTTGGTGGGCTCGTCGAGCAGCAGCAGATTGCCGCCCTGCTTGAGCGTCAGCGCCAGGTTCAGGCGATTGCGCTCGCCGCCGGAAAGCACGCCCGCCGGCTTCTGCTGGTCGGAGCCCTTGAAGCCGAAGCTCGCCACATAGGCGCGGCTGGGCACCTCGGTCTCGCACACCATCATGTAGTCAAGGCCTCCGGAAACCACTTCCCACACGCTCTTGTCCCCGTCGATGCCCGCGCGGCCCTGGTCGACATAGGATACCTTCACGGTCTCGCCCAGCGTGAGCGCGCCGGAAGTGGGCTGCTCGATACCCATGATCATCTTGAACAGGGTGGACTTGCCCACGCCGTTCGGGCCGATGACGCCCACGATGCCGTTGCGCGGCAAGTCGAAGGACACGTCGTCCATCAGCACGCGGTCGCCGAACTGCTTGTGCAGGTGCTCCACCTTCAGCACCTCGGCGCCCAGGCGCGGGCCGGCCGGGATCTGAATCTCGGTGAAGTCGAGCTTCTTGGACTGCGCCGCCTCGGCCGCCATCTGGTCGTAGCGCTCCAAGCGCGCGCGGCTCTTCGCCTGACGCGCCTTCGGGGAGCTGCGCACCCACTCAAGCTCGCTGGCCAGGCGCTTCTGCAGCTTCTCATCGCGCTGCTTCTGGCCGGCCATGCGCGCGGCCTTCGTCTCAAGATACGTGGAGTAGTTGCCCTTGTACGGGTAGAGGCTGCCGCGGTCGACCTCGCAGATCCACTCGGCAACGTTGTCGAGGAAGTAGCGATCGTGCGTGACGGCGAGCACGGCGCCCGGGTACTTGTGCAGGAACTGCTCCAGCCACAGCACCGACTCGGCATCCAGATGGTTGGTCGGCTCGTCGAGCAGCAGCAGATCGGGGGCCTCGAGCAGCAGACGGCACAGCGCCACGCGCCTGCGCTCGCCGCCGGAAAGCACGTTCACGGGCATGTCGGGATCGGGGCACTGCAGCGCGTCCATGGCCTGCGACAGCTGGCTGTCCAAGTCCCAGCCGTTGGCGGCGTCGATGGCGTCCTGCAGCTTGCCCATCTCGTCCATGAGCGCGTCGAAGTCGGCGTCGGGCTCGGCCATAAGCCCGCCGATCTCGTTGAAGCGGTCGATCTTCGCCTTTACCTCGCCGAAGGCCAGCTCGATGTTCTCCAGCACCGTCTTGTCCTCGTCAAGCGGCGGCTCCTGCTGCAGGATGCCCACCGTGTAGCCGGGGGTCAGGCGCGCGTCGCCGTTGCTGACCTCGTCAAGACCCGCCATGATCTTCAGCAGCGTCGATTTGCCCATGCCGTTCGGGCCCACGACGCCGATCTTCGCGCCCGGATAGAACGACAGCGTGACATCGTCGAGGATGACCTTGTCGCCATGCGCCTTGCGCGCCTTGTACATTTGGTAGATGAACTCCGCCATGCTTTGATTGCCTTTCCGTCGGGCGACGCAGCAGCTGGACCGATCCAGAAGAGCGCCGCACCATCACATGTCCGCACATTCTATCAAACGCACTGCGGCAAAATAGCCCGTCAATCAGCCCAAACATGAGATGAGCACGTCAGCCTGGAAGGCCTCGCCGCTTCGATGCCAAGGAACGCGCGCCTGGCAAAGCGCACCGACTCCAACCAAGCTAGGCCATACAAAATGGATGTTTTCCGAACTCCCGCTCCCATCGGCGCGCTCCTGCCGACGTACCATGGCGAAAACCCCGAAACGAAAGCCGAATCATGACAGAACTCGAAAACGCCCCGAACCGCCGCCCCATGCGCCTTGCCGGCCGCGAGGTCAAAAGCCCCGCCCAGCTGCGCGCCATCGTAGACGCCTGCCCCACCGTGCGCGTAGCCCTTGCAGACGACGAAGGCCCCTTCATCGTCCCCATGAGCTTCGGATACGACTGGGCCGACCCGCAAGAGGGCAGCGACGAGCCGCGCCTGGCGCTGTGGGTCCACTCCGCCACGGCCGGACGCAAGTCGGAAGCCTTCGCCCGCGAGCCGCGCGTCGCCATCGAGATGGATGCGCAAGACGGCGTGATCACCGGCACGTTCGCCTGCGCCTATTCGTATGCCTATCGGTCGATCATGGGAATCGGGACGGTCCACAAGATCCAAAGCGCCGACATGAAGCGCTACGGCCTGTCCCGCATCATGGAGCATCTTGCCCCCGCCGCCGAGCCGGGCTTCACCGACCAAGCGCTCGCCCGCTGCGACATCTACTGCATCGACGTGGAAAGCTTCACCGGCAAGCAGCGCGCTTAATGAGCAGGAAAAGCTTGCCGTATCGACGGCCAGGCAAGTCCCCAAATCGTCGATCAAAGGTCTGGCGACCCCCATCGCCAGACCTTTTCCTATTTGCGTTGCAACGAGGCAGCAACCTTCGCCGCCCAGGTGCGCGGAACGAAACGGCTCCCGGCCACAATGGCCCGCGCCAGCAAACCAGGGCAGCAAAGCGGCTTGTTCGCGCCTAACGCCCTCACCGCCGCGCGGGCGACGCGAGGGGCCTCGACGGTCATCTTCGCCAGGGCAATCGATCCCGCATCGGCGTTTTCCCAAAACGGCGTGCGCACCGGCCCCGGGCACAAGGCGGTCACATGCACGCCATAGGGCTTCAGCTCGACGCGCAGCGCTTGGGAAAACGACTGGACGAACGCCTTCGACGCGTAATACGTCGCCATGTAGGGCCCCGGAACAAACCCGGCGACGCTCGCGACGTTCAGAATGCCCCCATGACCGCGAGCAGCCATATCGGGAGCGAAAGCGAGGCAAAGCTCCATGAGCGCCATGTCGTTCGTCTGCACGAGGGCGCGCTGCCGCGCAAGGTCGCTTTGCGCGAAGGGCGCGTCATAGCCGAAACCGGCGTTGTTCACGAGCGTCTCCACCTGCAGGCCCTTCGCCTCAACCTCGGCGACCAGCTTGTCGGTCGAACCCGGCTCGGACAGATCGGCTGCGAAAGCATGAGCGCGCACGCCGAATTCCGCAGCCAGCTCAGCGGCAAGGGCGTCGAGCTTGTCGCGAGACCTCCCCACCAAAGCAAGCGCGTTTCCAGAGCGCGCGAACTCACGCGAGAGCTCTTGCCCGATCCCACCGGTTGCCCCGGTGATCAAAACGCACGGTTCCACAGTCCGCTAGCACCCCTCTCCCGCACACCAAGCCAACAGCCCGGTGCAGCCTGCAAGCACATCGCGATAGGTGTCGTCGAAGTTGCCGGTGAACCAAGGGTCGGCCACGTCGTCGGCCGCGCTGCTCGCCGCGCGAAGAGCAGCCGCATCGTGCGCTCCGTCGCTCAGGCCGCCATCCTCGTCAACAAGCCCCGCACCAGGCGCGAACGCCAGCATGCGCACGAACTTGCCCTCCGGGTCATCGCCGAAAATCCCCCGCAGATGCCGTTCGTTCTCGTCGTCCATATACACGAGCAAGTCCCACTCGCCGTATTCCTCGCGGCGCACCTTGCGCGCGCGGTGCGGCACGACCGGCACGCCCATCTCGCGCAGCTTTTCCACCGTCCCGCGATGCGGCGTGCTGCCTATCTCGTCATTGGTGGTCGCCGCCGAATCGATCGCGAAGTCGGCCGCTCGCCCCGCGCGCCTCACCAAATCCTGCATGACGGACTGCGCCATCGTCGATCGGCAGATGTTGCCATGGCATATGAACAAGATGCGTTGCACGTGATACTCCTCCGTGTGTGAAATCGTCCGAAGCGCTCGCCCCGAAACCAAGCGGGGCCGAGCGAACACCTCTCGCCCGGCCCCGCCTCAAAACAAACGCGCTCTCGATGCGCTAGCGGCTATTCCGCCAGCTTATTCGGCCAGCTGTCTCAAAACGTACTGCAGGATGCCGCCGTTGGCGAAGTACTTGCCCTCGGTCGGCGTGTCGATGCGAACCGTCGCCTTGAAGTCGATCTTCGACCCGTCCGGCTTCACGGCGCTCACGTCGACCACGCCGGGGTTCGGCAGGCCTGCGGAAAAGTCGACCGCCCCCACCGTGTAGCGCTCCGAGCCGTCCAGCCCAAGGCTTTCCGCGCTTTCGCCCTCAGCGAACTGCAGGGGCATCACGCCCATGCCGATAAGGTTCGAACGATGGATACGCTCGAAGCTTTCCGCGAAAGCCGCGCGGATGCCCAAAAGCACGGGACCTTTCGCCGCCCAGTCGCGCGAACTGCCCGAGCCGTACATCTTGCCCGCGACCACGACCAGCGGCACTCCCGCACGTTCGTAATCCATGGCGGCGTCGAACAGCGGCACCACCTCGTCGGCAAGGAAATCGCGGGTCCAGCCGCCGCGCTTGCCGCCGGCCAGCTTGTTGAGCAGCTTCACGTTGGCGAAGGTGCCGCGCATCATCACCTCGTGGTTGCCGCGGCGGGCGCCGTAGGTGTTGAAGTCGGCCTCGGCCACGTTGCGCTCGCGCAGGTACTTCGCAGCCGGGGAATCCGAGGCGATGGAGCCGGCCGGGGAGATATGGTCCGTGGTGATGAAATCGCCCAAGAACGCCAAGGCGCGCGCCCCTTCGATCGGGCGGGACGGCTCGGGGATCTTCCCCATGCCATCGAAATACGGTGCCCGACGCACATAGGTGGAAGCCTCGTCCCACGCAAAGGTGTCGGACGGCTCGCTGCCCAGCTGCTGCCACGCCGCGTCGCCCTCGTACATGCCGCGCGAACCCTCTTCGTACAAGTCCTTCGTCGCGAACTGCGCCAAAAGCTCGGCAACCTCGGCATCGCTCGGCCAGATGTCGGCAAGCTTCACCGGCGTTCCGTCCGCGCGCTCTCCCAGCACCGCGTTCGGCAGATCGACGTCCATGGTGCCCGCCAGGGAGTACGCGATGACCGTCGCCGGAGACGCCAGGTAGTTCTGCGACACGTCGGGCGAGATGCGCCCCTCGAAGTTTCGATTGCCGGAAAGCACGCTCGCGAGCTCAAGGTCGTCGGCGACCTCGTGCATGGCCGGCAGCACCGGGCCGGAATTGCCGATGCAGCTCATGCAGCCGAACCCGCAGGTATGGAAACCGAGCTGGCGAAGCCCGTCCAAAAGCCCCGCGCGCTCAAGCAGAAGCTCGGTCGCATGGCTGCCGGGAGCTAAGATGCACTTCACCCACGGCTTGGGGGAAAGGCCCGCTTCGGCGGCCTTTTTCGCAACCAGGCCCGCCGTCAGCATCATGGATGGGTCGGTCGCCGTCGTGCAGCTCGTGACCGCCGCGATGGCGAGCGCGCCATGGCTGATCTCGCAATCCTGCCCGGCAACGTTGACCGTCGCGGTCTTGCGCATATCGAGTTCGCGCTCGTCGCAAATCGCGCGGAAGCGCTGCTGCGCGCCCGTAAGGGAGATGCAATCGTGCGGGCGGCTCGGGCCGGCGATGCATCGATCGACGCTGCTCAAGTCAAGTTCGAGAACGTCGGAGTAGACGCGCTCGGGTGCTGCCGGATCGTTCCAGAAGCCCTGCGCCTTCGCATAGGCCTCAACGAGAGCGACCTGCTCGTCGCTGCGCCCGGTCAGCTTCAGGTAGTCGAGCGTCTTGACGTCTACGGGGAACAGCGTGCAGGTGGCGCCGTATTCCGGCGTCATGTTGGAGATGCACGCGCGCTGCGTGGCGTTCAGGCTGTCAAGGCCGGGGCCAAAGCATTCCACGAAGCAGCCGACGACGCCCTTGGCGCGCAGCATCTTCGCGAACGCCAGCGCCACATCCATCGCCGCGACGCCTTCGGAAAGCTCGCCCGTCAAGCGGATCCCGACGACCTTCGGGACCAGCGTGGTGATCGGCTGGCCAAGGGCGGCCGCCTCAGCCTCGATGCCGCCAACGCCCCAGCCGAGCACGCCGATGCCGTTCGCCGTGGGGGTATGGCTGTCCGTGCCCACCAGCGTGTCGAAATACACCGTCGGCCTCTCGCCTTCCGGCGTCTTGACGCCGGCGGCGGTCGAGGTCATGGCAACGTGCGCGAATTGCTCGATGTTGAGCTGGTGGCAGATGCCGGCTCCCGGCGGCACGATGCGCACGTTCTCGAACGACCTCTGAGCCCACTTCAAAAAGTTGTAGCGCTCGGAATTGCGATGGAACTCCAGCTCCATGTTCTTGCGCATAGCCGAGGCGCACCCGGCCTCGTCGGCGATGACCGAATGGTCGATGACCAGATCGCACGGGATCTGCGGGTTGATCTTCTTCGGGTCCCCGCCCAGCTGCGCGCACGCTTCGCGCATCACCGCGAAGTCGACGAACACCGGCACGCCCGTGAAGTCCTGGAACAGCACGCGCGCCGGGCTGAACTCAACCTCCGAGCCCACTTCGCCCGCGACGCCGGCGCTCACGATGCGCTGGGAAAGGTCCGCTGCGGCTTCAGGCGTCTCGGCGTTGCGCAGCACGTTCTCCAGCAGCACCTTCAGCGCATACGGCAGCTTCTCGGAACCCGCAACGCCCGCAACGGGGTAATACGTATAGGCCTTCTCCCCCACGGTAAGCGTGGAGGCGTAACTCTCGTTGTTCATAAACTCCCCCTCGTCGACGGCCCCTCTGCCGAAGGGCCGTCGCTCGATACGCTTCCTAGGACAGGCTCTTCACGGCCGCGACCAGCGTTTCCGTGAACTCGGTGCAACTTGCGGCGGCGGCCGTGCTGCCCGTCGCCTTGCGGATATCCCCGGTCAGCACGCTCCCGTCGGCATACACGGCGCGAACCGCGCGGCGGATGCGATCCGCCGTCTCCATCTCGCCCAAATGGTCGAGCATCATCGCCGCCGACATGATTTCCGCCGTCGGATTCGCCTTGTCCTGCCCGGCGATATCCGGCGCGCTTCCGTGCACCGCCTCGAACACCGCGTATTCCTTGCCGATGTTCGCACCGGGGGCGATCCCCAGGCCGCCCACGAGCCCGGCAGCCAGGTCGCTTGCGATGTCCCCGTACAGGTTCGGGAACACCACCACGTCGAACTGGGAGGGGTCGATGACCATGTTCATGCAGAAAGCGTCGATGATCTTGTCGTCGAACGCGATCTTGCCCTCGAAGCCCTTGGCGACCTCTCGAGCTTCGCGCAGGAACAGGCCGTCCGAGAACTTCATGATGTTCGCTTTATGCGCCGCGGTCACCTTTTTACGACCGTGCTTGACGGCGTAGTCGAAGGCGTACTGCACGATGTCCCTGGTGGCCGACACCGATATCGGCTTGACGGAGATGCCCGAATCGGGGCGGATGATGCCGGCCCCCTCTTCGGCGCACAGGTCGATCAGGCGCTTCGCGCCGGCCGACCCTTCCTCGAATTCGACGCCGGCGTACAGGTCCTCGGAATTCTCGCGGACGATGACCAGATCGACATCGTCATAGCGCCCGCCCGCGCCCGGCATGGACACCACGGGGCGTAGGCACACGTACAGCTGCAGCGTCTTGCGCAGCGCGACGTTCACGCTGCGAAAGCCCGTTCCGACCGGAGTGGTGCACGGTCCTTTGATGGCAACCTTGTTGCGCTTTACCGCCTCGACGGTCTCTTCAGGCAGCGGCGTTCCCGTTTTCTCGGCGCACGCAGCTCCCGCTTCGGCGATCTCCCAGGCGATATCCGCGCCAGCCGCTTCCACCACCTGCTGCATCGCCGCAGAGGTTTCCAGACCGATTCCGTCGCCCGGAATCAACGTTACCGTATGCTGAGCCATACTCACTCCTCTCTCTTGCGCAACCTTGCCTCAACGGGTCAAGGCGAGCCGATGCGGCGCACCGGCTCAACGCCAACCGACTGGGCGAACCCGTCGGCCCTTCGTTTGCGTTCGAACAGTTCCCCCGCATACCCTGCGGGCGGGTTCAGAAGCAAACAGGCTGCGCACGAGCGCAGCCTGAGGTTCCCAATGTTATGAGCGCTGCGCGTTATCGATGATCGCTTGCGCTTTCCGCTTCAATGCGCCTTTGCCATTATGCGCATCGAACGACATTCTTTCGATGACCGATTCCCGAACGTGCTCCGAAAGCTTGCCGGCGGCGAAATTCTCGACGGCGTTGAGCATGTCGTTGAACTCGACGTCACCGTGATAGCACTGAATAGCCTCCTCGATAAGCGGCCAGCAGCGCTCGGAACGATTCTCCGTCGTTGCCCCATAGGCGCAGAAGAAGCGCATCGCGGCGAGGCGCACGAAACCGCTCTCCTCGTCGAACAGCGCGGTTTCCGCACCAGGCAGCGCTTTCTCGCAAAGGCGCGCATCGCTTGGCACCATGAGCGTCAAGATATCGAGGCACTCCCAACGCGTCTGCGCCTCGGTGCAGTTCAAGGCGTCCACGATCTGAGCCGAGTAAGGGCCCATCAGATCTGGGTGCAGGCGGGCAACATAGGAAAGCGACGAGGCAGCGCTCTGCCGCTTGCGGCGCGATGAGGCGCTCAATCCCTCGACGAGCTCCTCGAGCTTGCGATCGTTATCCATTGCCTCTTCTGCTGTTTTCTGGGCTTCCTCCGAAATTTCCGCCACGTAATCAATCCTCCATAGAGAGCAAAAATGTTCTCATACATTATACCGTGCGAGGAAACGTCTCGAGGATCGCGCCCACAATTAACATGGCGGCAAACTGGGCAGAAACGCTCAACTTTCCTTTCCAAAAAAAAGAGCCCCCGCATGCGCAGGGGCCCAGAATGCAAAACGATGGCCGATCGGCGAACTATGCGCGCAAATCCACGCCCAGTTCCGCCTTGACGAGGTCGAACGCGGCGTCGATGGCCTTGTCCATGTCGTAGTACTTGTAGCCGCCAAGACGACCGGCGAACACGACGTCGCCCTCTTCCTTGGCAAGCTCGACGTACTGCTCATAGAGCTTCGAATTGCGCTCGTCATTGATGGGATAGTACGGCTCGTCGCCGGGCTTCCAATCAGCGGGATACTCGCGCGTGATGACGGAAACCGGGGACTCTTGCTTCTCGAAATGCTTGTGCTCGATGATGCGCGTGAACGGAACCTCTCGCTCGGTGTAGTTCACCACCGCGTTGCCCTGCCAGTTCTCGCACTCAACGGTCTCGGTCTCGAAGCGAAGGCTGCGATACTCAAGCGTTCCCAGCTTGAAATCGAAATACTCATCGATGGGACCGCAGTAGATGATGCGGTCGGAGATGCCTTCGTTGGCTGCGACGAACTCGCGATATTCGGTGTTCAGGAAGATCTCGGTATCGCCGAACATGCGCTCAACCATGGCGGTGTAACCGCCCATGGGGATGCCCTGCCAACGGTCGTTGAAGTAATTGTTGTCGTAGATGAAACGCACGGGGAGGCGCTTGATGATGCTCGGGGGAAGCTCCGTGCAGCTGCGGCCCCACTGCTTTTCGGTATAGCCCTTGATCAGTTTCTCGAAGACATCCTTGCCAATCAGGGAGAGCGCCTGCTCCTCAAGGTTTTTCGGCTCCCCATCGCCGATTTGCGCAACAGCTTCGGCCTTCTGCTTCTCGATGATCTCGCGAGCCTCCTCGGGGGTCTTGATGCCCCACATCTTGGAGAACGTGTTCATGTTGAACGGCAGGTTGTACAGCTCGTCTTTGTAGCGAGCAACAGGGCTGTTCACGTAGTTGTTGAATTCCGCGAACTGATTGACGTAATTCCAAACAGGGCGCAGCGACGTATGGAAGATATGGGCACCGTAGCGATGAACGTTGATGCCCTCGACATCCTCGGTATAGATGTTGCCGGCAATATGATCGCGACGATCGATGACCAGGCAGCTCTTACCGAGCTTCGCGGCTTCATGGCAGAAGACGGCGGAAGACACGCCGGCACCGACAACGAGGTAGTCGTAATGAGACTGTTGCATTAAGGTTCCCCTTTTCGAGTATATTCCAGTATAAAAAGGGTACCAAAAGACGAACGCCCCCGGGCGCATGCCCGGGGGCGTTCCATCAAGCGCATAGAAAAGCGCCCTCCGCGAGCGCGACGCCCTGGCCTCCCACGGACTTCCTCCGCA
>CAVGWX010000013.1:0-31277 GCA_963633085.1 Prevotella sp. CAG:279 | reverse complement strand
CGCTGTCGGGATTCCTTTCGCTTGCCCCCGGGGACTTCCACCCCGGGGGTTTATTTGTTTGCCCAAGCGCACGGATGGTCATCAGCCGGTTCCGCCCGCGTGTTAAGAAGTCTGACGCGCCTTCGGTGCTGGCCTAGTGATGTGCGAGACATGTCTCGCACCCACGAAATTCTTGCAGAAACGTTAAGCCGGCAGCAAGATCTCCGGACAGAACCGTTAAGCCGGCGGGAAGATTCCCTGCCGAACAAGTTATCCCAGCAACAAGATTTTGTGGGGTTGAGCGACAGCTCAACCCGTAATCAAGAGCACCCGAAGGGTGCGACAGACATTTTCAAAGCCGGCCAATCAGGCATCCTCGCGAACGCCCCCACACAAAGAAAGCCCCCGCACGGTGCGGGGGCTTTCCTAAACGCCTGCGGGGAGGGGGTCCACAGGCGCGGAGCGCGAGTGCGCCCCTATAACGTCCACGCGACGGTCATCGTGACCGGCAGCGCTGCCAGAAGGACAAGCAGACGCAGGACGAAGCCGCCGATCAGCACGCCGACGCTGGACCCAGCGGAAATCATATGGGCCGTGCTCGACTCCTCGAACTCCTTGGAGCTGAAGAACAGCATCTTCGCCTCCAGGATGGTGGGAACGACCAGGCCGATAGCAACGAACAGCACCCAGAAGACCACCGCGTACTTGCCGCACACGAGCGCCAGCACCGAGTTAAGGCCGGCCTCGGAGTTCGTCGCGGTGATGAACAGCAGGCTTAAGACCAGCAGCATCTCGATGCACGGGAAGCAGAAGTGGAACTTCTTGAAGATCACGACGCGGTCGAACTCGTCGGGGCATTTGAACGCGGCGACCAGAAGCACGATCGCCATGCCGGTCGACATCGCCGACACCAAGAACAGCACGGGCAGAAGCGCGTTGTTCCACAGCGGGAACGTCTTGCACACGCCCAGCAGGCAGCCGGTGTAGATGGCGACGCAGATGCCCAGGATGGAACCGACCAGCTCAAGGCCCATCGGCACCTTGCGCTTCAAGAAATCGAGCAGAAGCGCGATGAGCGCGACCACCACGAACGCCGCCAGGATAACGACGCCCCAGGTCATGACCGACCCGAAGTTCGTCAGCAGCAGCGCGAAGCGCAGCGGGTTGTAAAAGCCCGCCTTCGCGTCGAACATCAGCAGCACCAGGCCGACGATGACGACAACAGGAGCGATGATGTGCCCGATCTTGCGCATCGTCGTGGCCTCGGGATGGCGCCAGGCCAGAAACGCGCTCGTCGCGAACGCGCCGCCGCCCAAGCCGCCTAAGAACAGATAGCAGGCGATGATGCCGCTCCAAATAGGTGTGTATTCCATCTCAGCATCACCTCACGTAGTAGAACTTGGATTTTGTCAGGCTGCCTGCGATGGGCTGGGCGCCGGTGCGGGCGATCTCGCGAGAAAGCTCGGATTCCGGGTCGTCCAAGTCGCCGACGATGCGCACGCCGCCCGGGCAGGCGGTCACGCAGTTGGTCGCGCCGCCCTCGGCCGTCGCCGCGCACAGGCGGCACTTGTCCACCGCACCCGTCTGCTCGTTGCGCGAACGCACCTGGTAAGGGCAAGCGGCCATGCAGTACAAGCAGCCGATGCAGCGGCCATGGTCGACGGACACGATGCCGTCGGCGCCGATATGCGCCGCACCCGTCGGGCACACGCTCGCGCAGGGGGCGTCCTCGCAGTGCATGCACTGCAGCGGCACCGTTTCGAGGGAAACCGCAGGGTAGGTTCCGGTTTCCTTCTGCTCGAAGCGGATGAAGTCCTCGGTCGGCAGCAGGTCGTTCTGATTCTGGCACGCAACGCGGCAGGCGTAGCAGCCGATGCACTTCTTCGTGTTGATGAGCATTCCGTAACGTGTCATGCTATGCACCCGCCTTCTCGATCGAAACGACCGCCTCGCCCATCATGGCCGCGCCCGTTCCCGGTTCGCTTGCCAGCGGGACGAGCTTCTTGGCAGCCGCGCCGAAGCCCTTCGCCTCGGAAATCTTCTCGGCGGTGGCACCGTAATGAGCAGGAATCCACACAGCCGAGGGGCAGATGCGCCCGGTCACCTTCGCAGGAACCGTGACGGAGCCTTCGGCGGTGGTCAGCTTCACGTTGTCGCCGTCGGCGATGCCCTTCTTCTTGGCCACGTCGGCGTTGATCCAGGCAGCGTCGAGGTCGTACTTCTTGGAAATCTCGGTCAGCTTGGCCGCGGCAAGCGTGTAGGTTGCCGACTGGATGTTCTGCTCGCCGATGAGCAGGTGCGGCATCTCCGCGCTCGCGGGCTCCTGGGTGTCGGTCCATTCAGGAACCGCCGAAAGGCCCGCTTCCTTGGCAGCGTCGGAGGAAAACTCGATCTTGCCCGACTTGGTGCGCAGGTACGGGACGTTCCCCTCGGAAACGGTCGACCCGGCGATGGCGGAGAAAGCCTGCTGGTCGAGGATGTCCTCGGCAAGGCCGGCAGCCTTGAACCAGGCCTTGTTGTAGTCCTCGAGCGTGAAGTTGAAGTCGCTGCCCTTGCCGCAAGCTTCGGCCAGGCCGCGAACGACCTCGTCGATGGACTTCGTGCCCGCATTGATGCGGTCGATGGCCGCATGGCGCGCCGCCACGACCGACGTCTCGGCGCCGACCGTCACCGGCGTGCCCGCGCACTCCAGGTAGCTGTCGAGCGGCAGCACGTAGTCGGCGAGCTCGGCCGTTTCGGTCATGAACTGATCGCACACGACCAGGCAATTCAGGGACTTCAGCGCTTCGGTCACCTTGTCGCCGCCCGGGTAGTCGAGCACCGGGTTGCTCTCCACCACCACGGCGGCGGAAATCTCGCCGGACTTCATGGCGTCGATGGCGGCCACGCAGCTTGCCGGAGCGAAGCTTGCGGTGCTGCCCGCCGCCTTGCCGGAGACGGTTGCCAGCTTCTTGATGCCGGCCGAGGCAAGCGCGTCGGCGGAAACATACGGCGCATCGCCGATGATCCAGCCGCCCTTGTGGTTGAAGTTGCCCAGCATGGCGTTGATCAGATACACCATGCGACACGTGTCGAAGCTGTTCTTGTAACCGGCGCCGAACGTACCGGCCCACGGCATGTCCACGAAGCTTGCCGGAGCGTTTTTCGCAAGCTGGGCGGCCAGGCCGGTGATGGTGCTGTCCGGAATGCCCGTCTTCTCGGATGCCCAAGCGATATCGTAGGTGCGGATGACCTTGGCGAACTCTTCGAAGCCGGAAGCGTGAGCCTTCACGAACTCCTTGTCGTAGGTCTCGCGGTTGATGAGCTCGGAGGCGATGCCCACGAGCAGCGCGAGCTCGGTGCCGGGCACGATGGGGATCCACTCGTCGGCAACGCGGCCGAACGCGGTCAGGCGCGGATCGACCAGCACGACCTTCGAGTCGGGATCTTCGCTCTTCTCGACGAAATCGGCGACCTCGGCCGGACGCATGCCATCGTAGGTGGACTTGTCCAGCATCAGCGCGAACTTGGTGTTCTTGACGTCGGGCGCGGCGTAGGCGCCGGCGACGCATTCGACGGCCGCGGTGATGTCGGCGTCGTGAACGGCGGAATCATCATAATAATGAGCGCTGCCCAGGCTCTGCACGAGACGCTTGGTGAACGGCGTGCAGTTGCCGCGGGCCTGCAGGACGGCTGCCTTGCTGCCGGCGGCCTCGAGGGCGGAGCCGATCTGAGCGAACGCGTCGTCCCAGCTGATCTCCTCGAACTTCGAGCCGTTCTTCTTGAGCGGCTTGGTCAGGCGGTCTTCGGAATACGCGGCCGAGATCAGGCCCTCGCCGCGGCCGCACAGATGCCCGCCCGAGCAGGGGTGGCCCTTCTCACCGGATACGCGCCAGACCTTGCCGTCGCGCACCCACGCCACCATGCCGCATTTGTTGCCGCAGCCGTCGCACAGGGTGTGCACCTGCTTGGTTTCGGCGGCTTTCGGAGGCTTGGCGAACGCCTCATCCCAAGCGCCGAAGCTTGCGTATCCGGCGCATCCGGCAAGAGCAGCAGCCCCCGCCGCGCCGGCGACGAAGCCGCGCCTGGTAACAGTTTTCTCTGACATATCCCACGCCCCCTATTCGGAAACGATGGTGGTCGTGCGGACGATACCCTCGTCGATGATCTTCTGCGCGATGTCCTGCCAATCGATGAACTTGATGGCGCCGTTGGGGCACTGCTCGGCGCAGCGGCCGCAGGAGATGCACTTGGTGGACACGCCGGTTTCCGCGTCGACGCGGGGCATGTTCCACGGGCAGGCCTGGGCGCACATGCCGCAGCCGATGCACTTCTTCGGATCGACCGTGCGAGCGCCGGTGTTCTCGTCGGCGTAAATGGCATGCACCGGGCAATACTTCATGCAATTCGCGTCGGCACACTGCTTGCAGTGCTCGACGGTGAACTCGCAGGCGCCCTTCGCGCCGTCGCCGAAGGAACCTTCGCCCGTGTCCGGGCTCTTGCCCCAGTAGTAGTTATCCCACACGCGCACGCGGGCGATGTTCTGGCACACGCGGCCGTCGTTTTTCAGCGTGCACATCATCTCGCAGCGCTGGCAGCCCGAGCAGCGGGCACGATCGGTCACGATCATCTTCGTGGGCGTGGTGCGCAGCTCGATGCGCCCCGAAGCGATGGACTGCGACGTGACGCCCCAAGACGCCAGCACGCCGCCGACAACCAAGCCGGCAACGCCGCAGCCGGCCATGGCCAGCACGTCGCGGCGGGTAATGGTCTTCTTCGGCGCCTGCTCGATCACAGGAGCGCTGCCGCTTTGATTCGTATCTGACATTATGAGTACTCCCCCTCACATATATTGGTGAGTCTTCTTACGCGCCGGTTCCTCCTCAAACAGAACCCTCGTCCAGTTCTGCCCCCCGGATTTCCGCCGCACACTCTTCGCCCCTTCGGGTCACGCAACAGGATGCAGTATCGGTTTCCCCTCCCGTACCCCGTACCCTCTTTCGGGGCGATTCCGTGGCTAACTTTTGCCCATATGCCGAAATTTCCGCGCCATTAGCCGGAAAAATCACCTTTTGAGTCAATTACCCCAAAAAAGGGTATGCGGCCCCCACCTGGGATTGCATACTTTGCTGTGACGAAATTGTCGTCTGCACCCAAATCGCCCGGCATGTCACGCAACGCATGTATCGAGAAGAGATTTGGAGATGCAACATGGCTGACGAGAAGTCATACGGCTGGACCGGCAAGATGCTGCGCGTGAACCTGACCACGGGCTCCATCACCACCGAGTCGACCCAGCCTTATAAGAAATACATCGGCGGCATGGGCCTGGCGAACAAGATCATGTACGATGAGGTTCCCGCTGGCACCGACCCGCTTTCCGAGGAAGCCAAGATCGTCTACGCCGTCGGCCCGCTGACCGCTTCGGGCGTGCCTTTGGCCGGACGTACCACCATCAGCTTCCTTTCCACGTTCTCCACCGACCACCTGGTCGTCGACGCCCACTGCGGCGGCATGATCGGCGCACGCATCAAGCTGGCCGGCTACGACGCCATCATCGTGGAGGGCAAGTCCGACAAGCCCGTGTACTTGAACATCAAGGACGACGACGTGCAGATCAAGGACGCGTCGTTCGTGTGGGGCCTGGGCACCCGCGCCACCACCGAGGCGCTCAACCGCGCCGAGAGCGTGCGTGCTTGCGTGGCGACCATCGGCCCCGCCGGTGAGAACCTGCTGCCCTACGCCGTCATGATGAACACCCGTAACCACTCCGCAGGCGCCGGCCTGGGCTGCGTCATGGGCTCCAAGAAGCTCAAGGCGCTGGTCATCGAGGGCAACGGCTCCGTCAACGTCAAGGATCCGCAGGCGCTGGCCGACCTGTCCGACTACATGCTGCGCGAGATCGTCGGCTCCAACAACAACCACGTGGTTCCCTCCACCCAGCAGGAATGGGCGGAATACTACGACAAGGGCACCCGTTGGACGGCGCGCAAGGGCCTTTACTGGGCCGACGCCGAGGGCGAGCCCATCGAGACCGGTGAGCCGAAGCCTGGCGAGATCAACACCGTCGGCTACCGCTGCATGAAGACCACCAAGGACGAAGGCCCCGACGCCGAGAAGTACACCATCAAGATGAACGGCTGCCACAGCTGCCCGATTCACTGCTACTCCGATATGCGCGTGCCCAACGCCCGCAAGAACGGCGGCTACGAGATCACCGGCAACACCTGCGTGCCGAACTTCCCGTTCTCCGTTTACATGACGAAGATCCTGGGCCAGCACACCACCGTCAAGTCCTCCACCGAAGACGGCCTCATTTGGGACCAGGTTGTCGGCGCCACGATGGACGACCTGGGCATGTGGTGCAACTACGCGCAGATCTACCGCGACATCGCGCACTGCGTTTCCAAGGAGATCTTCAAGCGCGTGCTGCCCGAGGACGAGTACAACCTGTTCGACTGGAACAAGTTCGAGAACAACGACCCGACCATCATGGTCGAGCTGCTCAAGCACATCGCCCGCAACGACAACGAGATGTCCTACCTGGGCCACGGCCCCATCGTGTGGTGCAAGCGCTGGGACGACATGGAATGGTTCGACACCACGGCAAGCTGCCTGATCAACTACCGCGGCTGGCCGGTTCACCACGCCATTGAGTCTTACGGCCAGGTCGGCGGCCTGCTGAACATGGTGTTCAACCGCGACCCGATGATCCACTCGCACCAGAACATGCTGCAGTGCGGTCTTCCTCACGAGCTGAAGCAGCAGATCGCTGCCGAGCTGTGGGGCGGCGAGGACGCGCTGGATGCGGAGAAGAACTACACGCCGATGAACGAGCACAAGGCGAACTTCTGCTGGTGGTCCATCGTCACCGACGTGCTGCATGACTCCCTGACGCTGTGCAACTGGGTGTGGCCGATGGCCCAGTCCCCGTCGAAGACCCGCAACTACCGCGGAGACTTGGACCTGGAGGCGAAGTTCTTCAAGGCCGTGACCGGCGAGGACGTCACCACCGACGAGCTGTACAAGGCGGCTGCCCGCATCATGACGCTGCAGCGCGCCAACACCGTGCGCGGCATGACCGACGCCAACGGCAAGATCGGCTGCAACGAATGCCGCACCATCCATGACGTCATCACGGAATGGCCGTTCACCAAGGATGCCGACAAGGAGCCGTTCACCCAGGGCACCGACAAGATGGAGAAGGAAGACTTCCAGAAGGGTCTGACCATGCTCTACGAGAAGTTCGGCTGGGATTCCGAGAAGGGCTGCCCGACGGCGGACTGCCTGGACTACTACGAGATGGACGACGTGAAGGCAGAGCTCAAGGACCTGAACCTGCTGCCGTAGCGCGTTGATTGCGGCGAGGATTCACGCTTCGCGCGGACCCTCGCCGCTTTCCGCCTTCGCCTCGCACCCCTGACGCAGGGCGAAGGCGGAAGAGTTTTACCAAACGAAGAGCCCCCTCGACGCGCAGACGCTGAGGGGGCTCTTTTTGCGAGGGCTTTCGGGAGCGAAGGCGAGGGCGAGGGCGAGGGCCCCGTCAAGCAAACTCGGTGAGAGGTGCTGGCAAGTTTTTCGACTTTCCGAGCCTCCGTGCAGCCAAAACGGGTCGAAATGGCAAGAAACTCGAGTTTCTGTAGCGCCATGCGCGTTTCGTGCTACAGAAACGCCGATAGTTTGCCATCGGAGTCCGATTCTCGTGCACGGCGGTTCGGAAACTCGCAAAACTTGCCACGGGGAAGCCCTTCCGCTCGCGTTTCGAGAAATATGACGCGCTTCGCGCTTTCAATTAAAGCGCGAGTCATGGCGCGCGCCCACGAAATTCCAGGTGGGGCGTTAGCCCAATGGCAGGATGTTGCGGGATCGCCCTCCCCCACAACAAGAATGTGCGCCTCATAAAAGCGCCAAGCCGGTAGCAGGAGTTCGCGTCAGGCGAAAGCTGGCCATTAAAATTCGTGGGGTCGAGCGAAAGCTCGACCCCACACTAGAGAGCGCCGAAGGCACGACGCGCAATTTTCCCTACACGTTGGCGGGGCGCTCCACCGCGTCGTATTCTGCCAGCGACGCTGCGTATCCGGGCTCGAGATACTTCGTCGAGTAGTAGTACACGTCGCCGTTCGACGCGACGGTGCGCTCGATGTCGGGGTAGTTGCCCGAATCGCGCACCGCTTCCCACGTTTGCTGGATCTGCTCGTCGGTCATGGAAAAAGGCGGGTTGCGCAGGCACTCGGCGGCGTAGGGCCTCGGGTAGATGCGCGAATCCTCGCGCACGCATTCCACGAACGTGACCTGCGGATTGTCCTCGGCGGCCAAAAACGCCCAGTGCGCATAGGCATCGGTCATGAGCGTTTGGTCGTACAGGTAGTAGCTGTGCATGCCCATGAGCACCTTGATGCGGTTGCAGCTGATTTCCTTGCGAACCGGCGCGGCGTTCTCGTCTTCCACGAGCACCCACTCGCCCTCGATCTGCTCGAGCTTGTAGCCTTCGGGAATCTTCAGGCCGGCGAAGGGGCTGGAGTCGTCGGCGACAGCGTTGCCGGCCGCATTTTCATCCGCGCTCTTTGCCTTCGCGCCCTCCGGCGCGCCGACGGCTTCGGGCGCGGCGCCTTCGTTCCCGCCCTCAACAGACCGCGAAATCGCCGAGCCGGAAACGCTCGCCTGCTCAACCGCGGAAACCTCAACAGCTGGCGAGCCCTCGCCAGCCTGCCCAGCGACATCCGCCTCGCGCTCGCCGGCCGCGCCCGCACCCGAGGCGCTCGCAGTCTCCTCATCAGCTTTTATCTGCGATAAGCGACGGTTCGGGATCTTCGGCGGCACGCCCACGGCGTGCGTCGCCGAGCGAACCGCCGCAGCCTTCGCCTTTTCCGAGGCGATCTCGTCAGCGATCTCCTCGGCGTGTTCTGCCTGGTAATCTTCGAGCCATTCGTACACGAACATCTCGAAGTCCTCGCCCGTCATGTGGTCGGGCACCAATCCGATCGCCGGCCAGCGATCGGGCGTCACCAGATGGCTGTCGGCCGACATGCGGCGCACGTCGTCGAACACGTCGGCGAGCGCGTTGTGCTCGGCAAGCTCGCGCGCGGCGGCCTCGGCCTCGGGATCCACTTCCTCTTCTGCCGGCGCGCCCTCAGCGGCCGCATCCGCCGGCTCGCCCTTCGCGCTCGCATCCGGCATCGCGACATCGTCGCAGGCCGAAGCCCCGTCAACGCAAGCAACACCCACAGCTTCCGCCGCGTTCTCCGCGCCATCAGCTCCCTCGAGAGGCAGCACGCCCTCGCGATCTTCTTCCGTCATCGCTTATGCACCCGCCTTCTGCGCCGCCTGCGCTTCGGCGACCAGCATGTCGACACGCGTCGCCCGCAGGCTGCAGTGCTCGCACATCAGGCACGCCACCGACAGCTCGTCGCAGGGAAGCTTCTCGTTCATCTCCGCCAGGCTCATGCCGCAGCGGTACATCCAGTCGCCGATCAGGCCGCGCACGGCCTCAATGGCGAACACCGTCGTGTGCTTCTTGTCCGCCGGAACGCCGTCGACCGCGCGGGCGACGTCTTCGGGCTTGAGCTGAAGCGCCTGGCTGAACGTCATGCCCTCGATCATCGAGCAGATGGCGCTCGCGCACCCGGTCATGGCCAAGCAGCCGCGGCTCTTGAAGCCCACCTTCACGAAAATCGGGTCGGCGACCGAATCGTCCACCACGGCGAACAGGCGCAGCGCAACTTCCCCTCGTTTGCTGCGGCCGACCATGCTCTGCACGTTGAAGCCCTCGGGCTTGCCGGAATTCTTGAAGTTCGCCACGATGGCCAGCAGCGTCTCGGAATATCCCTCCACGCCGTTGTCCAGCTCGGTTTGGTACACGTCCTTCGTGCGGATGAGCGCCCGGTCGGCGGGCTCCACGTAGAGGTTTCGTCCCTCATCGGGCTCGTCGAATTCGATCTTGCTCTCGTCAACCATTCTTTTACCCCCTAAAACCATAATCCTCCGGTTACAATTCAGAATTATTCGCATGATATGATTGCGCTTATGAAGCATCGCCCGTACCCTCTTTTAGGGTCAAATGGTCAAGCTTGTCATCGCCTTTTTGAGGGAATCGGCGGTTTAGCCTGATCAAGCGCGAGCGAAAACGGGAAGAGGGGGAACGGATTGAAGGAGCTGGAGCTGCCGGGAAAGAACGTCTCTGCGCAGTCGGAGGCGCCAATCGCCGCAAGCGGTTCCTCGAATGCGGGCCGCGCTTCCGGCTTTTCGTCGTTCGCGAGCACGTTTTTGCCCCTGCTTCCTTCCATCATCGGGTTCGCTTTCGGGCGCGCCGGGCTGATCGTGGCAAGCTACGGCAGCTACCGCAAAACCGACGAGGGTCTGTTCACCGACGGCGCGATGATGGCGGCCATCGCCGTGATGATCGTGCTGGCAACCCTCATGTTCTTCACGAAATTCCGCTTCACCAAGCCGCAGACGAATTGGCTTATGCGCATCTGCTGCGTCATCGAAGCGGCGGTTCTCATCGCCATGCCCCTGACCGACTTCTCCAATCCCGAAGCTTCGAATTTGCGCTTTTGGCTGAGCACCCTCATCACGCTTACCGCAGCCGGCTGCATCTTCTACTGGTTGCGGCGTGCGCGCGGTTGCGAAAGCCTCACCGCCACCGTGTATGCGTTTTCCGCCATCGCCATCAGCGAGGTCGTCATCTACCTCTGCGGAGCGCTCGGGACGACGGGCTATTTCGTGGCCGCCGCGTTCGTTTTGCTGCAGATTCCCTGCATGCTGCTTGCCCGCACGCGACTGCTCGCGCACAACATCAACTCGTTCACGCCCGCGCTCGACTACTTCGGCGTGGTCGGCGACACCGAGCACAGCAAGCGCCTGCTTTCGGCGACGGCTATCAGCCTGGGAACGCTTTTCGTGGTCGTCGGCTTCCTGCGCGGCTACCCCAACGGCGAGCCCATCACCTTCAGCCTCGAGACCCGCATCGCGTACGGGCTGCTCACCATCGCGATCAGCCTTGGGTTGATCGCGATGGTCGCGCGCCGACGCAAGAACGTCATGACCGTCGGAACCTTCATCCTGTTCGAGACCATGGCGGCGTTCGCCCTGTTGCTCTACGCGTGCTTCCCCGGATCGCTCGACATCGGCGCCGTGCCCACCACGTCCCTCAACGCGCTCATGTGCGCGTTCATGTGGTATATCACCATCGCGTTCATGGGGTTCGGCTGGCGCGACCCGTACTATTACGCGCTCGGCGGCTGGATCGTGTGCATGGGAAGCCGCTGCGTTGCGCGCGTCGCCTTCATCACGATGCCCGTTCTGACCAGCTACGATATCCTCGTCCATGCGTGCATGGGTTTCTTGCTCATCATTTCGGTGCAGGTGGCGCTCGGTTTGTTTTTGAGCATCGCGAAAACGCAGTCGGATCGCCGCGAGCAACGGGACAAAGCGCGCATTTCCCAGCTTGAACAGCAGCTTGAACAGGAAAGGCGCGGGCGCGTCGTCATGGTCGGCGCGGGCAAGTCGGGCGAGGAGGGGTCGTGCGCAACGTGCGACGCCGAATGCCTGAGCGTGCCCGGCGCGGGAATGAGCCTGGCCGACATCCTTCCCAAGCAGCCCGCAGTGGGCGGCGCGGCGGATGGCGGTGCCGCTCAGGCGGGCAAATCGCGCCACTCGACCTTTACCCGCCTGATGGGTCTGGATTCGGAAGGCGAGTCGCAAGTGGCGGCAATCAAAGAGACGACCCCCCATCAGGACGTCATGCGCCGCAAGGCCGAGAAGATCGGCGAGCAGTTCATGCTCTCCGACCGCGAGGTAGAGGTGCTGGCGCTCTATTCGCTCGGCTGGACGCAGAAGCGCGTCGCCGAGGAGCTGTTCATCAGCCCCGGCACCGCGCATGCGCACATCAAGCGCATCTACGCGAAAACCAACCTGCACTCCCGCCAGGAGATTCTCGACTACATGGAACGCTACACGAGCTAAGCGGGCCAGCAGGTCGGTCGGCCGGCGCAAGGCAAAAATGTGTCGCGCTCTTCGAGCGCTCTTGAATACGGGCCGAGCTTTCGCTCGGCCCCACGAATTTTTTTGCCGGCTTTGACGGGTTCGTGCAGCTGCCCGTAGGCGCAAGGCACGGCTCGCGCAGCATTTGATCAGCACCCGAAGGGTGCGTCAGACTTTCGCTCGGCCCCACGAATTTTTTTGCCGGCTTTGACGGGTTCGTGCAGCTGCCCGTAGGCGCAAGGCACGGCTCGCGCAGCATTTGATCAGCACCCGAAGGGTGCGTCAGACTTTTTTGAATCGGGCGCGAAAATCCTATTCGTAGTCCTTCTTCAGGGCTGCGAAGGCGGGCATGCTGTCCTCGATGGTCTTCTTCGCGATGCAGTAGCTCAGGCGCACCCAGCCCGGCACGCCGAAGCTGTCGGAGGGCACCAGCAAAAGCTCGTGCTTCTTGGCCTTTTCGCCGAACGCCTGCGCGTCGTCCTCAAGCGCGCGCACCCACAGGTAGAACGCGCCGTCGGGCTGCACGTATTCGTAGCCCAGCGCGTCGAGCCCCTCGGTGAGGATGCGGCGGTTCTCGGCGTAGGCGTCAACGTCGGCAGGCTCGTCGACGCACGCGGCGGCCACGCGCTGGAACAGCACCGGCGCGCAAACGTAGCCATGCGCGCGACCAGCGCCGGCAACGGCGCAGAACACGCGGTCGGCCTCTTCGGCATCCATGGTGTCGGACACGTAAATGTAGCCGACGCGCTCTCCCGGCAGACTGAGCGCCTTGGAATACGAATAGCACACGAGCGTGCGCGCGTAGATGGAAGGCACATAGGGAACCTCGGCGCCGTAGACGATCTCGCGATACGGCTCGTCGCTGATCAGGTAGATCGGGTGGCCGAACTCCTCTTCCTTGGCGTGCAGCATAGCGGCGAGCGCTTCCAGGTTATCGCGCGTGTACACGGCGCCGACCGGGTTGTTCGGCGAGTTGATGATGACGGCGGCCGTCTTCGCGGTAACGGCCGCGCCCATGGCCTCGATGTCGAGCTGGAAGCTGGGAACCTGCGCCGGCACCTCCACGATGGAGCAGCCCATCGTCTCGATCCACACCTTGTACTCGGGGAAGTACGGGGTGGGCACGATGACCTCGTCGCCGGGGCTGGTGATGGCGCCCAGGCTGATGGCGATGGACGCGGCGGCGCCCACGGTCATGTACACATGGGAAGCCTTGGCCGAAATGCCGTAGCGGCGCGCGATGCTGTCGGCAACGGCCTGGCGCACCGCGGGGATGCCGGCTGCCGGCGAATACGCGTGCAGCTCGACGGGCGAGAGCTTCATCGCCTCGGCGATGGTGTCGGCCACCTTGCGCGGGGCGGGCACGCTCGGGTTGCCGATGCTGTAGTCGAACACCTTGTCGTCGCCGATTTCGGCCTTGCGCTTCATGCCGTAAGCGAACAGCTCGCGGATGGCGGAAGGCTCGTTACCCAGGTTGTACATGCGATCGTCGATCATAGGTGCTCCTTGCGTTGCGCCGTGCGGCATACTCCCCCGCGCGACCTTTCCATATTACTGGGCAAACCTTACCACTTCGCCCGATAAAACCCGCCGATACGCGGCCGGCCGGGCAAACTTTCA
Organism: Prevotella sp. CAG:279; assembly: GCA_963633085.1. Taxonomy (GTDB): domain Bacteria; phylum Actinomycetota; class Coriobacteriia; order Coriobacteriales; family Eggerthellaceae; genus Senegalimassilia. The sequence goes on along the minus strand of CAVGWX010000013.1, from coordinate 17,717 downwards.
CATCGAGGCGCGCAGGAGGAAAACTTTCTCGTTCCTTTCGCACCTCGTTTACGAGCCGAAACGTCCAAGGCCGCAGGTTGGGGTACAATGTCGTTGAAAGCGGGCGCCGCCGAATTTGGCGCACTCTATTCCACCCGCCATAAAACCGCGCGACCGGGGTCGCGCATGACGAAAGGGGTTTCCCATGGCATTCGGATACAAGCGCATTTTCGCGGCGTTGGACGGCTCCTCCACGCAGCGCGCCGTTATGGAGCGCGCTATCGCTCTGGCCGCAGCAGACGGTGCCGAGCTGGTCTTCGGCCACGTCATCGACTCCGTGCCCTACGAGGCTTCGGGCGTCGACTTCGAGCTTTTGTGCAACGAGGGCAAGACCCGCATCGAAACCGACCTGGCCGACCTGTTCGAGGCTGCGCGCAGCAACCCCGACATCCCCTCGGTGCAGCTGATGGTGCGCGCCGGCCGCATCACCGACACGCTGTCCAAGCAGCTCATCGAGCCGAACAACCCCGACCTGGTCATCTGCGGCGAGCGCGGCCTGTCCAACATCAAGTACGTGTTCGTGGGCAGCGTTTCCACCTACCTCATCCGCAACGTCCGCTGCGACGTGCTGGTGGTCAAGCAGGACTAACCTTCGGCATTCGGCGTTCGGCCGCCGAAAACGCGTGCGAAACGACGCCCCCTGCAGCTCGCAGCCGCAGGGGGCGTTTTCGATGCGAGGCCTTTTCGTTGGGTTGCGGCCCTCACCTGGAGATTTGCGTGTCGCGCCTTCGGCGCTCTCTATTTGGGATCGAGCTTTCGCTCGATCCTACGAATTTTTGTTGCTTATGAATTCTTCTCGCGTGCCTCAAGGCCGCTTAGCTGGTTGCCAGCAGGACGGCGCCGATCACCAGCAACAGGACGTACGTCAGCTTCAGGAAGCGTTCCTGGCTCAGGCGCTTGCCCAGCTTGCCGCCCACGAACGTTGCCAGCGCGATCAGCGGGATGCAGCAGGCGACGGTGATCCACGCATCGCCGGTGAAATGCCCCTGCTGCACCTGGAAGACGGCGTACAGCAGGTTCAGAATCGCCCACACCGCCGACAGCGTGGCGCGGAACTGCTCCTTGTCGCGCAGCTTCTGCACCGCGTAGATGACCAGCAAGGCGCCGCCGGACACGAACATGCCCTGCACCAGGCCCGCCGCGATAAGCACCGTCCACAGCGCCCATTCGGGCAGAAACGACTGCTTCTTCTGCACGAGGTTCTTAATGCCGAGGGCAAGGATGATCAGGCCGTATATCTTCAGCAGCGCATGCAGCGGGATGACGGAGTCGAGCCAAGCGCCGAACGCCACGAACGGCAGCATGACCAGCACGATTTTGGCCAGTTCCCGCCAGTGGATGTTCTTGCGGTGGATCACGGCCAAAAGGCCGCAGCCCAAAAAGCCCGTCGTGTTCAAAATGGAAACCGAGTTCTGCAGCCCCAGCAGATAGGTGCCCACGGGCATGCAGAATATGTTGCCGGCGAACCCCGTGATGGCCTGCACCGTGTACCCGAACAGGAACACGGCCAGGAAGATAGCTCTTTCCATCCTCAACGCTTTCGTTATCTGCGGCATCGAAGCACCGAAGCCGCTCATCTCACCCTTACGCACGCGACCGCCAGCCGATTGGATACGCATCCGAAACACAGCGCGCGGTGCGGTGAATTACTATTAATCAGATAGGTTGCAAGTATATTACCAAAATGCCGTTTCGCCTCACTTTGCTTTAGCATGGCAGAGGAACAAAACGATCAACGTGAGGGTACATCTTGGCTGGATTCGACATCACCGTCGCCGGCGACTCCGCGATAAACCTGGAGTTCGCGAAAACGATATCGCCGCAAACGAGCGGCATGATCCGCGTCGCCGCGCAAACGCTTTCCGACGACCCCATCCCCGGCGTCCAGGAGCTTGTGCCCACGTTCTGCTCGCTTATGGTCACCTACGACCCCTGCACCATCGGCTACGACGATCTGTGCCGGCGCGTGCGTGGCAAGCTGCGCGACCTCACGGCCGCCGAGGCGACCATCAAGCGCATCGTGGTCATCCCCGTGTGCTACGAGGACGAATTCGCCCCCGACCTGCCCACCGTCGCCGAGCACGCCGGCATGAGCGAACAGGACGTGGTGGCCCTGCATTCCGGGCGCGACTACCTGATCGACATGCTGGGCTTCCTGCCCGGCTTCGCCTACCTGGGGGGCCTCGACGAGCGCCTGCACACGCCGCGCCTGGCCCAGCCGCGCACGGAAATCCCCGCAGGCAGCGTGGGCATCGGCGGCGCGCAAACGGGCATCTACCCGCTGGCAAGCCCCGGCGGCTGGCAGATCATCGGCCGCAGCCCGGTGCGCCCCTACGACCCCGACCGCACGCCGCCCATCCTCTACCAAGCAGGCGAATACCTGCGCTTCCAGCCCATCACCCGCGCCCAGTACGACGCCATCGAGGCCCAGATAGCCGCCGGCGACTGGGAATGCGACGTCATCGTGGAAGGAGCCTAACATGGGAGTGACCGCCATCAAGCCCGGCATCCTCACCACGGTTCAGGACAAAGGCCGCGTCGGGTATCTGGGCAGCGGCTTTTCGCCTTCCGGCGTCATGGACGCGCGCGCCTTCCGCATCGCGAACCTGCTGGTGGACAACGACCCGAACGCGCCGGTGCTGGAATTTTGCCTGGCCGGGCCCACGCTGCGCTTCACCACCAACACCTTCGTCGCCATCACCGGCGGCGATTTCAGCCCCAAGCTGGACGGGCGCCCCGTGCCCATGTACATGGCGGTGCTCGTGCGCCGCGGCAGCGTGCTTTCGTTCGGCGCGCCGAAGAAGGGCATGTACGGGTACTTGGCCGTCGCCGGCGGGAGCATCGACGCGCCCGAGGTCATGGGCAGCCGATCAACCAACTTGAAATGCGGCATCGGCGGATGGAAGGGGCGCTCGCTCATCACGGGCGACTACCTGCCCTTCCGCACGAGCAACATCGATTTCCTGCCGAACATGGGGTCGCACGTCGTCGAATACGACGACGCCTTCTACGGCTTCGACGACGATTCGGTCACGCTGCGCGTCGTGCCCGGCCCGCAGGAGGACATGTTCACGCAAGAGGGTATCGACACCTTCTACGGCAAGCCATACACGACCACCAGCAAATGCGACCGGATGGGCTTTCGCCTGGACGGACCGGAGATCGACACCTACGACGGCAGCGACATCATCTCGGACGGCATCGCCTGCGGCGCCGTGCAGATCCCCGCCGACGGGCGGCCCATCATCATGCTTTCCGACCGCCAAACCACCGGCGGCTACGCGAAGATCGGCACCGTGTGCAGCGTCGACATCCCGAAGCTCGTGCAGTGCACGCCGGGGCGCACCATCCGATTCACCCCGGTGAGCGTGCAGGAGGCCCAGGAGGCCTACCGCGCCGAGGCGCGCCATATGGAAGCGCTCGCGAAGATGGTGAAGCGCCCCTGCTACGGAGGCATCTCGCCCCGCCGAACCGCCAGGCGCCTGACGCCCATCTTGGAAGCGCAATCGCGCGAGCGCGGGTCGGGCGAGCAGCGGCTCTGGATCGAGCTGCACAAGCCAACCCCCGGTCAGGCGGGCGCGCAACCGCGCAGCGATTCCGACCTGACCGCCAACACCAGCAACCATGCCGCAGGGCAGCACTAGATAGGAGTACCGATGAGCCACAACGAAACCACCGAAGCGCAAACCGGCACCACCGACGCCGCACGCGAGGCCGAGCTCAAGCAACGCCGCGAGAACATCCTCGACCTGCTCAGCGTCATGGACGAGGGCGACCTCACGTCGCTGCGCTACAAGGACGCCACCTGCGAGATCGAGCTTGAGCGCAAGCCCGCCGCCGGCGCCTCCATCCCGATGATGGCCGAGCGCGTCGGGCAGCTGCTCAACGCCCGCGCCGAGCTGACCGGGGTGACCGCCGGGGCGGCCGCCGCGCCCCTGCCCGCCGAGGACGATTCCGACAGCCTGGTGCGCAGCCCCATGGTCGGCACGTTCTACGTGGCGCCGAGCCCCGACGAGGACCCGTTCGTCAAGGTTGGCCAGGAGGTTCTGGCCGGTCAGACGCTCGCCATCGTGGAGGCCATGAAGATGATGAACGAGATCACGGCCCCCGCCCCCGGCGTGGTCACCGAGATTTTGGCCGCAAACGGCAAGCAGGTCGAGTACGACCAGCCGCTGTTCCGCATCGACACCAGCGCGAACGCTTAAGCGCAGGAAGCTGGAAAGCATGTTCAACAAGATCCTCATCGCGAACCGTGGCGAGATAGCCGTGCGCATCATCCGCGCCTGCCGCGCCATGGGCATCAAGACGGTGGCCGTCTATTCCACGGCCGACCGCCACGCGCTGCACGTGTACCTGGCCGACGAGGCCGTATGCATCGGGCCCGCCCCCGCGCGCGATTCCTACCTCAACACCACCGCCATCCTGGCGGCCGCGCAGGGCACCGGGGCCGACGCCATCCATCCCGGCTACGGCTTCCTGTCCGAAAACTCCACCTTCGCCAAGCTGTGCCGCGAAAACGACATCGTGTTCATCGGCCCCGCGCCCGAGGTCATCGACCGCATGGGCAACAAGAGCCAGGCGCGCCGAACCATGATGGACGCCGGAGTGCCCGTGGTGCCCGGTACGAAGAAGGGCCTGCACGACGTCGACGAGGCGCTTGAGCAGGCGCGGCTCATCGGCTGGCCCATCATGATCAAGGCGTCGTCGGGCGGCGGCGGCAAGGGCATGCGCGTGTCGGAATCGGAAGAGGACTTCGCCGAGATGTTCAGCATCGCGCAGCGCGAATCGGTCAACGGTTTCGGCGACAACACCATGTACTTAGAGCGCGCCGTGCAGAACCCGCGCCACGTGGAGGTGCAGATCATCGCCGACAACCACGGCAACGTGGTGGCCCTTGGCGAGCGCGACTGCAGCGTGCAGCGCAACCATCAGAAGATGATCGAGGAAAGCCCGAGCCCCCTGCTGGCCGCCGACGAGGAGCTTCGCCAAAGCATGATGGCCGACGCCGTGAAGGCCGCGAAGGCCGCCGGGTACACCTCGGCGGGCACCATCGAGTTTTTGATGGACCCCGACCGCAACTACTACTTCATGGAGATGAACACGCGCATCCAGGTGGAGCACTGCGTCACGGAAATGGTGACGCACACCGACCTGGTCGGCGAGATGATCCGCGTGGCCGCCGGCGAGCCGCTGTCGTTTTCCCAGGAGGACGTCGCGCTGCAAGGGCACGCCATCGAGTGCCGCATCAACGCCGAGACGCCCGAGAAGAACTTCATGCCCTCGCCCGGCACCATCACGCAGATGCACCTGCCCGGCGGCAACGGCGTGCGCGTCGACACCGCCGCCTACGACGGGTTCGAGATCTCGCCGTTCTACGATTCCATGATCGCGAAGATCATCGTGCACGGGCGCGACCGCACCGAGGCCATCGCAAAGATGCGCACCGCGCTTGAGGAAATGGTCATCGTGGGCGTGAACACCAACCTGGACTTCCAATACACCATCATGGAAAACGACACGTTCTGCGCCGGAGAGGCCGACACCAGCTTCATCGAGCGCTTCCTAGCAGGCGAAGTGTAAGCGAAAGGAAGGATGCGTTATGGGAATCGAAATGCCGACGCCCGCGAAACCGGAAGGCGTTGACCAGCAGGTTTGGGATCAGATGCTCGGCGCCACGCCGGTCGAGGCGCGCCATTTGATCCGCTCCGGGCAGTTCGCCGCGCCCACGAGCGGCCTGTGCCCCGGATACGCGCAGGCGAACCTGATCATCCTGCCGCGCGAGCAGGCCTGGGACTTTCTGCTGTTCGCACAGCGCAACCCCAAGCCCTGCCCCATCCTGGAGGTCACCGAGATCGGCGACCGCATGACGCACATCTGCGCCGAGGACTGCGACGTGGCCACCGACTTCCCGCGCTACCGCATCTACGAGAACGGCGTGATGACCGACGAGGTCACCGACGTTTCCAGCTATTGGCGCGATGACCTGGTCGCCTTCATCATCGGCTGCTCGTTCAGCTTCGAAAGCGAGCTGATTGAAGCCGGCATCGAGATGCGCCACAACACCATGGGCCGCAACGTGTCCATGTACCTGACCAACAAGGCCTGCCACCCCGCCGGGTCGATGAGCGGCAACACCGTGGTCAGCATGCGCCCCATCCCCTATGACCAGGTGGTGAAGGCGGTGCAGATCTCCGGCGCCATCCCGAAGGTGCACGGCGCGCCCATCCACATCGGCGACCCGGCTGCCATCGGCATCGCCGACATCAACAAGCCCGACTTCGGCGACCCGGTTGAGATCAAGGACGGCGAGGTGCCGGTGTTCTGGGCATGCGGCGTCACCCCCCAGTCCATCGTCATGAACAGCAAGCCGCCGTTCGCCATCACGCACGCCCCCGGCCACATGCTGATCACCGACACGAAGAATGTCGATTTGAAGGGATAATTTGTTCCGTCTGCCTGACGGCAGACGGCGACGCCGACGTTGCGCGGGCCTGCAGCACGCCGCCTTCGCATTCAGCTGCGCGGGCATGGCCAAGAAGGCCAATGCCCGCTTGCTTCACGCGAATTCGACGCACTGCAGGCCCGCTCACTGACTTTGGTGGACCTGTGAGGTTTAAGCTGGGCAGCCGCGATTGGTCTTCGGCCGGGACGGTTGCCCGACTTGTTGAGGAAGGGATTCTCAATGGCACGCATCGATCTTAATTCTGACTTGGGCGAAAGCTTCGGGCGCTATACGCTGGGGCTTGACGACCAGGTCATTCCGCTTGTTTCGAGCGTCAACGTGGCGTGCGGCATGCATGCCGGCGACCCGGTGGTGATGCGCCGCACCGTGAAGCTGGCCGCCGAGGCGGGCGTGGCCATCGGCGCGCATCCGGGGTATCCCGACCTGCAAGGCTTTGGCCGCAGGGATATGGCGCTTTCGCCCGATGAAGCGTATTCCTATGTGTTGTACCAGGTGGGGGCGCTGCAGGCGTTCTGCCGGTCGGTCGGGGCGCGCATGCATCACGTGAAGCCGCACGGCCAGCTGTACAACCGCGCCGCCGTCGACGCCGACCTGGCGCAGGCGATCGCGCAGGCCGTCCACGATGCCGACCCGGAACTGGTGTTGGTGGGCCTGGCGAACGGCAAGCTTGTCCGCGCAGGCCAAGCGGCGGGCATTCGTACCGCGCAGGAGTTCTTCGCCGACCGCAACTACACCGACGAAGGGCTGCTGGTGTCGCGCAAGCTTCCCGACGCCGTCATCACCGATGAGGAGTTCGCCGTGGCCCGCGTCGTGCGCGCGGTTTCGCAGGGAACCATCGAGGCGGCTTCGGGCAAGACCATCAGCGTGCAGGCCGACACCGTGTGCGTCCACGGCGACAACGCCCACGCGCTGGAGTTCGCCGGGAAGATCCGCAAGGCTTTGCGGGAGGCAGGCATCGAGGTGAAGCCGGTTTAGGCCGAGGTGCGGGTTGTCCCCGCAGGAGAGGGGCTGACCCAACGGCCCTAGCTTCGTGGGTGCGAGCGACATCACCTTGATAGCCAGCGCCGAAGGCGCGTCAGGTTTTTAGCACGCGGGCGGAGCCGGCTACGCCGATCGTCAGCCGTCCGTTCTCGCACGGGAAATGTGTGTTGCATCCTTCGGATGCTCTCAAGAAAGGGTCGAGCTGTCGCTCGACCCCACGAAATCTTGGTAGAAGGATCAGGCAAACAGCCAAAACTTCATGGGTGCAAGGTATGGCTCGACTCCAGAGAATCTTGGTAGAAGGACCAAGCAAACAGCCAAGGCCTTATGGGTGCGAGGCATGGTTCGACCCCAGGAAGTCTTACCAGAAAGGTTGATTCAGCAGCCCGATATTCGTGGGTGCGAGCGACAGCTCGCACCTTAATCGAAAGCACCCGAAGGGTGCGTCAGACTTTTCTCGGCGCGAGCCGGGACTCACCGTCAAGGCCGCCGCAGAGGCAATCCGACGCGACAAGGCAAAATCGGCGCGGCAGAGTGCGAGCCCCCCACCACACAGAAAGAGCCGCGAGCGGTTTTTGCTCGCGGCTCTTTTGCTGGGGGCGGCGGTTCCTCATCCGCCGCCCCCGCTACGCCACGGTGGCATGCGCTCCACCGGGCCCTTTCGCTAATCGCGCTTGCGCGCGAAGGCGATTGCGATGATCATGCCCGCCGTCGCAGCAGCCAACAGGCCAAACGCCAGGGCCAAGGAGAACACCTCGTCGCCCGTCTTCACGGGGGTCGCCTTCAGCGTGGTCGTAGTCGTCGTAGCCGGCGTCGGATTCGCGGTTGGCGTCGGGGTCGGCGTCACCGTCGGCGTGGGCTCAGGGGCCGGGGTCGGTTCGGGCGTCGGAGTCGGGGGCGGCTCAGGCGTCGGCGCAGGCTCAGGCGTCGGGGTCGGTTCCGGTTCGGGCGTCGGTTCGGCGTAAGCGTTGTGGAACACCACCGCATCCTCACCGTCGCCGGCAACCGCGGCAACCAGATGCCCCTTGCCATCGTCGGTCACCGTGACCGTCACCTTATGAGCAGTCTTGTCGTAGGTCACGTATTCCTGCTCGTCGTCGACCTCGGTCATCGTGTATGCATACGTCCCCTCCTCGTCAAACGTGATGGCCGCGAACGTCACCGTGCCGTCAGCCTTGTTCTTCGCGAACAGCTCCGTGCCGTCGGCGCCGGTCAGCTTGAACGTGAACTGGCCGTCGGCCAGGTCATTCCCCTCAAGGACCTTGGATGCCCCGATGACCGCCGAAGCCGGCTCGGCCGCATACGCGTTCACGAACACGGCGCCTTCACCGTTGGCAAGCTTGTGCGTAACGGTCAGGCCCCCCTTGCCGTCGTCGGTCACCGTGGTGGTCACCTGGTACGTCGCGCCATCGCACTTCACGCCGTCGACAGCCGCGCCAGCGCCCACCTCGCGCATCGTGTACTGATGCGTTCCGGGCTTCGCGTAGGTAATCGGGTCGAACGTCACCACACCATTGGCGCCGTTCGTGCCCTGCGCCACCACTTCCTCGCCTTCAAGCAGTTCGAAGGTGAACTCACCGGCAGCCATGTCGCGCCCGGTCAGCTTCTTGGTGACGTCGATCTGATCCGTCACGCTGGATTTGGCCGGCACCACGCTGTAGCTGTTGGTGAACGTGAACGCCGGTTTGCCGGCATCCCCGAGCACCTCGGCCGTCAGCTTGCCCAGGCCGTCATCGGTCACCTTGGCGGAAACCGTCTTGGCCGTCGCATCGTTCGTCACGCCGGGAACGGAACCCTTCTCGGTGACGGTATAGACGAACGTGTACGAACGCGGCTCGGGTGCCGCAGCCTCATCGGCCTTGGTCGCCGTCGCATCGGCAGCCTTGGCAGCCTCGTCGGTCGCAGCCGCCCCATCGGCCTTGGTGGCCGCCTCGTCAGTCGCGGCAGCCGCCTCATCCGCAGCCTCGGCCTTCTTCCCCGCATCCCCCAATGCGCGGTTCAGGTCGTCCAGCGTGAACTCGATCTTCCCGAACGCCACGTTGCCGTTCGCGTCGTTAGTAGCGGTCATGCTGGTGGGCAGGGGCGCCGCAGGATCGTCAGAGCTGATGGTGAAGGCGAACTTGCCCGCGATGCTGTCGGGCGTCAGGCCTTCGTCATGCTGCAGCACCTTCACGCCGGCGATGTCGACCGTTGCGGGGCCGCCCGTTGCGTACTGGTTCTCGAAGGCCAGCCCGCCCTCGGGCATGCTGGCCGTGGCCGTCAGGGTGCCGTCGCCGTTGTCGACCACGGTCACGGTGAAGGCGATGAACTGCGTCTTGACCGTGATGCCCTTGTCGGCTAGTCCCTCGGTGTTCTCGTACGCCTCGTAGGGAACCGTCCAGGCCGCCTTGCCGTCGTCCGTCGCTTTCTTGGTCGCGTGGCCAGTCGCCACCAGATCGGCCAGGGTGTCGGTCGTGTAGCTCAGCTTCCCGAACGCCACGGTACCGTCAGCTGCGTTCGCCGCGGTTAGCACATCGGCCTTCCCGCCGGCCAGGTGCACCCCGAAAGTGAACTCGCCGGCAGCCATATCGCGCCCGGTCAGCGTCTTGGTCGCGTTCACTTCAGCCGCCGCGCCCCCCGGAACGTCGGTCGAGGCGAAATACGTGTTCACGAAGGAAACAACCGCCGTCGCACCCACGGCACCGTCCTTCGTATACGTGAACACCTGCGTGCCTTCAGGCCCGCCCGCAACCGTCGTGGTGACGGTGAGCGCCGCCTTCGTCGGGTCATCGGTCACAGCGATGGTCACCGTGCGCTCGGCCGTATCGTAGGTGTAGCCACCTTGCGTGCCCACAACCTCGTAGACCTTGTAGCCAAAGGTCTTGCCCGCGTCGTCCTGCGTGAACGTCACGTTGCGCCCGGCCAGCACGTTGCGCACCGCCTGCACGCCGTCGGCGGCAGCCGGCATGGCAACCTTCACACCTTCAGCCGGAATGCCCAGAGCCGCAGCTGCAGCTTCGTCATCAGGCACAACGGCAATCGTGAACTGGCCTTCCGCCATATCGCGCCCGGTGAGCGTCTTCGCCACGTTCAGCCCGCCGGCCGCCGTGTAGCTCAAGGACGTCTGATATGCGTTGGTGAACGTCGGGTTCTCGACAGCCGCCGTCGCGGTCAGCTCGCCCTGGTCGTCTTCACTCACGGTGATCTTGATGGTCGCCGTGTTGGTGGAATACGCAACGCCGGGGATTCCGCCCGCAACCTCGGAGACCGCGTACTCGAACACCTTGGTGAGATTCGGCTCGTCCTTGACCATGTCATGCGTGAACGTCATAGCCCCGAAATCGAACGCCTTGGCGTTGGCCTTCGTCACCGTGACTTCGTTCACCGTCTTGCCGTCGGCATCCTGCGGCAGAGGCGCGCCGTCGGTCTTTGCGACGATCTTGAACGTGAAGGCATCGGAGTCAAGCCAATCGCGGCCGGTCAGAACCTTGTTCAAGCCCGCATTCGCCGTGTCATAGGAAGCCCTGCCGACGGAGAGCTTGCCGTTGTTGCCCAGGTGGGGCGTCACCGTGGTGGCGGCCTTGACGGAGGTCTCGCTGTTCCACATCGGGTTCAGCACGTCAGTTGCCGTGCCGGTGGTGTTGGGGTTCTTGGCTTTGCTCAGTTCGTTGATGTACACCAAGCGCGCGGTGCCGGCCTTGAGGTAATAGCCGTTCGCATCCTTTTCAAGTGCACCCTCGAAAACCTTCGCCTTGTTGCCAGGGAAGCTTCGCGTATCGTAATCAAGGACAGGCTCTTTACTCGCGTTAGCGTAGTAATACTCGTGCTTGTAGTAATAGGTAGCGTCGTCATCGATCGAGGTGGCGCGCGTCTTGCAATCCTTATCGGTGTAGATTGGCGTGTCCTGCGTGAAGTAGTAGTACCTGTTCGCGCTGGAAGGGTTGAACATCGACGTCGTGTCGCCCAAGTTTGTATCGCCATTCCACTTGTTGGCATAGAAGCTCACCCTGCCGCTGGCGTCGGTATTGTCCTTGATGTAGGCCTTCATGGTTTCATCGGGCTGCGCAAGCAGGGCTTTCGCCTCGCTCTTCAGCGCCGAGGTGTAGAACAACGCGATCGGCTTGGTCTCGTCGACGCTCATCGTTTTGTTGGTGTTGGTCAAATCGATCTTGAAATTGCGCAGCGGGATAAGCGTCGCCGGAATCCTCACCTGCACCTTATCGCCCGTTGCCACGTTCTCGGAACGCGTCACGGTGACGATCAGGTAGCTCAGGTTAGACGTTTCGGAGCCGGAGCTTACCGAGCCTTCAAATCGATACGTGTCGACGTTGCCCTCGGTGGTCTTGCCTGTGCTGGTATACACATGGCGGTCGTAGACGAGCGTCGACAAGTCGGTCACCTGCATATAGTCGCCCAGCTGATCATCGAAGGTGATGTAGCCCGATTGAGACGCATAGCCATCGGTCTTGGTGGGATAGCCCGTACCTGTCGTGATCTCCGTGGAGATGTCCTTGAATATTTGCTCGAGCCCAGCGGCGTCCGTTGCACTCTTGTACATCGCAACGGCATTGCCGCCGCTGTCCTTTGCGCGATCGCCGAAGGTCCAGGTGCTGCCGTCGTACGTCGCGCTCGGATAGTTGCTCGACACCGCATGCAGGAACTTGTTCTCATTGGAGACGTCCGTGCCGGCAGGGTCGAGAGAAGGATCGGCTCCGTCAAGGACGCCGATGGAATACACCGCCGCGTCCGCAGCCTTCATGTCCTTCGCGGCGGTCACGGCATCTTTAGCGATGTCGGAATCGAAGGAACCGCTCATGGTCGGGGTGCCGTCGGTGAAGAACACGACGATTTGCTTGGCGCCTTCGCGCTTGGAGCCATCTAGCACGGTTTTTGCCGACTGCAAGCCGTAGTCCGAATGCGTGCCCTGAGAGGTTGTCAGGCCGGTGATCTTGCTCTTTAGCGCGGTAGCCTTGTCTCCGGCACAGGTCTCCATTCCTTGCTGAGTGGTTGCAGTGGTATTGAAGCTCACCAGGGCCACCCGATGCTGCTTGTCGGCATCGATGATGCCCTTGTTCTGGTCGGCGATCGTATCCACGAACCCATTTGCCGCAGTCTTAAGCGCATCTATCTTCTTGGTCGAGCTCGAGCCCATGTAGTCGTTCATGGACGACGACATGTCCAGCACCAGCACGATATCGAGCGGCGTGGTAGTGATGCTCGACAGGTTCGACGTCGAGGACAGCGCCGTGAGCGCCGTGAGGAAATCGCCGCCCTCGGCCTTCTTCACGGTGATGTTCTCTTTCGTCATGTCGCCCGTCGAGACGGTCTTGTCAGTCCAAATGCGGCCGACATTCATCGTGTTGTCCTTGATGAGGTCTTCCCAGTCCCAAATGGTGGACGGGTCGGATATGGCGACGCCGTCGCTGACCCTTGTGGGCTGCGCGCTGGTACCGCTCGTCCCCGTGTCGCTGCCTGAGGACGCGTCGCCCTCCGCGAACGCCAGCCCGCTGAACAGGGGGCTTAACGTCAGCGTCAGAAGAGCGGCCAGCGCAACGCGGAAGCACTTGCCCCCGGCTTGCTTCATGCTTCGTTTCGTGTCGGATTTCATGACGTTGCCTCCTTCCATCGTGCTGCCGCTTTCCACATTCCCTTGCGCTTGAAGGTTCGTGCCCTCATGCGCCACGTTCCTCTTGAAGCTTTCATTGCCTTCCCCCTTTCGCGCGACTCTTCGGCCAAGCCAAAAGCCCCGCATTGCGCATGTCCGACGCGGCGAGGGATGCCGCCACGTCACCTGTTTACAGTGTTTCCAAAAAGGGACGCGGAAAGTAGGCCGCACATACGGCAGACGGGCGGAACAGCGAAACGATCCTGTTTGACCTGGGGAAATGTGAATAGGGGTCGCAAATACGACCCCTCGATGAATAATGGTGGCGCGCCTCGATGACCCATCCCGGATAAAAGTCTGACGCACCCTTCGGGAGCTGACTAAGTAATGCGCGAGCTTTCGCTCGCGCCTACGAAATTGGGTTTCGGGACGTTAACGCTTGCAGCAAGAATTCGTGGGGCCGAGCGAAAGCGCCCGCAGTTGAGAGCGCAGTTCAAAGGCGCGACACATTTACGAAATTGGGGTTCGGGACGTTAACGCTTGCAGCAAGAATTCGTGGGGCCGAGCGAAAGCTCGGCCCGCAGTTGAGAGCGCCGAAGTGACACATTTTTGAAGATCAGGGACGTCGCCGGCTGACAAACGCCTGGCGACCCTCCCGGTAAATTTGTGTCGCATCCTTCGGATGCTCTCTATGACGGTGCGAGCTGTCGCTCGCACCCACGAAATTTTGTTGAAGGCGAAGCGCACCGGTCAATTTCTCGTGAGCGCGAGGCATTGACTCGCTACCGAAAACGCCCGGCTTTCGCTCGCGTCTCTTGCCGTTGGCTCAACGCACCGGTCTGTTTTTCGTGGGCGCGAGACATGTCTCGCGCATTACTTGACCAGCGCCTTTAGGCGCGTCACACATCTCCCCGCCGACAGGCGGGGCTTCCCATCGCTAGGCGGGGCTCCCTCACCCCGCCGGCCGGCGGGAGTCTTCATCCCCCCGTTAACCCCGCTCCGACGGCATCTTTTTCAAGAATCGGGAAAATACAAGAACCCCTCTGGGCAATGACCGGTAAAATGGTTCGGTTATAAATGACTAAGAGATCAATCCGATCGCAAGGAGGCGAGCATGGACGGGATCAGCGCCAAAAACGCGCGTCTGTTCTGCGCGCTCATCTTGTTCTTCTTCGTCTTCCTTGAGGCGACGCTGTTCTTCCAAACGCGCATGAGCTGCCTCACCGGTCCGGGCACCACGCTCGCGCAGCTTCCCATCCAGGGCGTCAGCACCGTTGGCCTTCTGGCGTTTCCCCTGCTTAATCGCTTTCTTCCCGAAAAGTTCCGCACCGCGTTCATCGCCTTCGCAACGATACTCGGAATCGTGAGCCTTGCCGGCGTAGCCGGAGGCCCCACCCCGTATTCGATCGTCGCCGCCGGAAGCGTTTCCTTTTTGCTGATCGGGCTCGCAGGCGGTGCCGTGTATTGGACCTGCTGCGTGCGCTCTCGCGACGTCGCACATCCGGCTACCTTCATCGGCGCAAGCCACGCACTCGCCATGATGGCGCAAATCCCCTTCTTCGGCCTCACGCCGAACGGAGCAGGCGAGGTCATCGTCCTTTCCATCGGCATCGTGGCGATGAGCTCGTTGATCATCGGAACATGGCCGCCCGCAAGCGCGATCGAAGAGATGAAAGCTTTCCGATCCACGCGCGCCGACAAGCGCATCGAGCCGCATCCGGCCGTCGGGTGGCGCCTTGACCACCTGACAGCTAACGCCGCGATAGCCCTGATGATTGCCCTGGTCTTGCTGTTCGCGCTGCTGTTCAACACGCTGTACAACCTCACCTTCGACGAGATTGTGCCCTGGACCAGCCAATATACCGATCCGGCGCCGCGCCTTATGCTGGCGGCTGGCGGACTTTTGGGCGGCATCCTGTTCGACATCCAGCGCGCACGCTACATCGGCGTCACCATGTTCTGGATCGCGCTGCTCGCCGCTGCCGCCGTCCTGGGGCTGCAGGCCGGCATGGACGATTACCTGGGAAACGCCGCCTACTTTTTCGGATCTGGCGCGTTCATGACGTTTTACACGGCAACGTTCATCTGGATCGCCCCGCACCTGAAGCTGCCCGATTTCTGGTGCAGCATGGGGCGCGCGCTCAACAACGTGACCGCCATCGCGGTCGGCGCGCCGTATATGCTGGTCATCCAGTTCAGCAACCCGGTGGCCGTCACGGCGACCACGCTTCCGCTGCTCGTCGGCATCAACGTGCTGCTGTTCGCCACCGGCATGATGGACTTGCGCTCGGGCGAAGAGGGGGGGGTCGCAAGCAGGCAAGCTGCGCCGGGTGAAGTTGAGAGCGCTGCGGCGAATGGGAGCGGCGCAACGGCGAGCAACGGTGCTGCCGCAGGGGTCGTCGGTGCCGCTGTGGCCGCGGCGGGCGGTGCCGCGATGGCGAACGGCTATGCTGTTGCGGGGGCTGGCGGTTGCGGTGCTGCGGGAGCGGAGGGCGACTGTGCTGCCGCGACGCCGGCCGTTGCTGCCGTGGTTGACGGCTGCACACCTGCCGCGCCCGCCGCCAACCTCTCGCCCGAGGAGCGCTGCGCCGCATTCGCCGAACGCTACGGGCTCACCCCGCGCGAGACCGAAGTGCTCGCCGCCGTCACCGCCACTGACCAGCCGCTCAAGCAAATAGCCTCCGACCTGGGAATTTCCCTGCGCGTGCTGCAACGGCACCTCACCTCGCTGTACAGCAAGACCGGAACGCAAACGCGCCTCGGTTTAACGAAGCGCTTCTGGGACTGATGGGGTATCGCATCCGAAATAGGTACCGCGCTGAGAGTAAGTGTCGCGCCTGACGGCGCTCTCTTGAACGGGTCGAGCTTTCGCTCGACCCCACGAATACTAGCGAGCAGGCATGCATTTTTGCTCGATCCCACGAATACTAGCGAGCAGGCATGCATTTTCGCTCGATCCCACGAATTTTCGTTGCAAAGGTAATCGCTTCCGGAGTCATTGCTCTACGCGCGAAGAAAAATTTGCGTTACCAACGAAACCGCGCCTCAACGGAAACACCCCCGGTTTGTTTTACGTGGGTGCGAGCGACAGCTCGCACATCAATAGCCAGCGCCGAAGGCGCGTCAGACTTTTCAAGAAGCGGCGCCGGCCGTTTCAGAATTCTGTGTCGCGCCTAAAGGCGCTCTCTGATACGGGCCGAGCTTTCGCTCGACCCCACGAATTTTCGAGAAAGTAACCTCAACAGGTGTTTTATGTGGGTGCGAGCGACAGCTCGCACCTTTATCGAGAGCGACCGAAGGGAGCGACACTGCTTTATCTGCGCGAGCCGATGCCTGCACAGAAGCCCCGCCCGACACCACACTCCCTCGCGCGCATCTCCACAGCCGCCCCCCCAACTTCCGCAACATAAGCCTCCCCCAACATGGACTCCCGCGGTGCAGGCTTCCGCGACGCCCACCTTCCGCGCCGCACGTCTTCCACAGCACGGGCCTTCCATATGCAACCCCTCATCCGCCCCTGGAGCGATACAATGTCCAGTACGTGATTCGCGTATGCGAAGCGAAACCGCTTTGCGCACAACTTGGCAGCGCGCAATGCCGAACACGAAAGGAATTTCATGAAGAAGTTCAGCAACGTCATCGTCCGCCGTCCCGCCCATTCGCTCATTGACGGCATCACCAGCGCTCCTGAGCTGGGCAAACCCGACTACGATCTGGCACTGAAGCAGCACGACGACTACATCGCGGCGCTCAAGCAGTGCGATGTCGAGGTGACCGTCCTCCCCGCGCTCGAGGAGTTCCCCGACAGCTGCTTTGTGGAGGACCCGGCGGTCATCACGCGCTGCGGCGCCATCATCACCAACCCCGGCGCCTCTTCGCGCAACGGCGAGAAGAACGAGATCGAGCCTGCCATCCGCCAGTTCTTCGACGACGACCACATCGCGCACATCGAGGCGCCCGGAACGCTTGAGGGCGGCGACGTCATGATGGTCGGCGACCACTTCTACGTGGGCCGCAGCGCCCGCACCAACGAGGAGGGCATCCGCCAGTTCTGCGAGATTCTGAAGGGCTGGGGGCTTGAGGGCTCCGAGGTGCCGCTGGAGCTGGTGCTGCACCTGAAGACCGGCGTGAACTACCTTGAGAACAACAACATGCTGGTCAGCGGCGAGTTCGTCACGAAGCCCGACTTCGAGCAGTACAACCGCATCGAAATCCCCGAAAGCGAGGCTTACGCCGCCAACTGCATCTGGGTGAACGACACCGTCATCGTGCCCGAGGGCTACCCCGCGGTGCTGGCGGCCGTGCAGAACGCCGGCTATAAGACGCTCGTCGTCGACACGAGCGAATACCGCAAGCTCGACGGCGGCCTGTCCTGCCTGTCGCTGCGGTTTTAGGGGGCGCCAGGAGGCTTGAAAGCCGAACAGTGAATGAGCTCGTAGGCCTTTCGGGCATGAATGTGTCGCGCTAACGCGCTCTCGATTAAGGTGCGAGCTGTCGCTCGCACCCACGAATTTTGGCTGGAAGGCTAGATCCTTTCGTTGGGTTTTGTGGCCGCGCGAATGGCGTTCGCGCGGAGTGCGAAGTTGGAGCTGCTGGATTAACCTGTCTGATTGAATTTCGTGGGTTCGAGCCATCGGCTCGAACCGTATT
>CAVGWX010000012.1:0-31588 GCA_963633085.1 Prevotella sp. CAG:279 | reverse complement strand
ACCAACACTGATAATGAGACTGCGAAGCGTCTTTCCCGACACTACCCCACTTCGGGGCGCCCTCACCGTCAATGAAATCACCTCGGCCTACGAGCTCAACCCCAACCTGGTCAGGAACTGGAAGGCCAAGGCGAAGCCCGACCTGGCGATGGTGTTGGTAGGCCGAGTACCATAAAGGCTAATGTCGGAGTTGGTTGCTGGAGCGTTCATTGAATCTCAAAGGTGCTATGGGTAAAGGGTGGAATGGATGAAATGCGATATGAGTAGGGACGCTCTGTTCCCTCCATTTAAGACATATGGCTCCTTTATGGATGAAATCAGCTCCTTGGATATATCGGAGGGCTTGCTGGGCAATGGAATGTTTGGCGGCAAGCTTCCCCCAATTCTTACAAGCGAGGGGTTTTGCAAGTATCGGTTGTCTAAACAGGGGATGCCCGAGAGCCGCTGGCATGGCTGGATGACCTATAGATATTCTAGAAATACAAATAGCTTTAGAGAATTCGGTATACCAAATCCGTTTGCGTACGAAATGCTTGTCCGCCACATTGCGTCAAACTGGGACGGCATCAGGGCGGTTCTAAAACAATGTGCAGGCGGCCAGCCATTTAAGGTCAGCCGTATCCATTTGAGGAAGCGTGGCGGCACAAAAGCGCTCTTTAAGATGAACTATCAGAATTGGAAGGCGGATCCAGACCCTCTTCCAAAGATACTGATAGGAAGAAAATACCTGGTTAAATGCGATATCTCTAGGTGCTTTCCAAGTATTTATACTCATGCGGTGGATTGGGCGATTGAAGGCAGGGAGACCGCTAAGACCAATAAGTTAAAGAATCGAACCACTTGGGCAAGTGAACTGGATGAGTTCGCGGCTTCCACCCGTAACGGCGAGACGCACGGCCTGCTGGTTGGCCCTCATACATCAAACTTGCTCGCGGAATTGATTCTCGTTAGGGTTGACAAGGCGCTAGTGGACAAGGGATTTAGATTTATTCGCAACATAGATGACTACGAGTGTTTCGTCGACTCGATGGAGGACGCGGAATTGTTCGTGGTTGAGCTTGAGAGGGAGCTATCTGAATACAGGCTGTCAATCAATCAGTCGAAGACGTCTATCTCCGCGTTGCCCCAGGCAATCACTAGCGATTGGGTTAGAGCGCTCAAGAATTATCCCTTGCCCGATGAAGTCTCCTACAAAGATATCCAGCTGTTTTTAGATCATGCGATTGGCTTAATGAGTGCCTCTGGCGGAAATGCTTCGGTTTTGCTTTTTGCGCTTAAGATGTTATCGGCTAAGCGGTTGAAGGCCTCTGCGGTAACCTATCTTATGGATATGGGCGCGCATCTGGCGTGTGTATACCCATACCTGCTCCCGAACATTGAGGATACGATTATTAAGCAAACCAAGATGCCGGTTGACAGCATTAGTATTTTATCGAATATCCTGTACCGTAATGCAATGGCCCGGCGCGATTATTTGACTGCTTGCTATGCGCTGTACTATGCCTTTACATATAAATTTGACTTATCGGATATCGATGCGACGGGCAACGACGTAATTGCATCTGATGATGGCCTCCTGAAGTTGTTTGCTTTTCTATATGCGAAGAAGAGGAGCCATAAGCAGCTTCGCGACGCCTTAAGGAAACATGCCCGAGACATAGAGGACGATGAGGACTTCGACAGAAACTGGCTGTTTGTTTACCATGCGTTGCCTGCTAACGAGCTCCCAGAAGGGGAGTGGCGAGAGATTAGAAAAGCGGGCATAAAGTTCGTAACCGTGTAGAGTGAGTTCACTGATGCGCTGGGCAAAAGCAGCGCTCAGGCATTTGTTGGAAAGGTTAGCGGTATGAATTTTGCTTCTAGAATCGTTCGCTGGTCTCGCCGGGAGGGGGTTATTTCGTAGGGTATTTACCCAGGTCCTCCGTGTCCTCTGTTTCTCGTTCGATATCCCTCCTTCTGTAGAAGTCGGAGATGGCGTGGAGTTTCTTCATAACGGGCTCGGGATTGTGATCCATGCGCGGACGAAGATTTGCGATGGCCCGCGAATCAACCTTGGCTCGCGCGATGGCGCGCACGTACGTCCTCGTCCGCACTGACGGGCACCTCGCATCCTATGAGGGAGCTACGCTCCGGCACGTAGTACACGCCGCGAACGGCTCGGGCGAGCTTGCCCTTGGCGTGCATGCGCCCGAGGACGTTGCCGGCGTTTCGCGGGCTGACAACGTCGGAGAAGTCCGCGGCCGTGAACGCCTTGCCGGCGCCGATGTCGGCGATTCGGCTGTGATGGTTTTCGCCTCGGTCATGCCTCCTCCTTCCTTAAATGATGAAAAAAGTATGCATGATATTCATCAAAATAGAACTCGCAGTATGGAATTGGGTTTCGTGCGAACCCTGCCCGGAGGCGTTGGCTACAAGAATCTATTCTCTTCTGGCTTGCATGCATCGAGACCAAGTTGTCCCTTTCCCTGGCGGACGATGGGGCTTGCTGCCCCGGTTTGCATCACCATTGCGCTTAAATTGCGGAAACGTGTATTTTCCAGTGCTTCTAGATTGCGGAATCGTGTAAAAAAACCCAATGAGTATTGCGGGAACGTGATTAGTCTTAAGATGCGATTGAACGCAGAGGCGTGATTGGGGCGTATGGTGCTTGAGCGAAAAGCCTATCAAAAGCTGCTGAAATGGAAGAGCGACTCAGGCGGCAAGACGGCGTTGCTCATAGAGGGCGTGCGAAGGGTGGGCAAGTCGACGCTTGCGCTCGAGTTTGGCCGCAGGGAGTACTCGTCGTGCGTGTTCATCGATTTCGTAGACGCTTCCGACCAGATCATCGAGCTGTTCTCGGATTTGCGCAACGACCTGGACAGCTTCTTCCTCTACCTGTCCGCCATCATGGCAACGCCCCTGCACGAGCGCGACACCCTCATCGTGTTCGACGAGGTGCAGGCGTACCCCAAGGCGCGCGAGGCTATCAGGCGGCTTGTGGCCGACGGTCGCTATGACTACATCGAAACCGGCTCGCTCGTCTCGATCCGCGAGAACGTCCGCGATATCCGCATACCTTCCGAAGAGCGAGCCATGGATCTTGCCCCGATGGACTTCGAGGAGTTCCTGTGGGCGATGGGCGAGCGCCCCCTAGCCGATGCCGTGCGGGACTCGTTCGAGAAGAGGAAGGCTCTGCCCGACGCGCTCCACCGCAAGGCGGCGCGGCTTTACCGCGAATATATGCTCGTCGGCGGTATGCCGCAGGCCATCTCGGAGTACGTGGGGACGCGCGATTTCGGCCGCGTCGACGTGGTGAAGAGGGACATCCTCACGCTCTACCGCAACGACATAGCCAAGCACGCGGGGCGCGCCCGCAGCCGCGTCACCGCCGTGTTCGACGGAATCCCCGGCCAGCTCTCCAAGCACGAGAAGAGGTTCTCCCTCTCGTCGCTCGGCAAGGGGGCCCGGATGCGCGAGTACGAAGACGCCTTCTTTTGGCTGTCGGATGCGCGCATAACCAACGACTGCTTCAACTCGACCGACCCGAATGTCGGGCTCGGGATGAGCGAGGACCGCGCGCTTGTCAAATGCTATATGGCGGACACGGGCCTGCTCGTGAGCCACGCCTTTGCGGACCGGGATGTCACCTCCGACGGCGTCTACCGCGATGTGCTCCTCGGGAAGGTGGGCATCAACGAGGGAATGATCGCGGAGAATGCGGTTGCCCAGGCGCTGAGGGCGAACGGGCACAGGCTGTTCTTCCTTTCGCTCTACGATGAGGTGGCAAAGCGCAGCCTTGAAATCGACTTCCTTATCACAGAGGGGTATCCCGATGCCGCCATGAAGGCCAGGGTGAGCCCCATAGAGGTGAAATCGAGCGCGACCTACACGACCAGCTCGCTCGACAAGCTGCGCCCCCGCTTCCAGAAGCGCATCGGGACCGAGTACGTCCTGCACCCTAAGCAGCTCAAAGTAGAGGGCAGTCGGGTGTTCCTTCCCCTCTACATGGCGTTTTGCCTCTAGAGCCCAGCGGCGGCATCCGGTATGGTTGCCGCCGACTTCGTCTCTCTTTTTTGCAATGTTGGAAAAATCGCCTTTTCACCGAGATTTCGGTTGGAAAAGTCGGTGCAGGGCCCCTCTGAGTATTCGCTAGCTTGATTACCTTGATTATTGGTTATTGTTAACGAGAAGGGCCGCCGGCAATGCCGGCGGCCCGCCCTGAAGGCTTTACCTTACGTTATCCTAGTGGGTCCACATGCTGATGACCTTTACATAGCCCTCGTAGCTCTCGCCTTTCGACTCGTGCGGGTCGCTGATAACCTCGTACACGAACCTGTGCTGGAGGTTGATCCTGCGCGAGTAGGCGCTCTCAAGATTGCCCTTAAGGGGCTCGAACGCCGGCGGCTTCGCGAAAGGCTCCGACTTGATCACGTCGATAAGCGATTTCGCCTTCTTGTCGAGCCCCGCGGCCTTGAGCTTCTTCTTGTCCTTATCGGCTTGCTTGGTGTAGACGATTTCCCACATGGATTACCATTCCTGGTCGTCGTCGGCGATGCACTCCGAGATCGGGGTGTTCAGGCCCACGGTGATAATGCTGGCCATGCCCGGGATGCTGTTGAGATAGAGGGTTTCCTCGATGGCTGACCACTCGTCCTCGCCGATGAGGATCGCGCCCTTGCCCTTGCTGGTGGTGATGGCGACGGGCGCGCAGTTCTCGTTCACGCTCGCTATGAGGTTGTAGATGTCTTTCCTTGCCGCCGTGGCCGTTACCGAAGTCATGGTGTCTCCTTTATGCGTACGCTTTCACGTACGTTTATATTAGCGTACGTGAAAGCGTACGTCAATCTATTAATGGCTCATGAGCCATTAAGTTGATGCGATGCAGCGCGCATCGCGAAGGTCGGGAATGGTCGCCCTAATCTTTCTGACTCTGTGCTTGATTAAAGGGATCTTCTGCCGGTTTTTCTGCTTGCAGATTATATCTGTTCAAAAATCCATACAGCTTCACTAAAATGAACAGAGGCGCTATGATTCTCCTGCTATGAAAGGAGACGTAGTGTCTGTTTCTCGTAATGAATTCAATGTCATGATGACCCTGCTGGGGGGGGATTGCTCTAGCCAGCGCCAGATCGCAAAGCTCTCCCAGCTTTCGCTCGGGCTGGTTAACGAAACGTATAAAGCCCTGCTAGACGCTGGTTACGTCGAAGGCTATTCGGTGACGGACCTTGGCAGGGGAGCCCTCGCCCCTTACCGGGTGGAAAACGCCGTGATACTCGCCGCGGGGCTTTCCAGCAGGCTCGCCCCCATTTCGTACGACCGCCCTAAGGGCGCGCTCTGCGTTCGCGGCGAGGTGCTCATCGAGCGCCAGATCAAGCAGCTGCAGGAAGCCGGCGTCGACAAGATCGCGGTGGTGGTCGGCTACAAGAAGGAGGAATACTTCTACCTGGAGGACAAGTTCGGCGTGCAGCTGGTTTCCAACGCCGAGTACATGGAGCGTAACAACCACTCTTCCATTTGGGCCGCCAAGGAGCTTCTGGGCAACTCCTACATTTGCATGTCCGACACGTACTTCTGCGAGAACCCGTTCCGCGCTTACGAATACTCCGCCTACGCCGATGCCGTTTGGCTCGACCGCGCGGACAACGAGTACTTCCTGAAAACGAAGGGCAAGAAGCAGCGCATCGTATCGGCGAAGCTCGGCGGCAAGGACGGCTGGGCCATGATCGGGCATGCCTACTGGGATAGGGGATTCACCGCGAAGTACCTGGAGATCCTGGAAAACGAGTACCTGCTGCAGGAGACGAAGGGCAAGCTTTGGGAGGACATCTTCTTCGAGCACGCCTCCGACCTGAAGATGTGCGCCCGCCGCTTTTCCGAGAACGCGATATACGAGTTTGACTCCCTGGACGAGGTGCGCGCCTTCGACCCGCTGTTCATCCAGAACGTCAGCTCCGACGCGCTCGACAACATCTGCGGCACGTTGGGGTGCGACCGCGAAGACGTCCGCGACATCGAGCCCATCAAGCAGGGCCTCACGAATCTTTCTTTCTACTTCAGCGTGAAGGGCGCAGGCTACGTCTACCGCCACCCCGGCGCCGGTACCAACAAGCTCATCAATCGCGCCGCCGAGGCCTTCGCGCTCGCGGCCGCGGCCGACCTGGGGCTCGACAAGACGTTCGTGCGCGCCAACCCGGAAGAGGGCTGGAAGATATCGAGGTTCCTGCCCGGCTGCAGCGAGCTGGACTACGCCGATGAAATGCAGGTGAAGAAAGCACTCGGCATGGCGCGCAGGCTGCACCAAAGCGGCGTTCAGTCGCCGTTTTCGTTCGACGCCTACGACGAGGCGAAGAAGATCGTCGGCCTGCTGCGCGATGGCGGCTGGACGTTCCCCGCGGGCTTCGACGACCTTTCCGCCCAGATGGACAGGCTCGTGGGGCCGCTGCGCGCGGGGGCTGGCAAGCCCGTGCTCTGCCACAACGACTTCTACGCGCCCAACTTCCTCGTCCGCGGCGACGACATATCGCTTATCGACTGGGAATACGCGGCCATGGGCGACTACGGCAACGACTTCGGCAACTTCGTGGCGCAAAGCGACCACTATTCGGTGGACGAAGCGGTGCGGATCATGCCGCTGTACTTCGGCAGGGTCCCCAGCGCTCACGAGCGCTTCCACCTCATCGCCAGCGTGGCCATGGTGGGCTGGTACTGGTATGTCTGGGCCATGTACAAGGAGCTTGAGGGGGCGCCGGCCGGCGAGTGGCTCTACGTTTGGTACCGCGCGGCGAAGCGGTTCTGCGCCAAGGCGCTCGAGATGCTGGCCGACGGGGCCGGGGACCTGCCGCAGCTTTCCGAGGAGGCCTTCGACGCGCTGACCTGGCTTGAGGGGAAGATCGAGCATTCCGGGAACGCCCCGAAGGAGCCCGCGGCCTCCGACGAGACGTGGCGCTGGCTGCAGGAGAAGGGGCTTGCGGAAGGCGGCGAGATCACCCCGCGCGGCGTGTACGCCCTTGAGCCGTACCGCGTGAAGCGGGCCGTCCTTCTGGCGGCGGGCTTCGGCAGCAGGCTTCTGCCTGTGACCGTGAACACCCCCAAGCCGCTCGCCCGCGTGCACGGCGTGCGCATCATCGATAGGCTCATCGACGCGGTGATGGCCGCCGGCATTTCCGAGATCTACGTCGTGCGCGGCTACCTTGCCGAGGAGTTCGACCAGCTTCTGGCGAAGTACCCGAACATCCGGTTCGTAGACAACCCGCTTTACGACTCGACGAACAACATCAGCTCGGCGGTCGCGGCGGCGGGGCTGTTCGAGGAGGCCTACGTCTTCGAGAGCGACCTGCTGCTGGCGAACCCGGCGCTCATAACCAAGTACCAGTATTCCTCGAACTACTTGGGCATTGCCGTGGAGAGCACGGACGACTGGTGCTTCGACGCCGACGAAGACGGCATCATCACCAACCTTGCCAAGGGCAAGGACGCCCCGTGCTGGCAGATGGTGGGGGCGTCGTATTGGACGCGGGAGGACGGCCGCAGGCTGGCCGCCGACATCCCCGAGGTGTTCGCGGCCGACGACGGCAAGCAGATCTTCTGGGATGACGTCGCCCTCCTTCGCAAGAGGGAAGGCTACCGCGTGCGCGTGCGCCCCTGCGTAGCCGACGACATCGTCGAGATCGACGACTTCGAGGACCTGCAGCGGATCGACCCGGCGTACGTGGTCAAGAAGAAGAACGCGTAAAGAGACCTTTAGCGAGGGAGGCGCCATATGGCGACGAAGACGGAATCGGAAGAGTACTTCGAGAAGCGGACGCTGAAGAGGGGCGCGGTGGGCTGGGTGCTCCTGCTCGGCCTGGGCGTGGCCTACGTCATATCGGGCGACTTCTCGGGGTGGAACTACGGCATCGCGCACGGCGGATGGCTGGGCCTGGCCATCGCCTTCGCCTTGATGGGGCTCATGTACGTGTGCACCGTGCTTGGCGAGGCCGAGCTTTCCTCGGTGCTGCCGACCGCCGGCGCCGGCTTCGCCTTCGCGCGCTGCGCCCTGGGGCGCTTCGGCGGCTTTCTGACCGGCCTTTCCATCACAATCGAGTACATCTGCGCGCCGGCGGCCATTTCGACGTTCATCGCCAACTACTTCCTCACGCTCGGCCTTCTGCCCGACGATTTCCCGAAGATCGCCGTGGTGGCCGTCGTGTTCGTGATCTTCATCGGCATCCACGCCTTCGGCGTCGGCGAGGCGCTCAAGCTCATGCTGGCGGTGACGCTCGTCGGGTTCGTTGCCCTGGTGGCCTTCGGCGTGGGCACGGCGCCCTCGTTCGACCCCGCGAACCTGTTCGACATCGCGCCGGATGCGGGGTGCTCGTCGTTGCTCCCTTACGGGTTTGCCGGGCTGATGGCGGCCTTGCCGTTCGGCATCTGGTTCTTCTTGGGGATAGAGGGCGTGCCGCTCGCCGCCGAGGAGGCGCGCGACCCCAAGCGCGACATCCCGCGCGCCAACATCGGGGCGATGATCATCCTGATCTGCACCGGCCTTCTGGTGCTGGTGTTCGCCGCCGGCGTGACGGGGGCGGGCTTCATGGGCGCTTCCGAGGCGCCGCTGGTCGACGCGCTCAACGCCGTCGGCAACGGGCAGCTCGCCCTGTTCGTGAACGTCGCCGGCCTGTTCGGGCTCATCGCCTCGTTCTTCTCGCTGATCTACGCCGGTTCCCGCGAGATCTTCGCCCTTTCGCGCGCCGGGTACCTGCCGACGTTCCTGGCGCTCACCGGCAAGCGCAAGACCCCCGGCGTGGCCTTGCTCGTGCAGGGGGTGATCGGCTTTGCGCTCGTGGCCATCGTGCAGGACGGCGATTTGCTGCTGAACATGGCGGTGTTCGGGGCCTGCGTGAGCTACGCGATGATGAACCTGTCGCACATCGTCTTGCGCCTGCAGCAGCCGTGCATGGAGCGCCCGTACCTGACCCCCGGCGGCAGGGTGACCACTGGCATCGGCCTGGCGCTGGCGTGCGTGGCCGTTGTTTCCACCTTCTTCGTCGACGCCGTCGCGACGGGCGCGGTGGTGGCGGTCCTCGTGCTGGGCGTGGCCTACTTCTTCGCCTACGCCAATAAGCACCTGGTGGGCAACTCGCCCGAAGAGGAGTTCGACAAGCTGCGCAACGCAGATGATGAGCTGAGGTAGTGGGGTAGGGGAAAGCTTGGCGAGATTTCTCAGCGTTTTAATTCTCGCCCCGGTGGACCGTTGGGCTGCCGGGGCATGAGATTTCTCTCTTGGGTCTACCTGGCCGTTCGTTTTAGCTAACGGAAGCTAAAACTGCTAACGCAGGCTAACGAAAATGAAAGCAGCTGCCGTATAATGAAAAACCCTTCCGAGGAGGCCCTGCTCAGGACGATTCAACAGGGCATTATCCAAGAGCGCTCGCGTGGGTTGTGGAGTTTTGCCTGCCTGGGTTTAAAGAATACCTGCTCGAACGTCTCGCCGAGGAGCGAGAAGCGTAGGCTTTTCATCGTCTGAAATGGCATTGTCGATCTCGAGCTGTATGCTCGCCTTAGTTTAAGGGAGGGGTTGGCGCGTCTTCGTTGTTGGGCGGCGCCTTGTAGATGCGCCATCTGTTCGTCGCAGGGGCTTGCGAATCCTGATCGGTCTACGGAGCGTAGGTTGGCGCGCCGGTCGGCTGCTGGGATACTGCTTTCGAACCGGTTTGCCCTGCAACTCCTACCGATTGGACAGCCAATGAACCAGAACGACCAATGCGGCGTGCCTTCGAACGGCGCGCCCGCACCCAAGACTTTTCTCGCGCCTGCCGTCATCAAGCAGCTTCGCGAGGAGCGCTGCCTCACCCAGCTCCAGCTCGCCGCCGCGCTCGGCGTCACCGATAAAGCGGTAAGCAAGTGGGAATCCGGCCGCGGGCTTCCCGACATCACGCTCGTCGAGCCGCTCGCCCGCGAGCTTGGTGTCTCGGTGGCCGAGCTTCTCGCCGGTGAGGTGCGCGCCAACGCCAACCGTGCGGGCAACATGCTTCGCAGCGCTTTCTATGTATGCCCCATCTGCGGAAACGTGGTGCATGCGATGGGGGAGGGCAGCTTCAGCTGCTGCGGCAGCGCCATGCTCCCGCTTGAGGCTGAGGAGCCGGACGACGCTCGTGCCTTCACGATCGAGCGCATCGAGGACGACTGGTTCGTCACGCTTGACCATCCCATGACAAAGGACCACTACATAAGCTTCGTGGCCTACGTGACCTCCGACGGCATCTGCATGAAGAAGCTCTACCCCGAGCAGATGATCCAGCCGCGCTTCCACATCGCGGGCAGCGGCTGGGTATACCTCTACTGCAACAAGCACGGCCTCTTCAAGCAACGCACACCGCGCCGCCGCCCCGCGAGTAGATAGCCAAGCCGGATCCTTCTTCAGCATGCTGCATCCCAAGCACGTTATAAGTCTCACGCGCCTCGCCGCCGGTAGCCGAGCGTTACTAGAAGCGTATGCTGCAACAGGACATCATCCAAGAGCGCTCACGCGGACTTTTGGAATCTACCTGCCGGGGTCTAGGAATATCTGCTCGAACGCCTCGCTGAGGAGTGAGAAGTTTAGGCTCTGTTTCTTTCAGCTGGTTAGTGGTTTTGGTTCCGGAGCTGGGTATTCGACGCATTTCTCTTGTGCGAGCCGCGAAAGTTGAAAAAGTTCCTGTTGCGACTGTTGCAGTCCGAACACAACGGGTGGTTAGCTGTTCTCGAACAGCGGCTTGATCGCTTGCCGCGGGTTCGTGCGTGGGCCAAAATGCCTGGAAGGAGTCGGCGATGACGAAGCAGTTTACATCCGCGAGCGCGGGTAAGTACATAAAGACCCTTGAGGACAGGAAATCCTATCTTCTCAGCGCAGAGCGGCGCGATAAGACCTACCAGTGCGCTATTGACGAAGAGCCTGAGGTCCCAGCGTACGACTATCGTACCACCCGCGATGAGGTTGCATCGATCGATGCCGAGGTCCTTGCGGTGAGGCATGCTTTGCACTTGTTCAACAACTCCGCGGTTCTGCCTGGTTGCGGGCTCAGCATCGATGAAGCGCTCATCAAGCTAGCGATGATGGGCAGAGAACTTGCGACACTCTCGGATATGCGAGGGACTCCCGTCAAGCGGCGCTTAGGCACGAATCGCTGGGATTCGAACGGCCTCGTGGAATTCGAGTATGCCAACTTCGATCCAGCGGAAGCCGAGCAGGATTATCTGGACCTTTCGGCGCGAATCGCCGACCTTCAGCTGGAAATCGATCTAGCCAATCAGACGAACACGTTCGAGGTCGACGTTTAAGAGCGGACTTTCCGGGGGCTGCGCGAATTAACTATTTTGGCAGCAGGCTAGCTACTTGCAACCGTGGTGTTTGCCGTTAAGGTTGTCTTGATCTGACTGTGGTTTATAGTAAGTTTGCGTTTTGCAGATGGCCGACACTCCTGAAAGTGATTCCCGCTGCGCAGCTCCGAAAGCCTCCGCGGCATCGGACTTTCCGATATTTGCGGTGCGGGTGAGGCTCGGTTTTATCCTGCATTTGTTTTGAATTTGATGGCATCATAGATGCCAAGTTGAGTTGCACAAGCTAAGAGGCTTGATGCTTTGCGGGAGCGTGGTGCGTTTTCGCCCAGCTTCTTGCGGCGCAGGTGCAATCTTGTCGAAGGGGATAAAATCGGAAGAAGGAGTGCGGTTATGGGAAAAAGCGCATTGATGAAGCTCAATGCAGAGCGCTGTGGGGATGAGCTTGATCGGGTTGAAGCTGCGGTTTCCCGCTTGTTGAACCGCCCCGCAAAGGTCGACTTCTACTCAGTCGCAGTCGAATCCGGCGTTAGCCGCTCGACGCTGTACCGCAACCCTAAGCTGCGCCTTATGGTCGAAGCGGCCCGTGATTCCCAGCCGGATCCTTGGGAGCTGATCGCAAGTCTTACGGCCGAGAACGAACGCCTATGCGCAAAACTCGCCGCCCTCGAAACGCGCAATCCGCACAATGTGCACGAGCGCATGGTCGGGTACGGCATCATGGAGATTCCTCTTGTTGCCTAGATACGGTTTAGCCATCCCTGCCCTGGCAATTAGATAACTAGATTAATCTCCTTGCCGTCTTTGTTGTAGCATTGCAGCAGCTCAAGATAGTATGGATCGAATAGCGTGTTTTCGCCAGGGAGCACTACCCACTCGTATTGTTTGTTGGACTCTTCGAAATGTCCATTAATTGCCTTCTCAAGCGTTGCGCCGCGATTCATCAGATACTCATAGGCTTCCTCGTAGGTGCGACAAACGGTGCAGTCTGGTTCCCTGTTTCCGCATCTTTCAATTATGCAGTGCATTTACATCCACGCCACCTTTCGGCATTTTCTCATTAGACCGAATTCCCTCTTAACCCAGCACATTATAGCCGCTTGAAAGCGCTACTGAGGCGATACCGGTCCCATGAAACAAAAGGGGAGTTGCGCTGGCTCTGCCAGCCTTGTGATCATATGGAATGCCGGGGAAAAGCCGCCTCGCGTTGTGGTACATGGACGGTCACCGCCATGATTGCAAGCTATAGGATCAAAGACCCTCTTGCAGCGATATCTCGAAAGAGGTTGCCTCAGACCCTCGGATCTCGCTATCCTTGCTTCGTGCATCCCGGTATCCATCTTTGGACGCTCAGGAGGACCCATGGGCGAAACCGCTCCTAAATACGCGCTCTTTGCCGGCGAGCTCTACGTTTTCGTGAGGACGGTGAACCCGGTCGTCGCGGCCGATGGCGAACGGATCGTGCTTTGCCGCGCGGAAGGCGCCCCTTGCGACGTCGAAGAACGCTACGTCCTCGAAAGCAGATGGCTTTCCGCGGCGGCGGAGTTTTCCCAAGGCGCGCGCGAATCCGGCATCGTCACCTCGCAAAGCTCCACCCAGGAAAAGCTCGCTCTGTACCGCTCGCTCTTTCGCGGGAGGCAGGAAGTGCACGCGCATGGTTACCGTAAGCGCGACGGCGGTATCGGCTACGTCCCGGCATGCGCAAACGAATGGCGGCGGGGCGTCTGCCCGCGCGCATCGGGAAAGAAGGTCGGGTGCGCCGATTGCTCGCAGAAAGCGTTCCTTCCCCTTGACGATAGGGTTCTTGTCAGGCGTTTCAAGGGCGAAGATGAGCGCTTGAGGGACGTCGTCGGCTTATATGTTCTTGACGGCGATTCAAAGACGCACCTGCTCGTGCTCGATTTCGACGACGAGGGGTGGAAGGCGGCCGTTGGGGCCATTCGCTGCGCCGCCCGCGCCCACGGTGTGGAAGCGTGCGTCGAGCGGTCGCGTTCGGGATGCGGCGCGCACGTCTGGTTCTTCTTCGAAACCGCGATCAGCGCGAGGCTGGCACGATCCTTCGGCAACGCCCTTATCGAGGAGGCCACGACGCTGAGCAATGCGCTCGGCTTCGATGCGTTCGATTGTATGTTCCCTGCTCAGGAAACGATCCCTGCCGGCGGGTTCGGCAACCTCATCGCCATACCCTTCCAGGGGCGTGCCCAGCGCGAAGCCAACAGCGTTTTCGTTGATGATGATTTCGAAGCGCATCCTGATCAATGGCTGTTTCTTTCGCGGGTGAAGAAGCTTAGCGAGCAAGCGGTGAAAGCCGTTGCGCTGCCGGCGGCAGATGGTTCGTCGAGCGCCTCGAAAAGCGAATCCGAGCCGTGGAAACGCAAACCGGCAGAACCTCTTTCGCCGGGGGATTTCCCGGATACGCTTGCTATCGTCGAAGCCGACATGATCTACGTTCCCGAGCAGGGCTTAAGCCCGAAGGCTGCTCAGCGCATCAAGCGCATGGCGGCGTTCTCCAATCCGGAATTTTTCAAGCGTCAAGCGTTGCACCGTTCCGTGTACGGTACCCCTCGCATCGGTACCTCGGTGAGATGCGAGATGGCTATATCGCCCTTCCGCGCGGCTGCAAGAGGGTTTTGACCGATCTGCTCAATGGGTATCAGGTTGGATATGCCATTCGCGACGAGCGAAAGATGGGACGACCTTTTTCCGTTGAATTCACGGGTGAGCTGAGAAGCGGTCAGCGCGAGGCGGTCGTGCGTCTGTCCAAGTATGAGAACGGCATACTCTCGGCGCCGACGGGTTTCGGCAAGACGGTCATAGGGGCTTACCTTATAGCGCAGGCCGGCATCCCGACGTTGGTCATCGTCCCGAAGACGGCTCTTGCGACGCAGTGGGTTTCCAAGCTCGGTGAGTTCCTCGCCATCGAGCACCCCGGCGAGCCCCTTCTCACGCCTTCCGGAAAGCCCAGCAAGCGCAAACGGCCTGTCGTTGGGCAGATAGGCGGCGGAAAAAATCGTATCTCGGGAATCGTCGATATCGCGACCTATCAGTCGCTTGTCGAAAAGGACCCCGACACGGGCGAGCCGCGTGCAAAAGAGTTGCTGCAGAACTACGGAATGGTCATCTGCGACGAATGCCATCATGCGGCCGCGCCGCAGCTCGAGTTGATTTTGAAAGCGGTTCCGGCGAAGTTCGTGTACGGGCTTTCCGCCACGCCAAAGCGCTCGGACGGTCTCGATCGCGCGTTGTACCTGCTCTGCGGTCCTATCCGCTGCCGCATCGACCCGAAAGAGCTGGCGAAAGAGCAGGGATTCAAGCGGATCCTCAGGCCTCGTCTGACCAGGGTTCGCGTTGAGTGCGAACCTGGCGCATCCTATGCGCAGGTACTCGACAAGCTATGCGCGCATGCGGCGCGAAACGAGCTCATCGCGAAGGATGTGGCGGATGCCGTTGGGCAGGGGCGCAGTCCCTTGGTGCTCACGAAACGCAAGGAGCACGCTCGGGTTCTTTCCGACCTTATTTCAGGCATAACCGGAGTGCAAGCCCACCTGCTTGTTGGCGAGGGAACATCGCGGCAGCGTCGCGAAAGTCTTGCCGCTGCCTTGTCTGCGATGGATGCGGGGCCTCCGGTGCTGGTTGCGACCGAAGCGTATCTCGGCGAGGGCTTCGATGCTTCTCGGCTCGATACGCTGTTCCTGGCGACGCCGATATCCTGGGACGGGAACGTCACCCAGCAGGCGGGACGCCTTCATCGCGTAAGCGAGGGAAAGACCGAAGTGGTCATCCACGACTACGTCGATGCCGCAGTGCCGATGCTCGAGCGGATGTACAAGAAGCGCTTGAAAACCTATGCGAAGCTCGCCTATGTGGTCGATCTGCCTGCTTGCGAGGGCGTCGATGAGGGAACCGCCGCTTTCGTGATGTGGGAAGAGGCGATGGGGAAGCTGTCGACCGACATCGCCGGCGCATCGTCTTCCATCGTGATCGCGGCGCCCTATGCGTCGGCAAAAGCCATTGAGGTGCTTGCCGGGCCGCTTGCCGACGCAAAGCGGCGGGGAATCGACGTCACCTGCGCGGTTGCCAAACCGGCCAACGACGAGGCCCGCGCGGTATTTGCGAAGGCTGGCATTCCCCTTGTCGAGGACGACTCTCTTGCCTGCTCGGGCCTTGCCGTCTTCGACCGCAGGCTTGTTTGGTACGGATCGATCCCGCTTTTCGCCTTTGCGAAAACGGATGACTGCAGCATCCGATTCGAAAGCCGCGAGGCGGCGCATGACCTTCTCGAAGGTGTGGTTATCGAAGGAAACAACCCGGTCGAATCGCGACCAGTGGAGTTCCTCCCTGATGCCGGTAGCACGTTCGTGTCGTGGAGACATGCGTTGGGCGCTTCCGGTTGAAACCGGGGGCGGAAAGGCGATGTTTATCTCGCAAGGCTGCATTCGTTGAGGTCGCGTGGGGCATTTGGATGTGGTAGCATGCAGCAGTTGTTTTATCCGGATTTAAGAAGGAAGCCCTATGACCATTCTTGAGCTGTGCATGCTGCTGCGCGTGCATATTAAGAAAGTTATCGTTGTCCCCATTCTGTGCGGCGTCATCTGCGCAGTAGCTGCTTTCGGGCTTTTCTTCGTCCATCCCAGCTACACCGCCACGGCGTCTGTCTTAAGCGTCGGCGGCGACATCTCGACGGTAAGCGGCTTGGCCAGCTCTCTCGCGGGCAAGGAAACGGCGGCCACGGTTACCGCCACTACCACCACCAGCAGCAAGCTCGTCACCCTCAAGGCCGAGGGCTCTTCCGCCGATAGCTGCGTTTCCGCGGCAAACAGCGTGGCAAACGAGCTTTCCAGCACCGCCGTTGACCAGAAGGCGGCCACGAGCACCGTCGTCACGGAGGCGCAGTCCGCCTCGAAGAACGGCAAGAACCCGCTCTTCTACGGCGTTGTGGGCCTTTTGGCCGGCCTGTTCTGCATCGTGGCCTATTACGTGCTCGTCGACATGATGCGCGGCCGCATCCACGCATCCGATGCGGTGAGCGAAACCGGTTTGACCTACCTCGGCACGCTCGACGGCGACGAGGCGCACCAGCGCGTCGCCGTCGCCAACCTGCACTTCTCTGGCAAAAACGACGGCGCCGCGCTCGCGCGCACGGTGCTGCTCGTGCCGACCAACGACCAGGTGCGCATCCGCGATGCCTATGCCCAGATCTCCCAAGCCGTCGCTGCGGAGGGGATGCAGATCGGCGCCGCTCCTTCGCTCGATAGCGGCGTGGGCGCGCTCTACAAGGGCCGTAACGTCGACTCGGTGGTCGCGGTCATCGAGGCCGAGGTGTCCACGCTCGCCGAAGTGAACGAGCTCGTCCACGAGTTCAACGTCGCGGGCATCAAGCCCGGCGGCTTCCTCTATCTGCCTTACAGCGCCTCTTCCAAGAAGGCGGTAGCTGCCAAGAAAGGGAAGGCAGCCAAGAAGGCCAAATCCTCTAAGAAGGCCATGCACCAGGGCCCGAAATCGTAGCTGCGATTCTCGGTTTCGATTGGGGGTCTCATAGCGGCCGCCGCCTTTCGCCTTGTCTTTGCGCTCGCAATGCTTACGGCGAAAGGCGGCGGCCGTTTTTTTACGTGCGGGTATTGCCGCAGGGGCGCCTTTCGGGTATTTTAGCATCTAAACTTTAGCCGCTAAAATATTTTGAATCGAAAGGAGTTCGCCATGCAGGATGCTGCGCTTGAGATGCGTCGCGAGCTTTTCGAGCTCGCCGACCGCATGCGCCGCCGGCGCGTCGCGCCGCCTTTGCCCGAAGGCATGACGCCGGTCGAGGCGCGCACGGTCATGAAGCTCGGATTCATGGAGCGCGAGGGGGCGACGCCCCGCCCGGGCGACGTGGCGAAGATATGCCATCTCTCGCCGAGCGCTATTTCCCAGACGCTCAAATCGCTTGAGGCGAAGGACCTGATCGTCCGGGGTCGCGATGGCGACGATTGCCGAGCGGTCAGCATCAAGCTCACCGTTGCCGGGCGCGCCATGAACGAAGCGGGCCGCCGCATGCACGACGCGCGGCTCGACGACCTCATCGCCTTTCTCGGCGAAGATGATGCGCGCGAGCTGATCCGCATCGTGCGGCGCGTGTTCGAATTCGAGGAAGCCTGCCCGTGGCGTTCCGCCCCCGATGCGGGCGCCGCGTCGGGTTGCGGCGAAGTGTCCGGCGCCGATGCGAGCGCGACCGCTCAAGGCGCAGAAGGGGAGGAGCGCGCGTGCGAATCCTAAAGAACTTTGCGAAGCACAAGCTCGCCGTGGCGATCATCGTCGTCCTGCTCGCCGTGCAGGCGCTGTGCGACCTTTCCCTTCCCACCTACACCTCCGACATCGTGGACGTCGGCATCCAGCAGTCGGGCATCAGCGACGTCGCCACGACCGAGCTTTCCGAGCGCTCTC
Source organism: Prevotella sp. CAG:279 (assembly GCA_963633085.1). GTDB lineage: Bacteria > Actinomycetota > Coriobacteriia > Coriobacteriales > Eggerthellaceae > Senegalimassilia. Next base: position 13,897 of record CAVGWX010000012.1, on the reverse strand, counting down.
ATGATCTGGTGGCGATGATGCTTCAGGGCGACGACCGCGAGACGTTTGACGCGTCCTACCAAAAGACCGCGACGGGAACCTACGAGCTGACGCAGGCGGGCTATGATGCGCGCGAAGCGCTCGACGATGCCATGGCGCTTCCGCTTGTCGTCGTGCACTACGCCGACCAGATTCCCGACTTCGATCTTGACCAGGTGAAGGCCGCCTACGACGCCGGGCTTGTGGGGGATGACGGAATCCAGCAGATGCTCTCCCAGGCGACAAGCGCCATGGGCGATGCCTCCGACGCTATCATCTCCCAACAGGGCCTTGCGGCGGCAAAGGCCGAATACGAGCAGCTCGGCTATAACCTTTGCGACATGCAGACGTCCTATCTCGTGGAAACGGGCGGCAAGATGCTCGCGCTCGCGGCGCTCGGCATGCTCGTCGCCGTCTTCGTCAGCCTCATCGCCTCGACGACCGGCGCGAGGATCGGGCGCGACCTACGCGGCCGCCTGTTCGCAAAGGTGGTGTCGTTTTCCGACGCCGAGGTGCAGTCGTTCTCGGCGGCTTCGCTCATCACGCGCGGCACCAATGACGTGCAGCAGGTGCAGATGATATCGGTGATGCTGCTGCGCATGGTGCTCTACGCGCCCATCTTGGCCATCGGCGGCATCATCATGATGGCGCGCACCGACCTTTCCATGGGCTGGATCGTCATTGTGGCGGTGGTCATCATCGGCTGCGTGCTCGTGGTGCTCATGAAGGTGGCCATGCCGAAGTTCAAGATCATGCAGAAGCTCATCGACCGCGTGAACCTCGTGTCGCGGGAGACGCTCACGGGCCTGTCGGTCATCCGCGCGTTCGGGCGCGAGCAGTTCGAGGAGGCGCGCTTCGACGAGGCCAGCACGCGCTTGATGAAGACGCAGCTGTTCACCAACCGCGTGATGACGTTCATGATGCCGGCCATGATGCTGATCATGAACATCGTCTCGGCAGCCATCGTCTGGTTCGGCGGGCATGCGGTCGATGCGGGCCAGGTGCAGACGGGCGACCTCATTGCGTTCATCACCTATTCGATGGTCATCATCATGGGATTTTTGATGCTCGGCATGCTCTCGATCATGCTGCCGCGCGCCAACGTCGCCGCCGAGCGCATCGACGAGGTGCTTTCCCGCACTCCGGTCATCACCGATCCTGCGCCAGCCGTCGCGCGCGACGCCAAGCTGTCCGCTAACGGGGAGCCGGGGGCCGAGATCGCCTTCAACGACGTGTGCTTCGCCTATTCCGACGGTGCCGAAAACGTGCTCGACCATGTGACCTTCACGGCCGAGGCGGGCAAGACCTGCGCCATCATCGGATCGACCGGGTCGGGCAAATCGACCATCATCAAGCTCATCGAGCGTTTCCATGACGTCACGTCGGGAAGCGTCACCGTCGACGGCGTGGACGTGCGCGAGGTGTCCCAGCACGCCCTGCGCGCGCAGTTCGGCTATGCGCCCCAGAAATCGTTCCTGTTCAGCGGTACCATCGAAAGCAACATCGGCTACGGAAGCGACGAGGATGACGCCGCGCGTGCGGGCAGGATCGAGCTGGCCGCTCAGGTGGCCCAGGCGCGCGAGTTCATCGACGAGAAGCCCGACGGCATGCGAAGCGCCATCGCCCAGGGCGGCACGAACGTCTCGGGCGGGCAGCGCCAGCGCCTGGCCATCGCCCGCGCCCTGGCAGCACCTGCGCGCGCCTATCTCTTCGACGACAGCTTCAGCGCGCTCGATTACAAGACCGACAGCGCCCTGCGTCGCGACCTGGCTGACAAGCTGGCGGGCAAGACCGTCATCATCGTCGCGCAGCGCATCGCAACCGTGCTCGATGCCGACCGCATCGTCGTGCTCGACGAGGGGCGCGTCGTCGGCATCGGCACGCACGCCGAGCTCATGGAGTCGTGCGCGGAGTATCGCGAGATCGCGCTTTCGCAGCTATCGGAAGCGGAATTGGAAGGGGGTGATGCCGCATGAGCAGCACCGAGGATCTGAAGAAGGTGACGCAGCGCCGGCGTCGCCACACGCCCGAGGACCGCATGATGGGCGGCGAGAAGGCTCAGGACTTCGGCGGCACCATCGTGAAGCTCGCGAAGTTCATGGGGCAATACAAGGCGCCGCTGATCGCCGCGTTCGTGTTCGCCATCGCGTCGGTCGCCTTCAACATCGTGGGGCCGAAGGTGCTCTCGCAGGCGACCACGGAGCTGTTCAACGGCATCGTATCGAAGGTCGCGGGCACGGGCGGCATCGACTTCGACGCCATCGCGCGCATCCTGGCTGCCGCGCTCGCCCTGTACCTCACGAGCGCCGCGTGCAACTTCGTGCAGGGCTGGATGATGACGAGCGTCTCGCAGCGCACCTGCTACGGGCTGCGCCGCGCGCTCGACGAGAAGATCAACCGCATGCCCGTCGGCTATTTCGAGCGCACCTCCACCGGCGACACGCTCTCGCGCATCACCAACGACGTCGACACCTTGGGGCAGAGCCTCAATCAAGGCGTCACGCAGCTGATCACCTCTACCACCACCATCATTGGCGTGGTGGTGATGATGCTTTCCATCAACCCGCTCATGACCGGCATCACCGTGCTCATCCTGCCGGTGTCGCTCGTGCTCATCATGATCGTGGTCAAGATCTCGCAGAAGCACTTCCGCGCGCAGCAGGCTACCTTGGGTCAGATCAACGCGCAAATCGAGGAAACCTTCTCGGGCCATGTAGTCGTCAAGGCGTTCGGGCGCGAAGAGGCTACTGAAAAGCACTTTAATGAAATCAACGAAAAGCTTTACAACAGCGCTTGGAAGTCCCAGTTCCTCTCCGGCCTCATGATGCCGGTGATGAACTTCGTCGGGAATCTCGGCTATGTCGCCGTTGCGCTCTCAGGCAGTATCTTGGCTGCTCAGGGGACTATCACCGTGGGTGATATCCAGGCCTTCATCCAGTATGTAAAGAATTTCACGCAACCCATTACGCAGCTTTCCCAGGTGGGAAATGTGCTGCAGCAGATGGCCGCCGCGGCCGAGCGCATCTTTGAATTCCTCGAAGAGGAGGAGCTTGCGCCCGAGACGTCGAAGGCCGACCTCGAAGCGCTTCCCGCCGACGTTTCCTTCGAACATGTGCGCTTCGGCTACGACCCCGCCCATCCCGTCATCGACGACTTCTCGGCCGAAGTGGCGCAAGGCCAGACGGTCGCGCTCGTGGGCCCGACGGGCGCCGGCAAGACCACCATGGTCAAGCTGCTCATGCGCTTCTACGACGTGGATTCCGGCTCCATCCGCATCGGCGGGCATGACGTGCGCGATTTTTCGCGGGAAGACGTGCGCGGCCAGTTCGGCATGGTGCTGCAGGACACGTGGCTCTTTAACGGCACGGTGCGCGACAACATCGCCTACGGCAAACTCGACGCCACCGACGAGGAGGTGGAGGCAGCCGCCCGCGCGGCCTTCGTGCATCACTTCATCACCACGCTGCCGCAAGGCTACGACACCATCATCAACGAGGATGCGACCAACATCAGCCAAGGCCAGCGCCAGCTGCTCACCATCGCGCGCGCCATCCTGGCAAACCGCCGCATGCTCATCCTGGACGAAGCCACCTCAAGCGTGGACACGCGCACCGAGGAGCGCATCCAGCGCGCCATGGACAACCTCATGGCCGGGCGCACGTCGTTCGTCATCGCGCATCGCCTCTCCACCATTAAAAACGCCGACCTTATCTTGGTGCTCTCGCATGGCGACATCGTCGAGCAGGGCAGCCACGCCGAGCTGCTTGAGAAAGGGGGCTTCTACGCCGATCTGTACAACTCGCAGTTCAGTAAATAGGGAAGGGGCATGATGTTGTTTTCCGGCGCTTCTTGCCCCTCGTTGACCAGGCGAGCCCGCGCGCGGTAAACTTTCATTTTCCGATAAGGCGATTTCGATGCCGCCCGCTTATGCGCGCGGCATCTTTTTAGGGGAAGCCCATGTCAACCGACGCTCAGCAGACGAAGCACCAACCGCAGGCGGCAGTGGCGCGCGACGTCGTGCGCATCGCGGCCTTCGATTTCGACGGCACCACGCTCGACGGCAACTCCCCCGTCATGCTCGTCAAGTACCTGGTGAAAAAGCGCATGCTGCCGCCGACCGTGGTGGCGCGCATCGGCGCGTGGGGCATCGCCTACAAGCTGCGCCTGCCGCAGAACGAGGCCTGGGTGCGCGGGCTGGTGTTCCGGGCGTTTGCGGGCATGTCGGTGGCCGAGGTCGACGCCTTCCTGCACGAGTTCTACGACGCCGAGGTCGCCCCGCACGTGCGACCGCAGGCCATCGCGGCCATGAACGAGCTGCGCGATCAGGGCGTGCTGGTGGCGTGCGTCTCGGCCACCTTCGAGCCTATCGTGCTGCGGGCGATGGAAACGCTGCCGGTCGACCTGCAGATCTCCACGCGCATGCGCACCCGCGCAGACGGCACGTATTCGTGCGAGGTGGAAGGCGAGCCGGTGGAAGGCGACCAGAAGATGATCGAGCTGCGCCGAGCGGCCAACACGAAATGGGGCGTGGGCGGCTGGGAGCTGGTGGCGGCCTATGGCGACCACCATTCCGATCGGGCCATGCTCGCGGCGGCCAAGCAGGCGTTCGCCGTCTGCCCCGACCGTCCGCTTTCGCGCACGGCGCGCGCGAGGGGCTACACGGTGTGCGAGTGGTAGCGCCCGCTCTATCCGCGAACATCACGTTTTGGTTCCATGCGCCCCGCGCATGCGTCCATTCGCTACAATAGCTGAGAAACACGGTATACGAACTATGAAGGAGGTTGGGTCCTTGCAGCACGACGACATCAACGATGCACCCAGCCATAACGACGAGGCGGGAAGCTCGGTGGGGGAATACCTGCAGCGGGCATCGAGCGCCAACGCCGAGGGAAACCCCGTGCTCGCCATGCATCTGTACCTGGCCGCGTTCGAGCGGGGGCGCCATATCGAGGGGCAGCTTCCCAGCGAAGCCGCCATCGGGGCGCTCAAGCGCGCGTGGCGCTTGGCCTGCAGCCTCAAGGAGCGCAGCATCGCCGAATACGTCTTCGAGCGGATGGAGCCCTATCTTTCCGCCGACGAGCTGGGCACCTGCGCCGCGCAGCTGCAGGATTTGGCCCTCGACAAGCTTGAGGAATACGGATTGTCGCGCGAAGAGCTCGAGGACATGACCGACATGATCTCTCAGGACCTTTTGGGCGCGGCCGGCGCGAGCCTTCTGCGGGTGGAGCACCTGACCGCGCCGGCGGCCCTGCCGGGCGCTTCTGCGCGCGCAGGCAAGGCGGGAGAAAGGGGGAGCGCCGCGGCGGCTTATTCGACCGGCGGGGGCGATGCCGAGGCCGCAGCCGAGGATTCCGAAGCGCGGCAGCCAAGCGCCCAGAACGCTGCCGCGACGCCTGCCGAAGGCGCCGGCGAGGCGGCCGGTGCGGCGGCTGCAGATACAGCCGATGGCTCAGCCCGCGTCGTCTCCTCCCTGGATCATCTCACCTTCAAGGAGCTGGTCGGCTACACCAACGCCATCGAGGTCGCCCGCTCCTTCGGCATCGGCATGCAGGAAGACGCCCGCTTCCAGGAGCTCGTCGACCAGCTGAATGCGCGGCACGGCCTTGACCGCATGCCCGCCACCGACGCGCTGCTCATCAGAAGCCCCGCCCGAGAAGACGCCAACCAGTTCATGATGGCCGCCATCGGCGAGCTTGGCCTTCCCGTCATCCGCATGCGCATGGAGGAGAACATGCAGGGGCTTCCGGTGCTGTGCGTGATGGCCCAGGCCGACAACCAGCCGAAGCTCAATGCCGCCCGCAACGCCTTCGAGGGCCCCGGCGTGCTCGTCATCGAGGACATCGATATGTGGTCGGCGCCCGATCTTGACCCGGCCGCGCCCGAAGACTTCGGCGGCTTCATCATGGCGAGCCTTTCCCGCGGCGCGCGCGAGGCCGTGAACCTCATCCGCTCGGCCGCCGACAGCCCCGACGTGTACGTGCTGGCCACCGCGGCTGAGGGCTGCGAGGTCGACCCGTTCTTCTTCGACCTCATGGGCCCCACTTCCGCCATCGACATCGACTACCCGACCGAAGAGGAGCGCGCGAGCATCTGGATGGACATCGCGCGCGAACACCCTTCCTGCCGCGGCGTCGACCGGCAGGCGCTCGTGCGCTATTCGGCGGGCATGCCGCGCTTCGATATGTACATGGCGGCGCGCGAGGCGATCGAGGAAGCCTACAAGGAAAGCCTCATGCAGCGGCGCTACGTGCCGGTCGGCCCGGAGAACCTGTTCGACAAGCTGGCGGCCTACCAGCCGCTCGATTCGCCTGAGTACCAGGCGCTCGAGCAGGCGGTGGTCGATGAGTTCAGGAGGGAACTCGACCACGCCGAGGACTTGCTTAAGGGGGAAGGGGACTAATGGATATCACGCGACGTTGCGATTACGCGCTGCGCATCCTGGAGGCGGCCTATCAAAGGGGCGATGCCTACATTTCCGTGTCGGACATCTCCGAGCAGGAGGAAATCCCCTATGCGTTCGCCCGCTCCATCCAGCACGATCTGGTGAAGGGCGGCCTCATCAAGACGGTGCGCGGCGCGCGCGGCGGCCTGGCGCTCGACTGCGACCCGGCGAAGACGACCTTGCTCGAGGTGCTCGAGGTCGTCCAGGGCCCCGTGAGCGTGTCTCTGTGCACGGTGGACAAGGAATATTGCAAGCGCTGCGGGGGCTGTTCGTACCACAAGCTGTGGATCGGCGCCGACAGCATCCTGAACAGCTATTTCGATTCCATCACGCTCAAAGAGCTCATCGATTGCGGCGGCAAGCTGCCGCAGATCTCGCAGGCCATCTCGCACTCGCCCGAAAACGCGCGCATGAGCTGCCCGGTCGATGCGATCGACGACGACGGTGCCGAGGGCGCGCTAGGCGAATGCGGCGAGGGCGCTTCTGAGAGCGGTGCCGGCGATGCCGCTGGCCCCGCGGCGCCTGCCTCATCCTAGCATGAAGGCCTACGACGTTTTCGCCCTCGCCTCGCAGGCAACGTGGCCCGAAGGCGCGCCGCTTTCGCTGGCTGAATTCGTGGCGCTCGTGAAGCGCGAGGGGGAGGCTCGCTACCGCGACCTGCCGTGGCGCAACGTCGATGATGCGTATGCGGTGCTCGTTTCCGAGGTAATGCTGCAGCAAACCCAGGTCAAGCGCGTCCTGTCTCACTGGAGTCGGTTCATGGCCGACTTTCCCACGCTTGATGCGCTCGCATCCGCATCCTCGGCGGACGTGCTTGAGCGCTGGCAGGGGCTCGGCTACAACCGGCGCGCTTTGGGGCTTTGGCGCTGCGCGGGCGAATGCTCGGCGCGCAACGCAGGCAAGCTTCCTGAAGCAGCTGACGAGCTGATTGCGCTCCCGGGCATCGGCCAGGCAACGGCCGCAGGCGTCATGTCGTTCGCGCGCAATCGCCCGAGCGTGTATCTGGAAACCAACGTGCGCACGGTCTTTCTGCATCATCTGTTCGCCGATGCCGAAGCCGTCGACGATCGCGAGCTCGCACCGCTGGTGGCGGCGACGTGCTTGGCAAGCGAAAGTCCGCGAAGTTGGTATTACGCGCTGCTCGATTTCGGCGCTCATATAAAGTCGCAGGTGAAAAATCCCTCCCGGCGCAGCGCTCATTACGCTCGTCAATCAGCTTTCGAAGGTTCGCGCCGCCAGAAGCGCGCCGAGCTCGTCCGCATCGTGCTCGCCGATCCGGGGATCGAGGCTTCTTGCGCCCGCGCGCTGCTGTGCGCCGAGGAGGCGTCTTGCGGGCGCGATCCGGTGGACGAGGAGCTGTTCGAAAGCCTCGTTGCCGACCTTGCCCGGGAAGGTTTTTTCAGAAGAGAAGAAGATTGCCTCGTCCCATGATCGGGCAGGGTTGCCGAAGAGAGGGGCAGCCGTCCTTTGAGGCGCGAGGCGGGGCTGTGCATGCATTTGCAAAGAGAGGGAGATCATGACTATCGTTGAGCTGCTGTTGATCGGCGTGGGGCTTTCCATGGACGCGTTCGCCGTGGCCATCTGCAAGGGGTTGGGCATGAGCCGCCTCAACCTCAAGCAGGCGGCCGTCATCGCGCTGTTCTTCGGGGCCTTCCAGGCGCTCATGCCCGCCATCGGCTGGGCGGCCGGCAGCCAGTTCGCCGAGATGATCACGCCAGTGGACCACTGGATCGCCTTCGTGCTGCTGGCGTTCGTGGGCGGCAAGATGCTCTGGGACGCGTTTCACGAGGAAGACGAGGAGGAAACCGAGGCCGTCGAGGCGAAGCTCGACCTGAAGGAGCTCACGATGCTCGCCGTCGCTACGAGCATCGACGCGCTCGCCGTCGGCATCACCTTCGCGTTCCTGCAGGTCGACATCGTCTCGTCGGCATCCATCATCGGGTGCACCACGTTTATCATCAGCTTCGCTGGCGTGGCCGTGGGGCACTTCTTCGGCGCGCGCTTCGAGCGCCCCTCGACCATCGCCGGCGGCGTGGTGCTGATCCTCATCGGCGTCAAGATCCTCCTCGAGCACCTCGGCGTCATCGCGTTCTAGGCGCGCCTGCGCGCTTGAGGGGTTGCGGCGCCCCGGGTTGCAACCGCAAGGGCGGCGACTCTGGGGGCGCGGCGCTCGGGGCTGCAACCGCAAGGGCGGCAGCCCCCCTTAAGGCCGCGACCCGCCAAAACCCCTATTCGACGGGATAGCTGCCGAGCACCTTCACCTCGCGCAGCTTCAGGCGCAGGCAGTTGAGCGCCGTCTGCACGGCCAGGTCGTTCGCCGACCCCTCGATGTCGACGAAGAACATGTACTCGCCTAAAGCCTGCTTGGTCGGGCGGCTCTGGATCTTCACGAGGTTGATGCCCGCATAGGCGAACTCCGACAGGATCATCAAAAGCGCGCCGGGGCGGTCCGCCTGCAGAAACAGCGCAAGCGACGTCTTGCAGCGGTCGCCCTGCAGCACCGGCGGATGCCCCTGGCGCCCGATCAGCGCGAACGAGGTCTGGTTGCCGAAGTGGTCCTCGATGCCCTCCATCTCCACGCGCGCGCCGTAGAGCTTGGCCGCGAACGCGTTGCCGATGCCGGCGATGGACTTGTCGCCGGCCGCCTGCCGGGCGGAATCGGCCGTCGAGGAAACCGTGACCGTCGGGATGCCGTGCAGGCGGTCGTTGAGGTAGCGGCGGCACTGCGCAAGGCCCTGCGGATGGCTCGCGATGGTCTTCACGTCGTCGAGCGTGGCGTCGGGGTGCATGATCAGGCAGTGATGGATGTCGAGCACGTGCTCGCCCAAGATGGTGGCCGAGGATCGGAACGCGAAATTGTCGAGCGTCGCCGTCACTGGGCCCTCGAGCGCGTTTTCCACGGCCACGACGCCGTATTCGCATTTCCCGCGATCCACGCAGTCGAACACCTCGGAAAGCGAGGGGCACTCGATAAGCTGCGGCTCGTCGATCCCCAAGCGGGCGGCGAACGCCCGCGCGGCCTCGTCGTGATAGGTTCCGGCGGGGCCTAAATAGGCGAACGAGGCATTCGGTTGGACGGACATGGGCACTCTCCTTGCGTTCATCGTCAAATTACGTACGCTTGCCATGATAACGGTTTCTTTACAAGAATAGAGTGTTATCATGACGCCCGGGAGTGGAGACGACTGGTGATGGGGGTCTGCGACCTCATCATCAATCGGCACGGAGAGCCTCCGTGCGCATCTTCGCTGAGCAAGACGAGAGGCCATGATCGCATGGCAGGCCAGGCTGTTTCAGGGGCAGTCCTGGTAAAAGTACGTTTTGAGCAGTCGAACTGCGTCGTTTTTCGTGCGCTTCTTCCCTCCGAACAATTGGATAGCCCTTTTCAGAGGGGCAGACGAGAACACCCAAAGGAGGTGTGCGTATGGAAGGAGAGGCCGCAACATCCGCGTTCACGAACGCGCTTGAGGCCAGGGGGGTCACCCGCCGAGACTTCATGCTGCTGTGCGGCAGCGTGGCCGCCGCCGCTGGTTTGTCCCAGTTGACGGTGCCGAAGGTTGCCGACGCCCTCGAAAAATCCGTCATCGGCGCAACGAAGGGTAACCTCTACCCGGTCATCTGGATCGAAGGCGCTTCCTGCACCGGTTGCACGGAATCCTTCGCTCAGGCCCAAACCCCGAACGCTGCCGAGGTTGTCCTGGACATGATCTCGCTGAACTATTCCGAGACCCTGTCCGCCGCAGCCGGTTATTCCATGGAAGAGGCCAAGGAGCAGACCATCGAGGCCGGCGACTATATCCTCATCTACGAAGGCGCCGTGCAGGAGAAGTGGGGCGGCAACGCCCTGCGCGTGGCCGGCAAGCCCGGTACCGAGCACCTGATCGAGGCCGCGAAGAACGCCAATGCCGTGGTCGCGCTCGGCTCGTGCGCCGTTAACGGCGGTTGGATGGGTGCCAAGCCCAACGCCACCGATGCCACCGGCGTGCAGCAGTACCTGAAGAAGGCCGGCATCAGCGTGCCCGTCGTAAACGTCCCCGGCTGCCCGGCCAACCCCGAGTGGCTCACGAGCGTGCTCGTCGACGTGGTGCTCATGAAGCTCAAGCCCTCCGAGCTCGACCTCACCAACGAGGGCAAGCCCGCAGGCATCTTCGGCCAGACCATCCACGACAACTGCGAGCGTCGCGGTCATTTCGAGAACGGCGAGTTCGTCTACCAGTTCGGCAGCGAAGAGGAGAAGAAAGGCTACTGCCTGTATCCTCTGGGTTGCCGCGGCCCGCAGACGAAGTCCAACTGCGGCGTCGTCATGTGGAACGACCGTCGTAGCTGGTGCGTGCAGGCCGGCGCCCCGTGCATCGGCTGCTGCGAGGCCAACCCCAACGATCCGGGCGACAACTGGGTCGAGGTGAACACCCCCTTCGTCAAGCGTCATCGCACGCTGCACATCGGCGACTGGGACGTTCAGCCGACCACCATCGCCGTCGGCGTCACGGGCATCCTCGCTGCATGCCTGGTGGTCCACGGCTTCGGCATGAAGCTCACCGGTCGTATGGACGGCGGCGCGGACTTCGAGGAGAAGCGTGCCTGGGATGCCAAGCACCCCGAGAAGTCCGTCGGCCAGTACAACCTGTCCGAGGACGAGCGCCGTGCGCTCTACGTCGAGGACACCGGCCATGAAGAGTCCAACACGACCCAGGAAGGGAGGTAAGCCATGACGCGTTCCGTTATCGATCCCGTATCTCGCATCGAAGGCCATCTGCGCGTTGAGATGGAAGTGGAAAACGGCAAGGTTTCCGACGCCTGGGTTTCCGGCGGCTGCTTCCGCGGCGTGGAGCTTGTCGTGGAGAACCGCACGCCCGAAGATGCTGCCATGATCGTGCAGCGCATCTGCGGCGTGTGCCCGACTTCTCATGCGCATGCGTCCTCCATCGCGGCTGAGAAGGCCTACGGCATCACCATCTCCAACAACGCCCGCATCATCCGCAACCTCATCGAGGGTGCCCAGTTCCTGCACAGCCACATCCTGTGGTTCTACAACCTGGCCGCGCTCGACTACGTCAACCCGATCAACGCCTTGAAGGCCGACCCGGGCGACGCCGCCGACCTTGCGCGTGCTGCCGGCACGTCCATGAACAGCGACTTCGCCGCCTTGAAGGCGCATCTGTCCACGTTCGCCGAGAATGGTCAGTTGTCCATCTTCAGCGGCAACTGGTTCGACTCCGAGGACGGCACCGCCTACAAGCTGCCCGCCGAGCTCGACCTCATCTGCACGGCGCACTACCTTGAGGCGCTCGGCATGCAGGCCAAGGCATCGCAGATTTCCGCCCTGCTCGGCGGCAAGATGCCCCACGTCATGACCATCCGTCCCGGCGGCACCGCCTTCGTTCCCACCGACCAGAAGCTCGACGATCTCAAGCTGCTCGTCGACGAGCTGTACACCTGGGTCGAGGCCACCATGCTTCCCGACACGCTGGCGCTGGCTCCCTACTATGCCGACGCGCTGACGTTCGGCAAGGGCTGCGGCCGCTACATCGCCTGGGGCGTCTTCGAGCGCGAGGACTTCAAGATGGCCAACCGCTATCTGCCTTGCGGCGTGCTCGACGAGAAGCTCAACCTCTCCGAGCCCGACGAGAAGAAGATCGCCGAATTCGTCGGCCATTCCTGGTACAAGGGTTCCGAGGTCTACCAGGCCCCGAACTTCACCACCGAGCCCGAGTTCACGGAGTACAACGTCAACGATCGTTACTCCTGGGTGAAGTGCCCCACCTACGACGGCAAGGCCATGGAGGCCACCAGCCTCTCGCGTGTGCTGGCCGCCTACAAGCGCAACGTGCCGTTCATCAAGGAGAACGTCGACGCGTTCTTGAAGGACCTGGGCCAGGAGGGCAACATCGCCATCGCCCAGTCCACGCTCGGCCGTACGGCCATCCGCCAGATCGAGACGCTCTACATCGCCGGCCTCATGAAGGATTGGGTCGACGAGCTGATCGCTGCCGTGAAGTCCGGCGATTCCGAGTACTTCCGCGCTCCGCAAACCTCTGATGGCGAAGGCAGCGGCATGTGGGAGGCCCCGCGTGGCGCCCTCTATCACAGCGAGTCGGTCAAGGGCGGCAAGATCCAGGGTTACCAGATCATCATCCCGTCCACGTGGAACCTTGCCCCGAAGAACCAGAACGGCGAGCATGGCCCGCTTGAGCAGGCGCTCATCGGCGTGCCGGTCGGCGACATCGAGAAGCCGATCAACGCGCTGCGCACGGTTCACTCCTTCGACCCCTGCACGGCGTGCTCGGTGCACATCTCCGAGCCGGCCACCGGCAAGCGTTTCGAAACCATGACGAGCCCTTGGGGGGTGAAGTAGCATGGCACACTTGGCACACTACCGTGAAGCTCATCCGATGCCGTTCGTCATCACGCACTGGATCAACCTCATCGCGATGATCCTGCTGATCTTCACGGGCTTCTATATCCACTATCCGTTCTTCGCCGGCTTCGAGTCCATGGCGCGCGGTTTGCATGTGTTCTTCGGCTTCGTGCTGTTCATCAACTGCGTCTGCCGCCTCATCATGGCCTTCATCGTGAAGTCGTCCCCGACCGGCGGCACCCGCAAGCAGGTCACCGACTTCAAGACCTGGCTTCCGCAGAAGGACAACCTGCATCAGGGTCCGCAGTGGATCAAGTACTACCTGTTCTTCAAGAAGGATCACCCGCTGTCCGCTAAGCTCGGCGTTCCGCAGAAGATCAGCTACCTGTTGATCCCGATCCTGATCATCGTGATGTTCTACACCGGCTTGGCGCTGTGGGTTCCCACGGCCGACCTGCCGCTGTTTGCCGCCGGCACCGCTGCCGTCGGTGGGCTCATGTCCATGCGCATCATCCACTACTTCATGATGTTCGTGTTCATCTGCTTCATGTTCATCCATGTGTATCTGGCCAACGTCGAAGGTATCGCCCCGACGCTGCTCATGTTCTTCCATAAGGAGCATGGCGGTCTGGTCTACGATCCCGACAAGCACGTCATCGTCGGCGAGGACGACCTGGGTCACGCGAAGCACTAAGCGCAGCTTACCGGTTGCGTCTCAAAGGCCCGGCGGCCATAACCGTCGGGCCTTTTCTGTAGCTTTGCGGGGTCGGGATCGATACGCTTGCGTCGACGGTCCATCGCGTGCGCCGAATTGCTATCATGTCGATCTCGACCTCGCAAACCGAAGCGGGCGCCTGCCTGCTTCGCCGCTTGTGCATTTATCGGCAAAACCTTTAAGGAGCTGGCCTCATGTCCGAACTGACTGACGATCAGATTGCCGCCGAGGAGCGCTTTTTGGAAGGCATCCCCCGCATCAACATCGGAGCGCTGTTCCTGCCGCCCATTTGGGGGCCGGCGCATGGGCTGTGGGTGACCATCCTGTTCTATCCGCTGTGGCTGTTCGCCGACAACATGTTCTA
>CAVGWX010000011.1:0-32079 GCA_963633085.1 Prevotella sp. CAG:279 | reverse complement strand
GGTTCGGCGTTTCGCATTCAACGCCAGTGCAGCAGCGAAATATGTGTCGCGCCAAGGAGCTCTCTATTACGGGCCGAGCTGTCGCTCGGCCCCACGAAAAGCTTGTCGTAGGGCCGACGCATCCGCCAGGCTTCTCCGGTTGCAATCTGACAGGTAAATCTTGCTGTCGGGTTAAACCGTTCCTACAGGCTTTCCGGTTGCGAACTGGTTTTTCGTGGGCGCGAGCGAAAGCTCGCGCATCAATCGGCAAGCGCTCGAAGAGCGCGTTGCTTCCTGCTCGTCGTTATCGGTATCGTCGGCCTGGTGCTGATGAGGAGGGGGTAAATGCGAACCGCGATCTTGACAGAGAAAAAGCCGGGGAACCCTGGAAAGTGACCCGGCTTTAGCAAAGAAAAGAACGCCGCCCAGTGCGCTGGGACGTCCTTTGCCCTGTATTCTACCAAACGCTCCACCCGGTATCAATGCGCACTTGGTGCTCAACAAACCACCAACCCTCCGACCAGGCTTTATGGCTTGCGCAAATTAAACGTTGACCGAATATAGAAACGTTAGGTTAACAGGTGCTCGAAGGGTGAAAATCAATCGCATAATAAGGTATAATAACTCAGATTAAAAAGGCCGTACTAGCTCGATTTTCAGGCAGGCCGGTCCTTTGAGAACGTGGATTTACCTGAATCGCTGGGCGATGGAAGCGCCCGAAACGGTTGATGAGGTGATTGGTATGAGCAAGCAAGCGAAGAAGACGGGCGGCGTCGTCAGCATGACGCAGCGGTACTCGATCGGCCACAAGGCCATCTCGGTCGCGCTGTCGGTGGTGCTGCTGGGCTTTGGCTGGCCCACCACGTCGTTGGCGAAAGCGAACGAGGCCGAGGGATCGACTGCTGTCGCCACCGACCAGGCTGCGAAGCAGACTGCAACCGATGGCGCTTCTGGCGCCGCAAGCGCTCAAAGCTCGACCATCCCCGACGAGGCTGAAGTTTCGCTCAACCTTGGTTCGGCCTACATCACCTACAGCAATCAGGACATCACCCTTCCTGCAAAAAAGGTGACCGTCCCCACGAACAAGGACTTCAAATTCACGGCAACGGCCGACGAGGGCTATGAGCTCACGGCCGTCTACCTCACCATTGATGACGGCGAGAAGAGCGAGATCGACCCCGATGCGAGCGGCGTCTTCACTGTTGCCGCAGCTGACGTTATCGCCGGCGCTTCCATCGAGCTTGAGACCGAAGAGCGTGCCGGCGACGTGACGGCCGGTGAGCTGACTGTCATCAGCGAAGATACCGTTATTCCGGCCTCGTCGTTGGAAAACGACGCCGCCAATAAGGAAGTTCAGGTTGGCGATACGATCACGCTGACGGCCAATGCCAAGGCTTCGTCTGATCGCTGGAGTGCCTGGTCCTTCTCCGACCAGGGTAAAGTCACGGATGTATCCAGCAATTCTAACGAAGTGACTTTCAAGGCTTCTACGGTCGGTGAAATTTCCGTTACCTACCAGTACCAAGATGCCGCTTATGCGGGTCATACCGAGCAATTCGTGGTCGACATCGTTGACCGCGCGGATGCGAAGACGAGCGGCATTACGGGCAACACGGATGTCACCACCGACGAGAGCATCACGCTCACCGAGACCAAGGGCGCCGACTACTGGGAGTGGAATTTCGTCGGCGACGGTGATTGGGATGCCGCCCAGATCACGAACCGCAACAACGAAAAATGCACCATCAAGGGCCTCTATCACTTCAAGGGTGAGAGCAAGACCCTCAAGCTCCAATGCATTTACAAGGTGCCGGGCACTAACACGAAGTACACCGACGTATATGAGGTTACCGTCCATAAGCGCTCATGGAAAATTACCGACTGGACCTACGTCGAGGGTACGCATTTCTGCACGCCAACCATTGTTGACTCCGTAACAGGTGAGTCGCTCAACGAATGGGAGGGCGGCTATAGCAAGGAGTACTTCATCAACGGCACGTCGGTCGGTAATGCTCCGTGGACCGGTGCGTTTAAAGATGACAGCAACAGCTACGAAGTGAAGATCTATCCATTTGGTGACGACGGATGGAATAGCAAGTACGCCGCAAATAGTGACGCTGGCAATGTCGATGTGTACGTTGATCCCGTTCCCGCCGGTAATAAGAATGTTGAGATCAATTCCGATGATCCGGCCAACGTCGAGTATGACGGCGCGGAGCATAAGTGGGTTCCGACTGTTACGGATGAGTCTGGTGCTGCGGTTTCGGAGAGCGGCTACACCGTTACCTATAAGCGCGACGGTGTAGAAACTAGCGACTTTACCAGTCCTGGCACCATTACGGTGACCATTACGGGTAAGGATGGGTGCTCTGGCACTATTGAACGTTCGTACTCAATTACTGACCTCAAGGTTACGGGCAACGACACGCTCGGGGCTGGTAAGCTCGCCCCCTACACCGCTAGCGGTTTCTCCGGCGATGTGACCTGGAGCACTTCGGATCCGAGCATTGCCACCGTCGACGCCAACGGCGTCGTGACCGCTGTGGCAAAGGGTCACGTCGACATCATTGCGACGCACGGCACGGAGGTTGCCAAGAAGAACATCGAGGTCACCGAGCCTTCCTCGGCTAATGGTTGGTACAACGCGACCTTTACCAGCACTATCGAGAACGCCGACGTTGTGTATTTCAACTGGCACAACTCGTCTGACGTGAGCAATGTTGCGTTCACTCCGGCTACGAGCAGCTTCACCGTTAACGACTACACCACGACGACGGAGTCCGGCTATGCGGTCTTCTTTGTGAAGCCGAACGACAACTACATCATTACTGGTCTGGGCGCTTCGGGAGCCGGCCAGATGTATGCCGTCGACGCTGCGAGCTGGGGTGCCATCAACGGGTATCCGGGCATCTCTACGGTGATGGAGGCTGCCAAAGCCGCAGGCTACGTAGCTGCTTTTGGCTATTCCAGGGGTCCGAAGAGCAGTATGACCCAGAGCTTTGAAGTTACCGCCAAGTCGCCTGACATGTTGATCGCGGCAACGAGCAGTCAAACCAAGGATGTGGCCGCGGGCGATGAGCTCACCTTTACCGTCACGATTACGCCCCAGACCACCGGTAGCGGCAAAGATCACGCGACCGGCGTGAAGGTGAACAGCGCGGAGGTCAATGGAACCGAGGTTACGGTTGAGAACCTAACCAAGAACAGCGACGGCACCTACACCGGCTACGTTCACTACACCGCTACCGATAACGACTGCAACCGCGGCAGCGTCGTGCTCTCCGTGGAGGCGACGACTACCTACGAGGGCACCTTTACCATTACGTCCGGTGGCATCACGACCGGCGCCGAGGTAACTAAGTCTGCTACGTGCGCGTGCCAGATCGCGCCCGAAAGCCAAGTCAAGTATCAGTTTGTGTCGGGCACGACCGGCATTGCTCTTCCCTCGGCGATCAATGGCTTCTTGCCTTGGGATAACGGTTCGTATAAAGCGGGGAAGACGGTAAAGGCGAAAGATCCGTCTCAAATGGAGTACGACGATAGCAAGAACGACGGCTACTGGTCATTCTCCGGCTGGGATAAGAAATCCACTACGGTCGGCCGTAATGGCGAAACCGTCACCTTCACCGGTACGTGGGTGTTCACGCACTATAGCGACTACACCATTAAATACGTTGACGAGAAGGGCAATGAGATTGCCGACCTCAAGGTTGTGGGCGGCAATAAGATCGGTGACAAGATAAAGAAAGATACTGTTGAGCACCCCGAGATTCAGGGCTATGCCTACAGCAAGACCAGCCCTGATACGCTGACCATCGATGACGACGACTTCAAGAACGTCATCACGGTTACGTATAAGCAGAAGACCGGCCAGGCCGGCTATAACCTGGTGCTCAACAACGCTTCTTGGACCGCGCCCGAGAAGACCACCAACACCGAGAAGATGAAGTGGTACTTCGACTACGGCTTTGCCAAGGGCGACACGTTTGTGGTCACTGGTAACAAGCCCACTGCTAAAGACCACGTCTTTATCGGTTGGATGGACAAGGAGCGCGACGACCAGGCCGCCGCCATTCGCAAGGCTGGCGACACCGTTACCTACTGCTACAGCAAGGACCAGACTTACACGCTCGATGCGCTGTGGGCGAGCCTGTCTGCCACTGGCGAGAATGTAACGTACGATGGCAAATCTCACACGGTGGACGTTGTCGTGAACATCAACGACGGTACGGGCCTTGATGAAAAGTACGCTGAGCAGGCTAAGCAGTTCATTGCTGCTGGCAACGTTCAGTACTCAACAGATGGTGGCGCAACCTGGAGCGCGGAGAAGCCGTCCTTCAAGGATGCCGGTACTTACCCGGTGAAGGTTAAGCGGGACGTCACCGTCGGCGATACGACCACTACGCTTACTGCTGAGGCAACCGTGAAGATTGCCCAGAAAGAGTACTACGTTGAAACCAATACGGGTTCTAAGAGCCATGACGGAACAGAGCTTGTCGGCACCGCTACGGTCAAGGGTCTCGTAAACGGCGAGTCCGCCACAGCGACGGCCACCACCATCGGACCGAATGTTACCGCTTCGACCAAGAATGCCGTGACCGGCGAGATCGTTTGGGCCGAGGGAACGAAGTCCAGCAACTACAAGCGCGGTGAAGATCGGATCGGTACGCTTGAGATCACCAAGAAGGACGCGTCTGCGTACGAGGCTTCTGTCTCGATTAGCGGCTGGACCTACGACGGTACGTTCGATTCGAAGAGCACACTGACGTCATCCAATAATGCTCATGAGAATCAGGCCGCCTATACCTATTACAAGAAGAACGGCGAGAACTGGGACGGGCTCTCTGCTGCGCCCGTTGATGCTGGCGAATATAAGGTAGTCGCCAGCTGGGCGGAGACCACCAACTATCCGGCACTGAGCGCCGAATGCGAATTCACTATTGCGAAGGCCGTAATTACGGTTACGGGCAGCTTCGCGACTGATTACACCGGCCAAGAGCAGACCAAGTATATATATGCAGAAAACGGGACGAAGGTTGATGGCGTTACCGTTACCGGAGTCGCAAGCGGCGAGGTTCTCAAGCTGTGGAATTGCCCGATTTCGGGGACTAATGCGGGCACGTACGCCAGGGACAACGACGCTCTTAACGGATACCAGTGGAACGTTAAGAAGGGTGGGGAAGCCGCATCTGATTCGACCGACAACTACACTATCTCTGTCTCCGGCACTTTGACCATCAGGGAAAAGGATGGTTTGAGCCTTACCGCCGAAGGGTACTCCGACACGTACGACGGCCAGTCCCATAGCGGTACTGTTACCGTTAACGTCACTGAGGGTACCGTGATCGAGTACAGCATCGATGGTGGCAATACTTGGAGTACGGATAAGCCCGCAATCACCAATGTTGTTCGAGGAGCCGATGATGCTGTTTCTGCGACGAGCGTAAAGGTTCGCGCTTATAACGCCAATTACAAGAACAGCAGCGCGGAAAAGGCCTTGGAAGCCTGCTATTCGCTGGAAGTCAAACCGCGCGTCATTTCGGCAAGCGCCGAAGACACCCGCGAGTACAACGGTCAGGATCAGACGCTGTACATTACAGCCGATAACGCAACGGCTCTTGACGAAAGCAAGAAGACTGGCGTTGTGAATGGAGAGACGCTGGTCCTTAACAATGCGGCAATTACCGGCAAAGCAGTAAAAGAGTACGCAACGGTTTCCGACGGTTACACGTGGGACGTTACAAAGGCAGATGGGTCGAGCACCAAGGGCAACTACAGCATCGCCGTGAGCGGCAAGCTGACCATTACGCCCATATCGTTTGTGGTAACCGCTCCGAGCGATGTTGTCTACAACGGCCGCCAGCAGCGCCAGACGCCAGTCGTCAAGGGCATTGGCGGCAACGTGCTGACCGAGGGAACGGACTACAGCCTGTCCTATAGCGAAGACGCGACCAACGCGGGCACCGTTACCGTGACCGTTGCCGGTATCGGAAATTACGCTGGCACGATCGAAACGTCGTACAAGATCACGCCGCGCGCGGTGACGCTGACTTCCGGTAGCGCAACTAAGGCTTATGACGGCACCGAACTCACAAACGGTGAGGTGACCGCTACTGCGTTTAGCTCCGATGCGGGCACCGGCTTTGCTGACGGTGAGGGATTTGCCGCCACGACCACCGGCGTGATCACTAACGCTGGTAGCGTCAAGAATGAATTCACCTACGCTCTTAATGACGGCACTAAAGCCGGCAACTACACCATCACCACGGTGGAAGGCACGCTTAAGGTTACCAAGCTTGCTGCGGATAACCTTAACCTCAAGGGCACTGATGTGTCGGTCGTTTACGACTCCGACTCGCACGCTGCCGGCACTGCTACCGTTTCGCCTAAGGACAACAACGGCAACGCTCTCTCGGATAACGTCGAGATCGAGTACCAGCTTGCAAGTGATCCCAATAGTGACTGGTATACGGATCCCAGCGCTATCACACAGCTGCACGCCACAACCGAACCTGTGGTTGTGAACGTGCGCGCCAGCTCGGCCAACTTTGAGGGCGAGGCTGCTACCACCGAGACCATTACCGTGACCAAGCGCCCGGTCCAGCTTTATACCAAGAGCGCGTCCAAGGTCTATGATGGGACGGCGCTTACCACCAAGAGCGATTGGGATGGCTATGAGGTTAGGCCATACCAGAACGGCGGCTTCGTTTACAGCGATTATGTCAAGGGCACTGACGGTTGGCCGATCATCGAGTGCACCGGCTCCCAGACCGATGTTGGCTCTTCGCGCAATACCATCAAGTACGAGATCAAGCCTGACAGGCTGAGCGACTACGATATCTCCGAGCCCGTCCTTGGAACGCTGACGGTTATCGCGCAGTCGATTGACCCGCAGACCGATCCGGCTGATTCCGAGAAGCGCTACACGGGCGCTAAGGTGAACGACCCGAGCAACTCCGTCTACAACGGCACCGCCAACAAGTGGGAGCCGACGGTCACCGATGCCCAGAAGAATGTCCTCACCGAGGGCACCGACTACACCGTCAGCTACAAGCGCGGCGATGACGCCACCGACGACTTCGCCAACGCCGGCACCATCACCGTCACCATCACGGGCCAGGGCAACTACGCCGGCTCCGTGACCAAGACCTACACGATTACGCCGGCCCCGCTCAAGGTGAGCACCCCGAATGCCACCAAGGTCTATGACGGCACGGCCCTCACCGCTGCCGCTACGAGCGCCAACATCTCCGGCCTTGTTGCTGGCGAGACGGCCACCGTCAAGGCGGCCGGCAGCATCACCGAGGTCGGCTCCACCGCCAACACCTATGATGGCATCGAGTGGGGCAGCGCCAAGGAGTCCAACTACTACGTGCAGAGCCAGAACGAAGGCACGCTGACGGTCACGGCTCAGTCGATTGACCCGAGCAGCTCGGACTACACGGGTGCCAAGATGAACGACCCGAACAACTCCGTCTACAACGGCACCGCCAACAAGTGGGAGCCGACGGTCACCGACGCCCAGGGCAAGACGCTCGCTAAGGACGCCGACTACTACGTCACCTATGAGCGCGACGGCAAGGTCACCGACGACTTCACCAACGCCGGCACCATCGACGTCACCATCACGGGCAAGGGCAACTACGCCGGCTCCGTGACCAAGACCTACGTCATCAATAAGGCGCAGGTGAACGTTGCCACGGCGAGTGCCAGCAAGGTTTACGACGGCACCGCGCTCGCCAAGGCCGATGACGCCACTATCACTGGCCTTGTCAACAGCGAGACCGCCGCCATCGAGGGCACCGGCACCATCACCGATGTCGGCACCGAAACCAACACCTACGCCATCACCTGGGCTGGCGAGGGCAACAACTACACCGCAAAGGAGAGCAATTACGAAATCTCCGGCGCGGAGCTTGGCACGCTGACCGTCACCGAGTTTGCTGACGAGATCGTGGTCACCACCACGGGCGGCGAGTTCACCTATGATGCTCAGTCCCATGGCGCTATTGTTTCGGTTGGCACGCTGCCCACTGGCTACAGCGTGAAGACCGCCAGCTCCAATGCCACGGCCACCGACGTGACCGAGGGTGTCACCGCTACGGCCGACAACCTCGTCATCGTCAACGCGTCCGGTAATGACGTCACGAGCAGCCTCAACATCAAGAAGGTCGACGGTACCATCAAGGTGAACCCGGCTCCGCTGACCGTAACCACCTATGGCGACACCAAGACCTACGACGGCACCGCCCTCACCGCGGGCGGCAAGATCGAGGGCCTGGTGAACCAGGAGGCCGCCGACCTCGTGACCAACGGCTCCATCACCGAGGTTGGCGAGACCCAGAACGGCTACACCATCAACTGGAACGACAACGCTAAGCAGGCCAACTACAAGGTCGTTACCGAGAACCTCGGCACCCTTAAGGTGAACCCGGTTACCGTGAACCTCTATGTTGTTCCGGTTGCGGCCGCCAAGGTCTATGACGGCGAGGTGCTGACCGGCTCCACGGCAAACGTCTTCGGTAGCCTGCCGACCGGGTACACCTACAAGTACACCCTCAAGGGCGCTCAGACCGATGTTGGTTGGAGTTATGTTGAGGTCGACACCTTCAAGATCCTCAACAAGGACGGCAAGGACGTCACCAGCCAGTTCACCGGTTACAACACCGGGTTCAAGAACACGCTGACGGTCACCAAGCGTCCCGTTACCGTTACCTCTGCCAATGGCACCAAGACCTACGACGGCTCGGCTCTCGTGGCCCATAGCGCTACGGCCTCCGAGACGGGCGAGAACAAGGGCATGGTCTCTGGCGAGAGCTTTGACTTTGACTATACCGGCACCCAGACCGATGCGGATAGCAGCCCGAATTGGTTCGTTGCCAATGACAGCTCCACGGCCAAGGTGAGCAACTACGACATCACTTACGCCTGGGGCACTCTTGAAGTAACGCCTGCTACGCTGACCGTGGTTACGTCTGGCGGCGAGAAGGCTTATGACGGCGAGGCGCTTACCGCCGGTGGCGAGATTTCCGGCTTCGTGAACGGCGAGTCTGCGACCATTAAGACCACCGGTTCCCAGAAATATGTCGGTGAGAGCAAGAACACCTACAGCATCGATTGGAACGGCGCCTCTGCAAATCAGGATAACTACACGGTGGTGTCCAAATTGGGTACCTTGAAGGTGTCTGACGAAGACGTCGACAACGGCAAGGTTATCAATAAGTCCCATGAGGATGGCACCTACGCTCTGGGCAGCACGGTGAGCTTCACCATCAAGGCTACGAACATCTACGCTGAGGCGAAGACCCTGACAATCTCCGAGATTGAGGGCGTGACGCTTGACCGCAGCGTGTTCGAGAGCGTTGAGCCTGGCGAGACGGTGACCGCCACGGCTACCTACACCATCCAAGAGAAGGATATCCTGGCTGGAACCTTCGTGAACACTGCGAAGGTAGCGTTCTCCGATGTTGAAAAGACCTTTAGCAACACCGATGAGGTTGATGTTGACGAGGCGAACCCGCAGCTGGTGATTACCAAGACGAGCGATGTGGCCGCTGACCACCTGCTCAAGGAGGGCGAGACGGTCAACTATGCCGTCACCGTTGCCAATACCGGCAACCTGACGCTTTCCAACGTTGCGGTCGACGACCAGCTTGAGGGCGCGACGCTTGCCGAGGGCGAGAGCACGACCATCGATTCGCTGGCGCCGGGTACTTCCACGACGCTGCACTACAGCTACACGGTCAAGCAGTCCGACGTGGTGGCCGGCAAGGTCGCCAACCACGCGACCGCGACGGCCGGTAACCCGTCCGACAAGGGCACCGACGTCGTGCCGGGCGATAAGGTCGACCCGACCGAGAAGGCCGAGCCCTCGCTGTTCGTCGGCAAGACGGCCGATAAGACCGCGAACGTGGCCGCCGGCGACACGATCACCTACACGATCACCGCCACCAACAACGGCAACGTCGACCTGGCGGGCGTTGTGGTGAGCGATGAGCTGGTCGGCTTTACGAGCGAGGCGTTCGACCTGGCCAAGGGCGAGTCAAAGGCGTTCACGCAAACCTATACCGTCACCGAGGCCGATATGCTTGCCGGCTCCGTGAAGAACGTGGCCACGGCAAGCGCCAACGATCCTTCCGGTAACGTGGTCCCCGGCAGCGGCGAGACCACGACTGAAACCGACGACGTCGCCGGTGCCTTGAGCGTCGTCAAGACCGCGGCTGCGGGCACCTACGCTGCGGGCGATACGATCGAGTACACCATCGCGGTGACCAACACCGGTAACGTGACCGTTTCCGACATCAAGGTGGCTGACGCCAAGACTGGCCTCGACGAGACGGTGACGCTGGCCAAGGGCGAGTCCAAGACCTTCACCACCAGCTATGTGGTGACCGACGAGGACATCGCGGCCGGCACGCTCACCAACGTCGCGACCGCCACGGGCATCGACCCGGCGGGCAAGGACGTCGAGGCTACCGGCACCGAGACCATCGGCAACGACCCGCAGGCCGACCCGGACAACCCCGACGGGCCCACGCTCAAACGCGAATTCAAGGTCGCCGCTCCTTCCGATGTCGTGTACAACGGGGCTGAGCAGTATCAGAAGCCCCTCGTGACCGACGGCGACAAGGTGCTTGTCGAGGGTATCGACTACGAGCTGTCCTACAGCAATGACGTCACGAACGTGGGCACGGTGGCTGTGACCGTCACGGGCAAGGGCAACTACACCGGCATGCACGAGGTGACGTACCGGATCACGCCGGCGACGCTGATCATCACCACGGGCAGCGCCACCAAGGCATACGACGGCACGGAGCTGACCGAGGGCACGCTGACGATCAGCGGCTTGAAGGGTTCCGACAAGGTGCGCGGCGCCACGACCGGCACGCAGACCGAGGTCGGCAGCTCGACGAACACGTATCGCGTCACGTGGGGCGATACGAAGGCCAGCAACTACACCATCGTCGAAGAGTTGGGCACGCTGACGGTGACGGCTGCGGCTGTTCCGACGCCTACGCCTACGCCGACTACGCCGGAGACTCCGACGAGCCCGGAGAACCCGACGCCGACGCCTGAGACGCCGGAGAGCCCGACCACGCCGGAGAATCCGACGCCTACCACGCCGGAGACCCCGACTACGCCGGAAAATCCGACGCCGAGCCCGACGCCGGAGAACCCGACTACTCCGGCTACGCCGACGGACCAAACGCCGACGACGACCCCGACGACACCGACTAACCCGTCGACGCCGTCTAGCAGCACCACTCCGACCACGACCGGCACCACGCCGACCGCAACGCCTGCGACGCCGGTTGACACGATTGCCAACGTGCTGGAGAACGTGTACGAGACCGTGACGGGCGACACCGAGGCCGCTTCCGAGGAGCAGATCTACGACGAAGAGAACCCGTTGGGTACCTTCAGCGAGGAGCCTCAGCACTGCTGGGTGCACTTCTACACGATCATCGGCCTGGTGCTGACGGTGCTCTACGGCGCCGCGGTGGCGCTGCGTCGCGGCAAGCACACGCGCAAGCTGCGCAACGACATGAACAACGTGCTGGGAGGCGGGGACGACGGCAAGGCCCCCTCGGGGTCGCCCGTCGCCTCCACCCAGCCCTCCTCGATAGGAGCCTAGGATGAGGAAGAGCAACTTCGCGGTGCTGGGCATTGCCGCCGTGGTCGCGGCTTTGCTTCTGGCGCTGTGGTACTACCTTGGGTTCAACAACGTCGACAATCCGCTGGACCTGGCCCTTGCGGTTGTCTGGTGGGTTGCGATCGTCGCTATCGCGGTCGTCATCTCGCGCGTCGAGCAGAAGCGTCGCCGCCAGATCCGCACGATGTACCTTTCGCCGAACGCGCTGTACAACAGCGAACGCGGCATGGTCGGATTTGGCGATGCGACGGCCGTGGAGACCATGCAGGATGTGCTTGAGGGGCTGAAATACGGGTTCGACACCAAGGACGTGCCGGACGAGAAGCGGTTCAAGTTCGAGTACGTGGTGCAGACCGACGAGTTCAAGTCGGACTCCAACCAGAAGGGGACGCCGGCGAAAGACGGCAACCCGGCTGAAGCGGAGAGCGCCAAGCCGGCGGAAGCCGCCGACGCGGGTGAAGCTGGTAAGGCCGGCGAAGCTGCTGAGGGCAAGGCGTCCGGCAGCGAAGCCGCACAGGCGGAACCGACCTGGAAGGGAACCGTCATCAAGCTAGATAAGCAGAACGGAAACACGGAAACGAAGTTCGAGAACCTTTCGGAACTGAAAGCGGCCCTGGCGGCCTAAGCTAGCAACAAAGGAAGACCCCGGAACCCCCGGGGTCTTCCTGCGTAAGAGCCCGTGAAGCTGGGTCAGCCCCATTCGCCATCGAGCTGGACCGCCTAAACCCTTCCGCGCACAGCTTCATAGCGGAAGGAAAATACGATATCCTTCCGAAACAACCTAGCTAGCGGAAGCAAAACGCGATATCCTTCCGCTAGCTAGTAGATTACGGTTCGATAAGTTAGGTTGTTCCAAGGAAACGATTTTTCGTTCATGAGACGTAAGAACTGCATGCTCTTCTACTGATGCGTGGCAAGCGGGAAGTTGATAGTTACGAGAGGTTATTCGTTACGAGAGGTTTTTCGTAGGTTCGAGCCACTGGCTCGAACCTAAATAGAAAGCACCCATAGGGCGCGCCATTGATTTCAATGCGGGGTGAAACCGGCCAGAAGCGGCAACTCGCCCTGCGTCACGAATGTAGTGTCGCGCCTTCGGCGCTCTCTAGTACGGGTCGAGCTTTCGCTCGACCCCACGAATAATCTGGGAAAACGTCATCTTGCAGCATGGTTGACGTCTCTGCCGGTTTTTCGTGGGCGCGAGCGACAGCTCGCGCAGCACTAGGTCAGCGCCGAAGGCGCGTCAGACTTTTCAAGAATCGGACCAAGCGTCGATCGCTTTTAAAGTATGCGTTGCGCCTCGAACGAGGGTCGAGCTGTCGCTCGACCCCACGAAAAACTTGGTGGATACCGTAGGAATCTTGGTTGATGCTGCTGGAGATCCTGATAGATGCCGCAGGAATCCTGGTGTATCCCGCAGGAAAATCTACTTGCTTGCTCTTACGATGGTCCGTGTGTAAAGGAAGGTGTCAGCGTCATGGAATCGAAAGCCCCCTCTAAACAGCTCTGGGAGCCCGTCGAATACGAAGAGCTTCCTTGGCGTGTTGATCCCGATTCGCTTGAGATGATCCCGAAATCGCGTCGGAGAAAGATTGCAGCTACGTATCGGTCTGCGATACCCATGCAGCTGAATGGGAGATCGCTGGAGCTTCCTGCGCCGTTGCTCAAGCGCATGGAAGAGGTGGCGTTCCTGCTCGTTCGATTCGATGCTCGGCAGGAGGCGCGCGGCTGCGATCTTCCGGCTTTATTGCTTCGCAGCGAATCGGCGGCAAGCTCCCAAATAGAAAATCTCACGTCGAGCATTCGAAACGTCGCATTGGCCGAGCTTTCTCCCGATACGCCCAAAAATGCGCAGCTGATTGCCGGCAACGTGGCAGCGATGCGCAAAGCGCTTCAAGCTCCTGATGACATATCGGTCCAGGTTGTCAAGGACATCCACGCCGCACTAATCGGGAGAGGCGGCGCGCGTGGCGGCGAATCGTTCGGTGGTCAAATTCGCGATGAGGCCGTATGGGTTGGCGGTACCGCCTACAGCCCCCATGGAGCTTTGTTCGTTCCGCCTTGCGCGTCGCGCGTGCCCGCCTGTCTTGACGACTTGGTGGCGTTCCTTCGCCATTCGGAAATGCCGGCTATCGCAAAAGCGGCGGTCGCGCACGCCCAGTTCGAGACGATTCATCCCTTTATCGACGGTAACGGTCGAACGGGGCGAACGCTCTTGCATGTGATGCTTCGTGGCGACGAGGTGCTTCGTCATGCCAGCCTGCCTATTTCTGCCGGGCTTCTACACAACATCGATGCGTATATGAATGCTATTTCCGAATATCAGGCGGGGAACCCGACTCCTATCGTTGAGCAGCTGATCGATGCATTGGAGCTTTCGCTCGTCATCGGATCAACGGTTGCTGAGGAAATCGACGAAGTGTTTGCGGCCTGGCAAGAGCAGCTGGGCGGACGCAAGGATTCTTCCTTGCGCAAACTGCCGAATGTGCTGGCGCGCCAGCCTGTTGTTGATAGCGGCTACGTCGCACAGGAGTTGGGGATTTCCATTCGCTCGGCCACGTCGATCATCAACAAGGCTTGCGAACTTGATATGCTCCGGCCCATGGGGAACCGCCACCGCGGCGTGTTTTACCAGTGCGATGAACTGATCGATGTTCTGGAGGATGTGTCCTCAATGGAAGGCGTACGCAGGCTGCTGAGAGGGCGGTAGGGGGGTGTCGCCTAGCGGGGCAAAACCGGTCAGGAGCGGCAACTCGCCCTGCGTCACGAATGCAGTGTCGCGCCTTCGGCGCTCTCTAGTACGGGCCGAGCTTTCGCTCGACCCCACGAAAACATGCTTCTGAGGTAACGCTTCTACCAGGTATTTTGAGAGGGCGGTAGGGGGGTGTCGCCTAGCGGGGCGAAACCGGTCAGGAGCGGCAACTCGCCCTGCGTCACGAATGCAGTGTCGCGCCTTCGGCGCTCTCTAGTACGGGCCGAGCTTTCGCTCGACCCCACGAATTCTTGCGGTCAGGTTAACGCTTCTGCTAGATACTTCGTGGGCGCGAGCGACAGCTCGCGCAGCACTAGGTCAGCGCCGAAGGCGCGTCAGACTTTTCAAGAATCGGACCAAGCGCCGATTGCTTTTAAAATTATGTGTCGCGCTCGGTACTTCCCCTCTCTTCGCAAGTCCTCCATAAAGGGCTTGACGGGTTCGGTAGAGTTAACACCGCGGGAAACATTATGCTGCCGCTTATCGAAGGATGAATATGCTTGCGCTTATCGAAGATATCTTGCTGGACGCCGTCAAGGACACGCTGTACCTGGTGCCGTTTCTGCTGCTCACGTATTTGGCAATGGAATGGCTGGAGCACAAGGCCGGAAGCCGCGCCGAGGAAGCGGTGCGCCGCGCGGGCGCGGCCGGGCCGGTCGTCGGCGCGCTGGTGGGCATCGTCCCGCAGTGCGGCTTCTCGGCGGCTGCGGCAACGCTGTGGGCCGGGCGCGTGATCACGCTGGGCACGCTGTTCGCCGTGTTTCTGGCAACCTCTGACGAAATGCTGCCCATTTTCATCGCCGAGCAGGTCGACCCCTTGGTCATCCTGAAAATCCTCGGCGTGAAGCTGGTGATCGGCATGGTGATGGGTTTCGTGATCGACGCCGCTTTGCGCCTGGCGCGTCGCGACAAGGAGAAGCTGCGCATCCACGAGCTGTGCGAGCACGACCATTGCCACTGCAACGGCGACTGCCACGCCTGCGAGGACAACCCCGAGCTCGCCTACGACTTCGAGCACGACGAGGACCACGAGCATCATCACGAGCACAGCTCCATCTGGCATAGCGCGCTCGTTCACACGCTGCAGGTGACGGTGTTCATCTTCCTGGTGACGCTCGTGCTCGACGGCGTCATGGAATGGGTGGGCGAAGACGCCCTGGCGGCCGCCCTGGGCAGCAACCAGGTGCTGTCGGTGCTGGGCGCCGCACTGGTGGGCTTGATCCCGAACTGCGCCGCCAGCGTGGTCGTCGCGCAGCTCTACGTCGACGGCGCGCTGGGGGCCGGCGCCATGATGGCGGGCCTGCTGGTTTCGGCAGGCGTGGGGTTGCTGGTGCTCATGCGCACGAACCGCCGCCCGCTGCAAAACGTGCAGATCCTTGTTGCCCTGTGGGCGGTGGGCGTTGTCTGGGGTTTGCTGATCAACGCGCTGGGGGTTACGTTTATGTAGGGGCGACGGGGTGCCGGGCGGTTTGCCTAACGGTTTGCTGCCTTGCCGCGCTTTTGAATTGTCTGTCGCGCCTTCGGCGCTCTCTGATACGGGTCGAGCTTTCGCTCGACCCCACGAATAATCTGGGAAAACGTCATCTTGCAGCATGGTTGACGTTTCTGCCGGTTTTTCGTGGGCGCGAGCGAAAGCTCGCGCATCATTAGGCCAGCGCCCGTAGGGTGCGTCGCATAAATTTGGAGGTAGATTTCGCCTTGCCGCTCTTTTGAATTGTCTGTCGCGCCTTCGGCGCTCTTGATTAAGGGCCGAGCTCTCGCTCGACCCTACGAATTTTTGCTGCGAGCTTAACGTTTCCGCAGGTCATGCGTAGGCGCCTAATCGATTTTCGTAGGCGCGAGCGACAGCTCGCGCATCACTCGGCCAGCGCCCGCAGGGCGCGTCACGCTATTTCCGGCGAAGCCGGATTATCCCCTATTCTCCCGCTTCCGCCTGTTCGCTGAACAGCTCCACGAGGCTCTCCTCGGGCATGGGGCGCGCGTAGTAGAAGCCCTGGATGCGGTCCACCCCGAAGTCGAAGGCGATGTCGGCTTCGGTGGCGGTCTCGATGCCCTCGGCCACGATGTTGTGCCCCAGCTTATGGAAGAACGGCACCAGCGCGCCCACCGTCAGGCGCGATTTCGGGTCGTCGGCCAGGCCTTTCACCAGGCTGCGGTCCAGCTTGATGGTCTCGAACGGCAGGTTCAGCACGCTGGAGAAGTTCGAATAGCCGGTGCCGAAGTCGTCCAGGTAAAAGCCGATCCCCCGATTGCGCAGCTGCTCCATGACGCGTCGCGCGGCGTCCTCGTCCTCGGCCACGGCGCGCTCGGTGATCTCGATCTTCAGCATGCTGGGATCGATCCGGTGCTTCGCCAGCATGTCGTCGATGCGCTCGGCCAGGCCGCTTTGCGTCAGCTGCCCGATGGACAGGTTCACCGAAACCGATTTCAGGCCTCGGGCGCGGCCTTCGCCGAGCATGCGGCACGTGTTTTCCAGGACAAGCCAGCTCAAGTCGTCGATGAGGCCGGTGCGCTCGGCGATGGGGATGAACTCGCTCGGGGAGATGTGCGCCTGGTCGCCCTGCAGGCGGATGAGCGCCTCGGCCGACTCGAAGCGCTTCGAGTCGCGGAAGTACACCGGCTGGTACCACACTTTGAACCCGCCGTTTTCAAGCGCATCCTTCATGGTGCGCAGCACGTGCTCCTCGCGCACGTAGCGCGCCGCGGTTTCGG
Source organism: Prevotella sp. CAG:279 (assembly GCA_963633085.1). Lineage (GTDB taxonomy): Bacteria > Actinomycetota > Coriobacteriia > Coriobacteriales > Eggerthellaceae > Senegalimassilia. The sequence goes on along the minus strand of CAVGWX010000011.1, from coordinate 14,986 downwards.
CGTCGAAGCGCACTACCGAACGCGACTCCTCCTTCGCCAGCTGCATGGCGTAGTCGAGGTACCGAAGGATTTGCTCGGTGTTCCGGTTCTGGTCGTTCAGGCTCAGCTCGGCGATGCAGGTGGGCACGCTGACGATCGATTCCCCCAGCTGCCAGGAACGGCACATGCTGTCGCAGATGCGCTTGAGGCGGAAGGAGTTCTCCTGCTCGGTCCCGCCGGGGAACAGCAGCAGGAACTCGACGTTGTTGTAGCGGTACACGTGCCCGCCTTGCGCCTCCAGGCGCAGCGCCTCGGCGATGCGGAACAGCAGCGCGTCGCCGCCGCGCTGGCCGTACACCTCGTTGATGTTGGAGAACTGGCGCAGCGCCACGGCGATGACCTGGCATCCTCGCCCGTCGGCGGTGCGCAGGGGCAGCTCGTTTAAGAAGCTGAGGCGATTCGCGGCGCCGGTGAGCGGGTCGCGGTCCACGCGGCTGCACTGGTAGCTGATGAACGCGACCAAGTTGACGTAGGCGGCCATGGTGCCGTTCAGCAGCTGGTTGGGGTACATGACCTGCAGGATCACCAGGAAGCTGACCAGCACGGGAGTGACGCGGATGATGCGCCTGGAGGCATGGCTGACGCTTTGGCGGTTGATAAGGTAGCTCACCAGGAACAGCACCACGCAGGACGCGGGCGCAAGGTACATGGCGGAATTCAGCGGCCCGCGATGGTAGCTGCCCGCCTCGTCGAAGAAGAACAGCCATCCGGTGAACAGGTTCGCCACGATAAGCACCATGAACAGCGCCGCGACCACGCAAATGAGGGTGAGCGAGCGGCGCACGTGCTTGCGGTCCTGGACGAACTCCAGCATGCGCACGATGAGATAGTAGGTGATGGACGCGCACATGGTGATGGAAAGCACGAAGTACGCCGTGTTCACCGCGATGTTCAGCGGGCGGGGGATAAGGGCGGTGTATTCGTTGCAGACGACCGTGATGATGTTCACGACGACGGCCGCAAGCGAAAGCCATAGAGAGGTCCAGAACAGGCGGCGGCGGGGCGTGAGCGTTTGCTGCTTGTCGCGGAAGAACAGCATGATCACGACGACGAGGGTGAACGCCAGGTATTCGGATAGCAGCGACCATTCGACCACGATGTCCCCCTTTCGACGTGAAGCGGCGTTTATTTGCTCTAGGTAACATCCTAACAGTGGCAGGGCGTGATCCTGGATGCATCATTGTATCTTTTTGAGAATAAAAAGGTCAAAAGCAGGTAAAGCGCTTGTGATGAGCGCGGCTGTTTCAGGTGCGAACGAACGCCTGAAGCGGTTTTGGCTCGGAAGGATATAATCGACTTAACTATGCGAGAGGGCGATCGCGCTTCGCTGGAGGCGTTTCGCCTGCTCGGTCGCGTTTCGTTTGGGGCGCTTGGTCCGGTCGGTTCGCGTTTCGTTTGGGGAGGGCCATGTACAAGCTGGCTATTTATGGGAAGGGCGGCATCGGCAAGTCGACCACCGCGAGCAACCTTGCGGCGGCCTTGGCGGCGCGCGGCCACACCGTCATGCAGATCGGGTGCGACCCGAAGGCCGATTCCACGCGCCTGCACCTGGGCGGGGCCGAGATGCCGACGGTGCTCGACTGCATGCGCGCCGGCGGCACCCCTGCGCTCGACGACGTGGTGCGCCGCGCGCCCGACGGCGTGCTGTGCGTGGAGGCCGGCGGCCCGGTCCCGGGCGTCGGCTGCGCGGGGCGCGGCATCATCGCGGCGTTCGATCTGCTGGAAAAGCTGCACGCCTACGAGGAGCTTCGGCCCGACATCGTGCTGTACGACGTGCTCGGCGACGTGGTGTGCGGCGGGTTCGCCATGCCGCTGCGCGGGCAGTACGCCGACGAGGTGGCCATCGTCACCTCGGGCGAGATGATGAGCCTCTACGCCGCCAGCAACATCATGCGCGCGGTGGAGAATTTCAAGCGGCGCGGGTACGCGCAGCTGCTGGGACTGATCGCGAATTTGCGCAACGTGCCCGACGAGCAGGAGAAACTCGCGACGTTTTGCGCGGAGGAGGGCGCGCGCATGGTGGCGGAGGTGCCGCGCAGCGCGACCGTGCAGGATGCCGAAGATGCGGGCAAGACGGTGGTCGAGGCGTTTCCCGAATCGGCGCAGGCGGCGGTGTACCGGGGCCTGGCGGAGTTGGTGGAGGGGCGCGCGGCCGCGTTGGCTGGCGAGGACGGCGCGGCTGCCGGCGCCGGCGGTGCAGCGGGCGCCATCGCGGCCTCGGGCGCGCGTTTCGCCAAAGGGATGGTGTAGCCCATGGCAAGCCATCTGGCCTATTCCATTCCCGCGAAGGATCGCAAGAAAACGCTCATGCGCATCCCGGAAAGCCACAGCCTGTACGTGAGCCCCCAGTCGTGCGCGCGGCGCCAGGCCATTCGCGCGCACAAGAACGGCGAAGCCGACCGGTCGTCGTTTCTGCAGCTGACGCAGGCCGATCTGGTGTCGGGGGCCTACGAGGGCCAGGTGATCGGCGCGGTGCGTGAGCTGCTGCGCGTGCTGCCGCAGCCCCCGCGCGTGGTGCAGATCTTCGTGAACTGCGTCGACGACTTCCTGGGGACTGACAGCGCCGCGCTGCTCGACGATCTGCGCGCGAGCTTCCCGGACGTGCGCTTTTCGCTGTCGCACATCAACCCCATCGCGGTGGACGTGGAAGCCGAGCCCATGAGGAAGATGCAGTCGGGCCTGTACAGCCTGCTGGAGGACCCGGCTGTGCGCGATGCGGGCGTGACGGTGCTTGGCGGCTTCGTGCCCCTGCCGGCCGACTGCGAGCTGCATCGCGCCCTTGCTGCGGTGGGGGCGGGGCCCGTGCGCCACGTGACGGCGTGCGAAACCTTCGACGAATATCTGAAGCTTGCGCAGAGCTCCGTGGTGATGAGCGCGGGCAGTATGGGCGATGCGATGTCCGAGGCGTTCGCCGCGCGATTCGGCATGCGGCGGGTGGCGTGGCATCCGACCTACGCGCTCGACCAGGTGGATGCTCGCTACGAAGAGCTTTCGGCGGCGCTGGCCGCAGCCGGTGCCGGTTGCGAGGCGGCGGGTGCGGAATGCGGGGGCGCGGAAGGTGCCGACCGCTCGGGCGCGGGAGATGCCGGTTGCGCGGGCGCCGGCGCGAATCGCGAGGTGGCGGGTGCGGAAGCATCCGGCTCGGCATTGCGCGAAGCGATGGCCGCGGTGACCGCTCCCGCGCGCGAGGCGGCTCGGGCGGCGGTTCGCCGCGCCTTGGCGGCGGTGGGGGACGCGCCCGTTGCGGTCGACTCCTCCGCGACGTTCGCCCCGTACCACCTGGCGCACGAGCTTCGGGATTACGGCTTCAACGTGCGCGCGTGCTTCGCCTTCCATATGAAGGGCGGCGACGCGGACGCCGCCGAGCGTTTGCTCTGCGACTATCCGCAGGTGCGCGTGGTGACGGAAAGCGCCGACGAGGCGCTGCGGGAGGGCGCGTTCGCGGCCGATGGTGCTGCCGAAGTTGGCGGCGGCGATGCTGCTGCCGAGGTTGGCGGCGAACCTGGGGCGCGCGGCAACCGATGGCTGGCCATCGGGTCCGAGGCGGCGTTCTTCACGGGCGCGCATCGCGTCGTCGACAGCTACCACGACGAGGGCTATTTCGGCTATCAGGGCATCGAGCGCCTGATGAACGAGATGGTCGACGCGGTCGAAGGGGCCGCCGGTGCGAGTTCGGCGGGCGGTGCGGGCCGCGCGTGCGACGCAGGCGCCGCGGGCGGTTCGGCCGGGACCGTCGCTGCGAGCGCGGCAAGGGAAGGGCGGTAGCCGATGGCGAAGCTTTCCGTGTTCCTGCCGCCCCTCGCCGGCGATTACTCCGGCGCGGCGGGCGTGCTGTTCGGCCTGAACAGCGTGAACGTCATCGTCGACGCGAGCTGTTGCACGCATAACTACACCGGCTACGACGAGCCGCGGTGGAGCAAGAGCCGCAAAACGACCTTCGGCGCGCAGCTGCGCACGCTGGAGGCCACGCTCGGCGACGATGCGCGCCTGCTCGACCAGACCGAGGCCGCGGTCGCGGCCGCTGGGGCCGAGGCGGTCGCGCTGATCGGGACGCCCGTGCCGGCGCTGGTGGGCATGGACCTGGACGGGCTTGCATGCGAGCTGGAGGATCGCTGCGGCGTGCCGGCCTTCGGCGTGCCGACGACCGGTTTCGACACGTACGAGCTGGGCGCGAGCATGACGCAGGAGCTGCTGGTCAGGCGCTTCGCGCAGGGCGGCGGGCCAGGCGAGCAGGGCGCGGCGCCGATTGGGCCCGATGGGCTAGGCACGACGGGCGAGGCGGCCGCTCGGGTTATCGCCCCGAGCGGTCCGCACAACGTTCGTCGCGTGAACATCCTGGGCGCGACCATCCACGACTTCGGCAGCGCATCGGCCCTGCAGGCGGTCCACGACGCGGTGCTGGCCGAAGCCGCTTCGGAGGCTGGCGTCCCGGTCAAGGCGGCTTGGAGCACGGCGGGCGAATACACGCTTCAGGACGTTTCCCGTGCGGGCGCCGCCGACGAAAGCGTGGTCGTCGGCTGGTCGGGCTTGGCCGCCGCGCGCTTTCTGCGCGACCGCTTCGGCATCCCGTATCGCTTCGGCGTTCCCGAGGACGTCCTGCTCGCCCTTCCCGGAGTGCGCGAACTCTTGGAAACGCCGCCCGAGGCATTCGACCCCCCGACGTCGCTGCTCATCGTGCATGATCAGGTTGTTGCGAACAGCATGCGCGACGCCCTGCGCGCGCGGGGCGTTACCGCCCCCATCAACGTGGCGTCGCTGTTCAGCGTGGACGATCGTTTTCTGGCGGATGGGGATTTCTGCATAGCCCGCGAGTCGGACCTGATCGATTACGCGGAGGAGCACGAGTGGACGTTCGTCGCCGCCGACCCGCTGCTGCGCCGCCTGCCGTTCGTGGGCGACCGGCAGCGCTGGGACATTCCCCACGAAGCCGTGTCGAGCACGCTTTTCGCCGAACGCTCTTAGGCCGGGCAGGGTGGGGTCTTGCTTTCGTTCGGGTCCCCTCAAGGCACACTTCCTCGGTGAGGGCTTGGGGCCGCCCACGGCAAGTCCGGCCGCTGCGGTCCTTCCGAAGGCGGGCCTGCCCGATGAGGGCTTGGCGAGGGTATACTTGGCGGTAAAGAAACCGGCGAGGGAAAGGCGGGGGCATGCGAAACGACGAAGCGCTCACGGCGGAGGACGTCGCGGAGATTCTGCAGGTAAGCCGCAGCTCTGTGTACAAGCTCGTGAAAACCGACGAGCTGGCGTCGTACTACGTGGGCCGAAAGCTGCGCTTCACCATGGCCGACGTCGAGAACTACATCGCGCGCAGCCGCAAGGCGAAGGCGCGCGAGGTCGAGGGCGCCCGCGCTTGCGGATCGGCCGCAAGCGGGCGGGCGACGGCCGCGCGCGCCGGTGGGCCGGGCCCCGTCTCGCGGCGCCCCTCGTCGACGGTCGATACCGCCGCGGCGCAGGACGACGGCGCGTTCGTCTTGGCGGGCAACGACATCGTCGGCGACGTGCTCGCGAACTACCTCGGCGCCACGGGGCTTCCGCTCGATCGCGTGTACGAGGGCAGCTACAACGCGCTCGTGGACCTCTACCGCGGGCATGCGCATGCGGCGTTGAGCCACCTGTACGACGGCGCGACCGACACCTACAACACCGAGGGCGTTCGCCGGCTGCTGCCGGGCGTGCCCGTGCGCGTCGTTCGGCTGGTGCGCCGCCGCCAGGGGCTTATCGTGGCGAAGGGGAACCCGAAGGGCCTGCGCACCTGGGACGATCTGCTGCAGCCGGGCGTGCGCCTGATCAATCGCGAGCGCGGGTGCGGCAGCCGCATCCTGCTCGACGAGCAGCTGACCAGGCGCGGGGTAGGCGCCGATCGCCGCGCGAAGCTCGCCGGCTATGCGCGCGAGGCGCAGTCGGGGCTTGCCATGGCCAGCTTCGTCGCGCGCGGCGCCGCCGACGCGGGCATTGGCGTCGAGCGCACGTTTCGCCAGGTGGAAGGCGTCGATTTCCTGCCGCTGCAGGACGAATGGCTCGACATCGTGCTGGTGAAGACCCCCGGCTGCGAGCGCGTGGTCGAGGCCGTCACGCACCTGTGCCGCACGCGCCCGTTCCGCGAGGAGATCGGCAACATCGTCGGCTACGACCCCAGCCGCATGGGCGAAGTGGTCTACGAAAGCTAAGCGAATAACGCCTTCAATTAATATACTAATAAAGCATGGAATTCAGCATGCAATCATGCTACTATTTCAGCACCCTGAAACCGTGCTTGAAAGGACGACGCGCATGCCTGCTTTCGCGGAACCGCTTCCTCTCATTCGCCCCATCACCGACTTGCGCACGAAGCTCAACGACGTGTGCGAGCTTGCCGCCCAGTCGCAGGAGCCGGTGGTGCTCACGAAAAACGGCGTATCGTCGTTCGTTCTCATGGACAGCGCCGCATACGATAACGCCGAGCGTCGAAATCGCGTCTACCTTGCGTTGCGAGAGTCGGAAATCGAGGAGAAATATCGTCCGCAAGCCCTCACGGAGGCTGAGGCGGACGCGCGCATGCGAGACATCTTCGCCCATCTGGGGCTTACGTACGAAAACGGTGCGGCGAAAAGCACAGGTCGCGCATGAGCCGGAAAAAACAGACGGCGAAATCGACGTCGAAGAAAGCCTCGAAGGGCAAGTCTGCTGCAGACGATTCGCTCGGCAAGTCGGCTGCAGACGGATCGCCCTTGCTTGAGCTGGAATGGCGTCCTCGCGCCGCCCTTGATCGCGAATCCGTCGCTCTTTTCCTGGGCGTCGAATGCGGGAACCCGCAGGCGGCGCTTTCGGCCGTTCAGCGCATCGATAACGCCATCGACCGCATCCGGCTGCTCCCCGACAGCGGAGGCCGCGTGCGCTTCGATTCTCTCGCCCACAAGGAATACCGCACCGTCATGGCGAACCCTTACACCGTGTACTACCGCTTCGACGAGAGCAAGGTGACGATATACCGCATCTTGCACCAGCGGCGCAGCATAGACGACTATTCGTTGATCGACCTGCCGTTTTAAATGCGCTGGGTGCCTGCGGCGCTTCCCGCTTGGGTGCGGGCTTCCTCTCGCGCGAAGAAGGTGACGCGCTCTTCGAGCGCTGGCTATTACGGTGCGAGATAATGTCTCGCGCCCACGAATTCCAACGGAAAGGTTAGCTCATCTGCCAAAACTTCGTGGGTGCGAGCGAAAGCTCGCACCTTAATCGAGAGCGCCGAAGGCGCGACACATAATCCAAAAGCGGCCGGCGCTTGCCCCGCTTCTTGAAAAGCCCGACGCGCCTTCGGCGCTGGCTACTTATGTGCGAGCTGTCGCTCGCACCCACGAAAAACCTGGTGGAAGCGTCAACCCACCAGCCGAAATTCGTGGGGTTGAGCGACAGCTCAACCCGTATTCGAGAGCGCCGTCAGGCGCGACACTTCATTTCTGGCGCGGGGCTCGGCGTTCGTTGCCCGTTGTTGCCGCTGGGTTGCCGACGCGTTGTTCGCCGCTGGCACCTTCGCGGGTTTTCCTGCGCCCATCGGCGGGTACGTTGTGCGACAATGGGAGGCGAACAATAAGCCTGTTGCACGTTAGGTACCCGTTATGTCTGCCAGATTCAACATCAAGGCAGCCGACCCCGAGGCCGTCTCGCGCCTGCAACGCGAACTGCACATGCCGCATTTCGTTGCGACCACGCTCGTATCGCGCGGCATCGACACCCCGGAGGCTGCGAACCGCTTCCTCACCCCGTCGCTCGACCGCGACTGGCGCGACCCTTACATCATCCCGGGGCTTTCCGACGTGGCCGACCAGATCGAAGCGGCCATCAAACGCGGCGACCACATCATGGTTTTCGGCGACTTCGACCTCGACGGCATCTCCGCCACCACCACGCTCACGCGCGGCCTGCGCGCGCTCGGCGTGCGGGTCACCCCGTTCATCCCGCGGCGCTTCGACGAGGGCTACGCCATCACGTCGCCGGCGATCGACCGCCTCATAGAGCTGAAGCCCGACTTCCTGGTCACCGTCGACTGCGGCATCGCGTGCCGCGAGGAAATCCGCATGCTGCAAGATTGCGGCGTGCAGGTGGTCGTGACCGACCACCATGAGCCGTCCGACCTGGTCCCCGACGTGCCCGTGGCCGACCCGAAGTGCGACCCTGACTGCCCAAGCGCCATCCTCGCCGGCGTGGGCGTGGCCCTGAAGATGGTGCAGGTGCTCGGCGCGCGCTTCGGCCAGCCGAACCTGTGGCGCAGCCTCATCGACTTCGCCACGCTCGGCACCATCGCCGACCTCATGCCCATGCGCGACGAGAACCGCGCGCTCGTCTCCGAGGGCCTGCGCCGCATCAACGAGAACCCGCGCCCGTGCATCGCGGCGCTCCTGCAAACGTCCGGCGCGGCGGGCAAGCCGGTGACGGCCACCAACTTAAGCTTCTCGCTCATTCCGCGCTTAAACGCCGCCGGGCGCATGGGCGACGCGCAACTGGCGCTTGACCTGCTGCTTTCCGATTCGTATGACGAGGCGTGCGGCTTGGCGGAGCGCCTGGAGTCCGTCAACGACCAGCGCCGCACCATCGAGGCCGAGCTTTCCGAGATAGCCAAGGTGCAGGCTGCGGAAACCTACAAGGGCCAGCGCGCGCTCGTGGTGGCGGGCGAAGGGTGGCACGAGGGCGTCAAGGGCATCGTGGCCAGCCGCCTGGTGGGCACCTACGGCGTGCCCACGCTGCTGTTCACCATCGACGGCGACGAAGCGCGCGGGTCGGGTCGCAGCGTGGGGCAGGTGAACCTGTTCAAGGCGGTGGAAAGCTGTTCCGACCTGCTGCTTCGCTACGGCGGCCACGAAGCTGCGGTGGGCGTGACCGTGCCCACGGCCAAGCTGCCGGAATTCGAGCGGCGCCTGTGCGCCTACATGGACACCCTGCCCGAGGGGGCCTTCCATCCCCTGGTCAACATCGACGCGTGCGTGAACCTCGACGAGCTGACGCTGCGCAACGTCGCCCAGCTCGAGGCGCTCGCGCCGTTCGGGCAGGAACATCCCGTGCCCGTGTATCTGGCGCGCGACGTCACCCTGCTGCACTGCCGCGCGGTCGGCGCCGAGCGCAACCACTTCTCGTGCTCGCTTTCCAACGGGCGCACCACGGTGGCCGGCATCATGTTCCACTGTAACGACATCCGCACGCTCATGTACACGAAAAGCGTGGTCAATGCCGCGTTCGAGGTTCAGATCGACGAGTGGAAGAACCGCCGCAGCGTCAAGGCCATGCTGAAATCGCTCAGCCCCGCGCGCACGTGCGCCGCGCTCGAGGCGTGCCTGAACCCGGAAAACCTAAGCTTCGTGGCCGACCTGTACGCCACGCAGGACGACGTGCTGTGCGCCGACGCGCCGCACGACCCGGAGGCCATCGAGGAATACGAGAACGTGCTCGAGCGCAACCGCATCCAGTGGGAGGACCTCGCGCGCACCAGCCCGCAAGACCTTTCCCGCGAAGTGGTGCGCGCCATCATCGGAGACGCCTCGCTGCACGACGCGCAGCAGCTCATTCTGGACAACCTCAACGACGACAAGTCGGTGCTCGGCGTCATGGTGACGGGCCGCGGCAAGTCGCTCACCTTCCAGGTGCATGCGACCCTGCGCGCCCTTGCCCGCCGCGAGGCCAGCCTGTTCGTCTACCCGCTGCGCGCGCTCATCGCCGACCAGGCCTTCCATCTGCGCGAAGCCCTCGCGCGCTTCGGCATCACCGTGGTCACGCTCACCGGCGAGAGCACGGTCGACGAGCGCCGCCGCGCCTTTGCCGGCCTTGCCGACGGCAGCGTCGACATCGCGCTGACCACGCCGGAATTTCTGGCATGGCACGCCGAATCGTTCGCGTTCACCCAGCGCGTGAAGTTCGTCGTCATCGACGAGGCGCACCATATCGGCCTGGCGCGCGCCGGTCAGCGCGAGGCCTACGCCACCATCGGCAAGGCCGTTTCGCGCCTGGGCAACCCCACGGTGCTCGCACTCACGGCCACGGCCGACGACGAATGCGTCGACGCCATCAGGCGCGAGCTGCCCATCGACGTGTGCGTCTACGACGGCACCGACCGGCCCAACCTCACGCTCGACGACCGCCGCAACGTGCCTTCGCGCGACAATTACCTGGCGAACCTCGTGGCGTCGGGGCAGAAGACCGTCGTGTTCGTCAATTCGCGCGAGCAATCCGTCGCGGTGGCCCGCCATCTGCGCAAGCACGCCCCGCAGGTGGCGCCGCTCATCGGCTTCTACAATGCGGGCCTTTCGCGCAGCGAGCGCAAGCGCATCGAAGACTTGTTCCGCACCGACGCGCTTTCGGTGCTGGTGGCCACGAGCGCGTTCGGCGAGGGCGTGGACATCCCCAACATCCGCCATGTGGTGCTCTATCACATGCCGTTTAACGAGATCGAGTTCAACCAGATGTGCGGCCGCGCGGGGCGCGACGGCAAGCCGGCAACCATCCATCTGCTGTTCAACCGCGAGGATTCGGGGCTGAACGAGCGCATCCTGGCCGACATGACGCCGTGCCACGACAGCCTGGCGCAGGTGTACCGCAAGCTGCGCGAGATGCAGTGCAAGAGCAAGACGACGTTCTTCACCACCAGCGACGCCAACCTCGCACGCCTGGTCAGCACGCAGCTGTTCCCCGTGCGCACCGCATCGGCCACCTGCGCGGTGGCGGTCTTCCGCGAACTGGGGCTCATCGAGGCGCATTCGGTGTTCGGCGAGCGCGGATTGGTGCGCAGCATCCACGTGAAGGATTTCCGCGACAAGGTGGAGCTGACCGACAGCGTGCGCTACCGCGAGGGTCTCGACGAGCGCGAGATCTTCCGCGGCTTCCGCGACTGGGTGCTGGGAAGCAACGCGGCCGACCTGCAGGTTCGCGTGTCGCACCCCATCCTGCCCAGCGGCGTTGCCGCAGGTGGCGCAACCGGCGAGGGCGCTTCGGCCGCCGCACCCGCCGCGCCGGTTGCGCCGGCAACCGCCAGCGCCGCCGCGTCCGCGCCCGCTTCGCAAACCGTTTCCGCGGAAGAGCCGCGCCAGCCTTCTTCCGCGTCCCCGATAGTCATCGATCTGAAGGAGGTCGGCCATGACGAAGCATGACGACGACATGATCGGCTCCGCGCGCGAGCCGATAGGGCAGCACGTGCCCATGCCCGCGGCCGTGCGCCCGCCCGAGCCCGATAACCTGCTCGGACGTCCCCGCGTTGCCGAGAAGGCGTTTTCCACCGAGGCCACGAAGGTCATGCCCAAGGGGGAGAAAACGCCCGAGGAACGTTTCGCCGACCTGCAGGAAACCACGCGCTCGTACCTCAACGACGACGAAGAGGCCATGCTCGAAAAGGCCTACCACTTCGCCGACAAGGCGCATGCGGGTGCCACGCGCAAGTCCGGCGAGCCGTTCATCGCGCATCCAGTGGAGGTGGCCATCATCCTGGCCGATCTGCGCATGGACGCCGAAACGCTCACCGCGGCCCTGCTGCACGACACCGTTGAGGACACCGAGGTGACCAGCCAGGTGGTGGAGCAGGAATTCGGCCCGCGCGTGGCGCAGCTCGTCGACGGCGTCACCAAGATCACGCGCATCGAGGTGGAGACGCTCACCGACGAGCAGGCGGCCACCATCCGCAAGATGTTCGTCGCCATGAGCAAGGACATCCGCGTCATCGTGATCAAGCTGGCCGACCGCCTGCACAACATGCGCACCTTGGCGGCGCTTAAAGAGGACCGCCGCATCTTCAAGGCGCGCGAGACGCTGGAGATCTACGCGCCCATCGCGCACCGTTTGGGCATCAACTCCATCAAGTGGGAGCTTGAGGACTTGAGCTTCTACTATCTGGAGCCGAACAAGTTCAAGCAGGTTTCCCGCATGGTCACCGAAAGCCGTTCTGAGCGCGAGTCGTACCTTGACCAGGTGATAAGCGTGCTGCATGCCGAAATGGAGAAGGTGAACATCCAGGCGCAGATCATGGGCAGGCCCAAGCATCTGTACAGCATCTACCAGAAGATGGCGAAGAAGGGCAAGGGCTTCTCCGAGATCTACGACCTCATCGCCGTGCGCATCATCGTGAAGTCGGTGAAGGACTGCTATTCGGCGCTTGGTGCGGTCCATACGCTGTGGCACCCCATGCCGGGGCGCTTCAAAGACTACATCGCCATGCCGAAGTTCAACATGTACCAAAGCCTGCACACCACGGTCATCGGCCCGGCGGGCAGGCCGCTCGAGGTGCAGATCCGCACCGAGGAGATGCACCGCCAAAGCGAATACGGCGTTGCGGCGCACTGGCGCTACAAGGAAAAGGGCGGCCGCGGCGGCAGCGACGCCATGGACAAGCAGCTCGCCTGGCTGCGCGAGATGGTCGACTGGCAGGACGAGACGCACGATTCGCGCGAGTTCTTGAAAGACCTGAAGGTGGACCTGGCGCCCACCGAGGTGTTCGTGTTCACGCCGAAGGGCGAGGCCATGAGCCTGCGAGCCGGGTCGACGCCGGTCGACTTCGCCTACGCCATCCATACCGAGGTGGGCAACCACTGCGTCGGCGCGAAGGTCAACGGCGCCATCGTGCCGCTGGCCTACGAGCTGCAGCTGGGCGATCGCGTGGAGATCCTCACGCAGAAGTCGGCAAGCCCGAGCCGCGATTGGCTCAACATCGTGAAAACGCCCTCGGCGCGCAACAAGATCCGCTCGTACTTCAGCAAGGTGTCGCGTGCCGACGATCTGCTCAATGGCCGCGAGAAGCTGACGCGCGAGATGCGCAAGCACGGGCTGGGCATCTCGAACACCCGCGCCGAGCGCGCCCTGCGCACCGTGTCCGAGCACTTGGGCTACAAGGACGCCGACGACATGCTGGTGAGCATCGGCACGGGCAAGGAAAACCCGCAGTCCGTGGCAACGCGCCTGCTCACGGAGCTGGGGCATAAGTCCGACGCTCCTGCCGACCCGCTGAATCTGGGCGACGCCATGTCGACTGGCAAGCTGCCGCCGATGCTGACGATGGTCAACAAGCCCAAGAAGAAGGAGACGAAAAGCTCCAACGGCGTGGTGGTGGAAGGCGTCGAAGGCGCGCTCGTGCGCCTGTCGCGCTGCTGCAACCCGGTGCCCGGCGACGACATCATCGGCTTCGTCACGCGCGGGCGCGGCGTGTCGGTGCACCGCCGCGATTGCCCGAACGCCGGCTCGCTCATGGCTCAGCCCGAGCGCATCATGAAGGTGCACTGGGAAAGCGACCTGCCGAAGAACACGTCGTTCAAGGTGGAGGTGTACATCGAGGCGCTCGATCGCCTGAAGCTGCTTTCCGACGTGGTGCTGGTGCTGGCCGACATGGGCGCGAACGTGCTGTCGTGCAACACGGTCTCCCATCGCGACGGCATGGTCGAGATGCGCTTTCTGTTCCAGGTGAGCGATATTTCGCACATCGATGCCATCCTGGCCAAGCTCAAGGGCCTGGAGGGCGTGTTCGACGCGCGGCGCATGATCCCGAAGGTGGGCGGCACCGCCGAGAAGAAGGGGAAGTAGCATGGCTTTTAAGGTGAAGGGCGCCTGCGTCGACGTGGCCTTTTTGGTGATGGGCCCCATTCAGAACAACGTGTACGTCATCTCCGACGGCGCAAGCACCTTCGTGGTGGACCCGACCGAGCGGGCCGACGTGATCGTGCGCGCGCTCGGCGGGCGCAAACTCGACGCCATCGTGCTGACGCACCGGCATTCCGACCATGTGGGGGCGGCCGCCGACCTGCGCAAGCTGACGGGCGCGAAGGTGATCGCGCCGGCGCTGGACGCCGACGTCATCTCGGGTGCGAAGCCCATCCCGCGCGGCGATTCGAAGTTCAAGACCTGCCCGGTTGAACAGGTGGTTTCGAACGGCGACGTGGTGCGGGTGGGGAACATGCCCTGGAAGGTGCTCTCCACGCCGGGGCACACCGAGGGCAGCATGTGCCTGCTGCTTGATTCGGCTTCCACCGACCGGCCCGCCGCGAAGCCCGTGCTTATTGCCGGCGACACGCTGTTTTGCGGGTCCATCGGGCGCACCGACTTCCCGGGCGGTTCGATGGCTGCCATGCGCAAGTCGCTTCGCCGCCTTTCCGCCCTCGACGACGACACCCTGGTCCTCCCCGGCCACGGCGACCTCACCACAATAAAAGCCGAACGCCGAGGAGCCTTCGCCTTCTATATGTAAATGTGTGACGCGCCCAATAAAAGTCTGACGCACCTTCGGTGCTGAACGATTGATGCGCGAGCTGTCGCTCGCGCCCACGAAAGACCTGGCTGCAACGTTAACCTGACTGCAAGAAAAACATGTTTGCAGCGCTGACCTGACCACAAGAAAAACCTGGCTGCAGCGTTGACCTGACCACAAGACCTCGTAGGGTCGAGCGAGAGCTCGACCCTTACTTGAGAGCGCCGAAGGCGCGACACAAAATTAAAGATGCGGCCACCAGCGATGCAGGGATAAAACCACCTTGCCAACCCACCAATCGCTCCTGGATAAAAGTCTGACGCGCCCTGCGGGCGCTGGCCTAGTGCTGCGCGAGCTTTCGCTCGCGCCCACGAATGGCTGCAGCGTTGACCTGACCACAAGAAAAACCTGGCTGCAGCGTTGATCTGACCGCAAGAATTCACGGGGTCCAACGCAAGCGCCCTTGCTAGTGCGCTTGTGGGTGCTGACCGATTACTACGCAGGTCGCGCCCCGCGCCCGTGAAAAACTCGACGAAAGCGTTAACCTAACTGCAAGAAAAATATGTTTGCAGCGTTGACCTGGCCACAAGACTTCGTAGGGTCGAGCGAAAGCTCGACCATGATTAGTGCGCCGAAGGCGCTCACTGTCTTTGTCCTGCAGCGGTGCCGCCCGCCCAGCGGCGTTTCCCTCGCGCCGTCGCCCCTATTCCCTTTCCGGCATCTTCAGCAGCAGCACGAAGCCGACGATGAACAGGATGGCGACGCTCA
>CAVGWX010000010.1:7608-32455 GCA_963633085.1 Prevotella sp. CAG:279 | reverse complement strand
ATGGTGTCGACGGATATCGATGGAGTTGTTCTGGCTTCCGGCATAGTTGCTGCTGGTGATCGCCTTGGAGTACCAGTTGGGCTGGTACCACATCCCGGGATCGGCCATCAGCGCCGCCTTGCCGTTCGCAGAAATATTGAGTTCTCCGAAGGGATAGTACTCGCACCTCACGGCCGACGGCATGCCGGTCACCAGCGAATAGACGCCTCCAAGCGGCAACTCCATAGACTCGAAAGCGTAGAGCAGCTGGTTTTCCACGACATCGCCCGTCTTGAGGTTGAAGACCGAGCCATACCGCAAATGCACGTGAGAACTAAAGATGCTGCCGTATTTCCCCTCCGGGCTGTTCCACTCGGAGACATAATATTTAAGCCCGCTCGCCGAGAGCGTGATGTAGTTCTGCGGATCCGTGATCTGGTTACCGATAGATACGCTCGAAATCAGTCGATCGGTGCCCGAGCTAAGATTCTGCGCATACTGCTGGCGAATCGTGTAATCACGCGCCAAGTTCCAAGATTTCTTCTTGTAAACGAGGTTGTATTCGAAGTCCGTGAAGAAATAATTCCAGTTCCACGCAACATCGGAGAAGCGATCGACCTCATCAGTGGCGTTCATATCGCCGGCCAGAACCGTTGCCCATACCTCGGTCGTTCTGCCGTTTTGCGCCCAAAGCTTATCCCTGCTGCCGATAAGCCGCTCTTCCCTCTGCTTCATGGTATTCGTATCGATGTTGAGCAGCGCCTTCGTGAACTGCGTATTCGGCTGCTGCGAATTGAAGCCGACCGCTTCCATCTCCTCGGCGATGTTCTCAACCGGACGGGTATTCCCATCGGAATCCGTTATGGTCATGCGCATGGAAGAAGGCAGGGCGGAAAGACGCCTGACCATCGTGCGCAGCTCGTCGATGCTGAAACTGCAAGATGGATGCCACGTATCCTCGAGATACTCGTCTTTAACGGTAACGTAAGCACGCGCGAAGCAGCTTTCGTCATACGCCGCCGTGAGCGCATAGCTGCCGGTATCGTACGTCCTTGAGCGAGTCGAATCGGTCGCAAGGAACTTGATCTGCCCGGTGTCGGCGTCGGTGGCCTCAGTCATGTAGGACGAGGCCCTGAGGTACTTCGCCTGCACCACCTCGTCGAAGGTCATGCCGGGATTGTCCTTGAGGAGCTTTTCGGTATCGATATCGGTGGCGGTGATCACCCCGTCGGAAGACTGGTTGCTCTTACCGGGATAGTCGCTTCTCAACCCGTCCCAGTCGATGTCGCCGTAGAGCACCTCGGAGACCTCGTTCGCATACCGCTGGAGATCGTTGAGGCTCACACCGATGCCCTGAGTGGCGGCGTCGTTGCCCCTCGCCTTGTAAAGCTCGACGCCGAGTTTGGCGCTGTACAGCGCATACGCATTGTTGTACATGACCATGAAGCTTGCCAGGAAGGCGCGCTTGGCAGCCTTGGTCTCCACGTCCCAGTTGTACTTCGTATCGACGTAGTCGTAGTAGACATCGAGCATGCTCGTTCCGTCGGCGGTTGGGGGAACGACGAGAACGTTGTGCAGCGCATTGTACGCCCCGCCGATGCCGTTGATGAAGCCCTTGTTCTTCGCGTTGTCGTCGATGCACGAAAGATAGGTGTCGAGCGCCTTCACGGCATCTTCGGGCATATTCGAGATCGAGGTGCCGCGCGAGCATTTCGTCGGATTGCCTTGCGCGTCGAGAATCTCGTTGCCGTTCTCATCGACCTCGTTGTACTTGCCGAGCACGTTGTCCATGCCCTTGAAGATGTCCGCGGTGGTCTGAGAGCACAGCAGGCTCATCAGGTTCGTATAGGTGTCGGCTTTCGCCTGCCACTCTCCCCTGCTGCTCTGCTCGTCAAGCTTCACGTTGATGGTCTTGACCGTGGTTTCGATGGTGTCAAGCTTGGCGTCCATCTCGTCAAGCTTGTTCATCACATCGTCAACGGTGTACATCTGCGTTTCCTGCGGAAGGAGGTCCATCACGAAGGACCCGACAAGGCCGACGATGGTGAAACCTGCCGTCACGTAGTTGAAGAGATTCGAACCGAGAACCTTCACGAGGTTGATGGCATGGTTGATGCCGAGGCCCGTCGAGACGGCGCTACTGAGGATCGTCTTGACCCTCGAATCGAACTGGGAATCATTCGCGCTCTTGCGGTAAATGTTGCTCATCTTGCTGACGTCGTTGCTCGACTCGTCAGCAACCGCGGATTCGGCAGCGGCGACTGTCGGATACCGATCGATAATGTTGACCCTTTTTATGATGTCAGGCTTCGCCGCAAAGGGAAGGTCGACCTCAACGGTAGCGTCGTCGGCAAGGCTCGCGCTCTCTGCATCGTCGCTTTCGGCACGGTCGAAGGACGCGCCGTCGAAGATCGTCACGTCGGCATCCTCCTCCGGGACACCGAAGGCGTTGACCGAGCCGCCCGACATGCGCAGGTTGACGTTGGCAAGGTACATGTACATGGTATCGAAGAGATCGTCGGTATCCGAGGTGTTCAAGCCACGCAGCTCGGCATCGCTGTCAAACTGCTCGTTGGGAATGGATACCTCGATCTTGATCAGGCTCTTCTCCTCATTTTGCACCGAAACCGCAAGACCACCGGTATCCGTGTCTATCGAAGCGCCGCTCTCGTCAGTCGAAACCTTGGATGCCGTAAACGATGTCGTATCGAGGACGTTGACGAAGCTCATCTCACCTTTGCTGTCATTCTCCTGACTGGAGCGGACGCCGGCGAAATAGGTAACGTTCGTGTTCTGGTCATCGCGGTTAAGCTGGACGGCCCACGCGAAGGCAACGGGGCTCGACTGGGCATAGGCGAACGGATCGCTCTTCACGCCGGATGCATCGGCGTCCACGCCCTCGGGATAGACGAACGCGTTCTGGTAGGACGAGATCACCTGGCCGCCGATGAACAAGCCATGATCCGTTAGGGCATCGGTAAGTTGCTTATACGCATCGAAACCGGTGGCGCCTTCCACCTCGATCGTGACCCAGGTGTACCCAAGGTCTCTGGTGCATTCAACCACCTTGAAGCCGATATTCGCATTGACGCTCATGCTGCTCACGATGTCGTCTTCAGTGAACGTGCGATACTCGACGCCGTCGATTTCGAAGGTGTAGCCATGCGCATACTCGGCAAACTCCGATGTCGCCGGAACGGGCAAGCCAACGTCGACACCGTTGAAATCAACAGGGATGCGGAAGCGGTTGTCGCCATCCCAATAGGACCCGCTGTCGAAGGTATGCGAGACCACGTCGCCGGCCATCGGGCTGTCGAAGGTGATCTGGGCGATGCTGCCGGCCGAATCCGAGTAGCTCACGCAGGCGACGCCATAACCCTGGTTTTCGTCGGCGAACGACTGGTTGTCAAGCTCGATATAGCCATAGTCGGAATCCGTGCTCGCCGCACCTTCGGGGATATCGTCGATGATGAAGCTCAGCTCGTAGTGAGTACGGTTTTTCAGCTCGGAATCGTCCTCGTTCACGCCGTTGACCTTGGTGGTATAGGCGCCGTTTCGGACGGTTGCGCCCTCAAGGCTGCCGGAAAGCTTGATCTTGGAGATGTCGAAGGAACTCTTGGCACCGGCTTCCTCCGGGCAGCCGGCATAGGCGACCTCGGAGAGCACGGTGACGTTGGCGCAGCTCGCGCCCGCGGGGATGGGATTGCTCAGCTCAAGGTTGACGATGTTCGAGGCGCCTTTTTCCGCGCTCGCGCTGCAGGTGACCGCCACCTCGATCGTAAGGCTCTCGCCACGAACATCGACGTTGACCGACTTGGAGAACGAAAGCGTGGGGACGGATTCGGTGTCGGACGACTGGGTGCCATCGGAGGACTGGGCGTCGCCGGCCTCGTCGGCCAGAGCTCGCAGAGCCTGCGTGGGAAGCATGCCGAAAACAAGAAGGACGGAAAGCAGAACGCTCAGAGTGGTGCGGTAGCGCAGCTTTTTCGCCGCGAACAAAGCCACGACGGCAACGATGGCCGCGATCAGGACAGCCAAGGCGAGATAGTCGCCCGTTGCCGGCGTCTTGCCCGACGACGAGCCGTTCCCGTTCGTCTGACCAGGCTGATCGCCCGATGTTTCGTTGGCTGGGGTGTTGTTCCCGTTTTCGCCGGTGTCTTGCGGGCTCTTGGCGAGAACGGCCGTGGCGGTCACCGACTCGCCATCGTTGGTCGTTGCAGCCGTCGACGAGGTCGATCCGCTCACCAACGTCCAGCCATCGGGAACCTTGAACGAGACCGCGTGCTGCGAAACCTCCGCGCCCAGCTTGTTCGTGTCCGTGGCGGTGATCCGAACCTGGTCGTCCGGCAAGCCGTCGGTTGATGCCGTAACGTCAAGAGGCAAAAACTCGAAAGGATCGACGGTCGCAGATCCACTCGTTGAATCGGTACCTGTCGCGTCATCCGCAAACGAAACGCCCGGGACGAGCGCAAACGCGAGCGCCAAAGACGCCAGGAGCAACAGCACGCACGTGCCGATACGCCGCCGCTCCACCCCTCTGCTGCATTGTTCCATGGCAGCCACTCCCTTCACCAGGGCCATCCCCTTCCAGGAAAGCACCTTCCCTATAGATGCCAATAGTTTAAACCCGCAGCACCGAGCTCAGCCCCAGATGAAATGATTTATTTACGCTAACCAGCGGAAAATCCGGCGGTTGACCCAAGCGATCTTGCCGAGGCGCTCGCTTTCGTGGATGGGATAGCACGCGTTCCCTCAAGCGAGTTCGTAGACATGAACCCCGAAGAGGCAAAGCGGCGGCGTCTTATAGGGAAAGGGCGCGCAAGCAAGGAGGACTTCGAATGAACCTCTTGCTTGACACGAACATCATCGTCGACGTGCTTCGCAAACGAGATTTCGACTATGACGAATCGCGGCTTCTGCTCGCACTGGGCAGGCTACACGAATTCGAACTTTGGATCAGCCCGTCCCAGCTTTCCTATCTCCTCTATCTCCTCACTTCAGGCGGGAAAAAGCGCCTTGCAGAACCGGTGGCCGAAGAGCTTTCCGGCATGCTCTCTTTTGTGCGCGTGTGCACACTCGGCCACGAAGAGGCAACCGCGGCGCTTTGCGGCGACTTCGAGGACTTGGAAGATGCCCTCGTCTACCAAGCGGCGCGTTCGGTGAGAGCGGAGGCAATCATCACGAGAAATCAGACGGATTTTGAATCTTCGCCGATTCCCGCGCTCAGCAGCAGCGAATTCTTTCAGCGGCTCGCCAAGGAAAGAGGGCTGGACTACGCCGAGATTGCTTTATAGGCAGACTCGGTTAACGCGAAAATACTAGCCACCCAAGATGCAATTGATGCTAATCTGCAAGGTGATCGACCCGATCAGCGATCGCTGCACTCCTGATCCGCGATCTCTTGCAACAGGTTAATCAGTTCTGGGAAGTCATCGGTGACAGTAGCGTAAACATCCTCCATGCGCAAGGTTTGATACTTATGGGCAGCGATATCGCGAAAACCAGCGATATCTTTCCAGGGAACATTGCAATATTGAGCGCGAAATTCGTCATCGAGATTCTTCACAAGTTCACCGATGTTTATTACCGTCATGCAAACGGCGCGCTTGAGCATTTCATCATTGCTGAAGGCATCGAAACCACAATGAGAAAGAAATGACAGAGCGATGTGCGCTTCCGACATGATTTTCTCGACAACTTGCAGATTCCTATTTTTCATAGAGCGTCACGACCTTGCCGATGTCGATAAAACTGTTTTCGGGCAACGGCGCATGCAGCAAATCAACGGGAACCGCAAGATTGCTCTCGATTTTGCGACGGAGCGCAGACAGCGTTAAAAGGGAAACGGCCGGGGTGGAAAACTCGATAAGCAAATCAACATCACTTGATTCTCGTTGCGCGCTCTGAGCATACGATCCGAACAGATCCACTTTTCTGACCGTTGGATAGTTGCGAACAACACTGCAAACGCCTTTTTTTATCGCATCGGTTGAAAGCATGCTCATCACCCTTTCTGCCTCGGATGCCATCATTGTAACCAAAAACGATTGCCGATATTTCGCGCTCGAATAACTTGGTGGCGCCTCGTTCTGGCTTGGACTGGGACGAGGCGCTGCTGCTGACGGATTTATGTTCGCTAGCGACTTCGCTTTTGACGGCTCATTCGCTATTCGGTGGGTTTCACTACGGTGAGCTGCATCTTGAAGGGGGTGACGCCGCGCACGCTGTGCGGGCTGCCGGCGGTCATGACGATGCTCTGACCGGTGGAAAGCTGATGCGGCACGTCGTTGACGGTGATCTCGCCAGTGCCCTCGAGCACGGTGATGAGCGCGTCGCCCGGGGCGGCATGGCTCGACATGCCCTCGTCAGCGTCGATGGCGAACACGGTGACCTTGCAGCCCGGCGTCTGCGACAGCGTCAGGCTGTTCACCTTGCCTGCCTCCAGCTCGACCAGGTCCTTCAGGCTGAAGATGCTGCCGTGCTCCACGTTCTTGATGAGTTCCGCCATGATGTTTCCTTTCGCTTGGTTTGCTGTTGCCTATTCGGCGGCTATCGCGTTTATGCTCGCGCACTCGGTTGCTGCTTTATTGCCGCGCATTGAGCTGCAGCACCTTGAAGCCGTTGTCGTCGGCAGGCTCGACCGCGTGCAGCACGTGCGCCGGCACGCGGAGAACCTCGCCCGCCTTCAAGACGATGCCAGCATCGGGCAGCGTCACGCGCGCGGCGCCCTCCACCAGCAGATACAGCGTGTCGCCGAAGTATTCCTCCTCGCTGACGCTTTCGCCGGCGGCAAACGCGAGCAGCGTGAGGTCGAAACCGGCATCGCGCGTGAGCGCCATGCTCGAAACCTGACCAGGCCTGAGGTCGATCAGGCTCGCAAGCGACTGCGCGGCATCGGTCGGTAAGTTGCGAAGCGGCATATCCGCCTCCTTTCCCCATAGTCAAGGGCATCCGCCATCGAAAGCGGCGCCCTGCACCCATTGTAGTTGTCGGGCGACGCCCGTGTTCGCGACGGCCTACACGTAATAAAGGAACGAACGCAGGCGGTCCTCGATGCTTTGGTCGAGCGCGCCGTCGAACGCCAGGTGCAGAAGCGGCGCCTTCGACGGGATGCCCTTCAGGCGCAGCATGATGTCGGTGTTCTCGTACATCGACGCCGCCACGATCACGCCATCGGCGCCGCGGCCTGCCTGCACCGCCTTCGCGTAGCGATAGCGGCCGTTGCCTGCCGCGTAGCTGCCGAGCGCGTCGGTCGCGAGGCTTCGCAGCTCCGCACGATCGGCCGAGAACGTCGATGCCGCACCCAGCGCATCGGAAACCTGCTGCATCCAGTTTGCATAACGATCCAGCTTCTCGTGCCACACGTCCTGCGCAAGCGTGCGCTGCTCGGCTCCGAACAGCGGGTTTTCCTTCACCGCCTGGCTCACCTCGAGCGGGCCGGTCGCGAGCGAGGCATGCGAGGCGTGAGCGTGCGTACCGGTTTCGCCCATCATGGGGATCAGGCCGCCCGTGACCTTCTGGTGCTTCGCCTCGTCGCAGCCGTCTTCCCAGATGAACCAAAGGTATTCGGCGAAGGGTGCGCGGCGGACGCGATAGCCTTCCGCTTCGAGCCTCCCCCACATCCCGCCGACCAGCTCGTCGCCGATGACGAGCGGCCATTCGCCCACCACCGCGAGGGTTTTCGCTCGGCGGGTGCTTGCGGGGTTGATCGGCCCCGAAGTGCCCCCGGGTTGAATTGTCGAGCTTTCGCTCGACCCTACAGACGGATTCCGCATTCCTTCCGTGACGATTAAGGGGTTCCACGATTCGTCCGTGATGGTTGAGGGGTTCCGTGGCTCCTCTTCAGGGGTTGCCGGATTCCACGATTCGTCGGCGGCGGTTGAGGGATTCCGCAGCTCATCCTCGGGGGTTGCCGGATTCCGCGACCCCTCCGTGACGGTTGAGGGATTCCGTAACCCTTCCTCGGCGACGACGGCGGAAGAGGAGACCGCAGCCGCACCGTTGACAGGCGCGCTTTGCGCGGCCGCGGTTGCGGCGGCCAGGACGTCTTCCAGTGTCAGATTCGGTTTCGAAAGCTGTTTGCGCAGCGCGGGGCGGGCATCCGGCGCGGCGGCCCACAGCACGTCGCCGGCCAGCATATGCAGGAAGAATCCGTCGGCATCTTCGAGGTTACACGGCAGAAGCTCCACGTCGGGCGCCACCACGCGCACGTCCTTAAAGCCCTTCGCGTCAAGCACGCTGCGGATCACGCGATCGAACTGCCCATCGGCCTCGCCACCCTGCGACGAGGGCATGAGCAGCTGACGAACGGGGCCGACCGGCGTCTCCGCAGCGGTAAGGTTCGCAGCAGCGACCGGATCTTTCGCCTCGCCCGTGACACTTCCTTTATCAGCTGCAGCGGGAAGATTCGCTGCGGCGTTCGAGCTTTTCGCTCCGTCTGCAACATTCCCATCATCGCCCGCATCCGCCGAGGCCACCGAACCCTCAGCCGCAGATTCGCTCTCTTGTGCTGCTTCGAGCGATACTCCCAGCAGGCTGGCGAACGTGTAGTATTCCTTGCTGGTGGTTTCCTTGCGCCCGAGCTCCAATGAAACCGGTGTCGGCACCAATTCGCGCACCGAAACTCCCTGATCGCGCAGCCATTGCGCCGCAAGCGGGCCATACGGGCCGAACGACGGCAGACCCGCCACCTCGTCGGTACGCAGCGGTTCGCACGCGGTGTTCACCACGCACGTCGAAGTCGGCGTGCCGCGCAAATCGGATGCCTCGTAGCGCTCGATCGCGTTCAGAAACGCCTCGACGCGCGTTTCGACGCCCACCTTCGAATAATGCTCATCCATCTCGATCGCCAGATACGGCTTGCTGCCCATTTCCTCGGCGAACAGGTGGCTGATCATGGTGTCGGGGCCGCAGCCGTGGTTCGTCAGATACACGGCGAACAGGCGCGGGTCGCGGCGCACGAGCTTCGCGCCCGAGAGGATATGCTGCCCGAACGGCCACACCACGCCCGGATAGTCGGCGGAAATGCCCAGGTCATGCGCATGCAGATGACTCACCGTGATCACCTTTTGCCCACGATCGAGCAAAAGGTCGGGAATACCCATGTTCAGCGCCGGGTCGACGATGCCGTAGTTGCGCGTGATGATGACGATGACGCGCTCGCCGGGCTTCAAGCCGGAAAGCAGCTGATCGCCCAGCTCCTCGGTCTTGCGCGTGAACTCGGTGACGGCGAACCCGCCCGCGAGCATGGCGCGCGCCGTTTCCTGCGGCGTGCGACCGAGCTGCGCGCCCACTTCCAGCATGACCTCGGCCATAGCACCCTGCCCGAAATCGAGGTTCATCTGCGGGCTTAACAGCGTGATGCCGTGGCCTGCGTAGTCGAGCTCCTTCGCCACGATTTCAGGGATGGACTGCATATACGGGCACGCGTAGTTGTGCGGCACCGTCGATTTCAGGTGGCGGATGGTGTGCACATGCGGCATGAACACGTAGTCGACCCCCGCATCGAGCAGCTGCGCCATATGCCCGTGCACCAGCTTCACCGGATAGCACGTCTCGCCCTGGGCGCTCGCCTGTGCCAGGCGCACCGTTTCCTCGTCGGAGGCGTCGGTGAGCACGACGTTAAATCCGAGCTGCTTGAAGAACGCGTTGGCCATGGGGAACAGCTTGTGCAGCATGAGCGCGCGCGGGATGCCGACGGTTTTCTTTTCCGGGTCGCGCACGGGGTCGTAGCCTTCCAGGTACATCTCGTCAACCTTGTGGAAGAAGGCGCGGTTCGCCGCGATCTCCTCGGGGTCGACGCGCTTGACCTGGCGGGTCTCACCGCTTAGATCCCATCCCTTGAAGTTTGAGGCGACGGACGCAACATCCGCGCTATCTGCGCTTTCACCGATTTTCACCGGCTCGGTTCCAACGCCGTCGGCGGTGGTGCAAGCGTCGTCGCCCGTCTGCAAAACGCCCTGCGCCTCGGCAGCCAGCAAGGCAGAGCCTACCGCGCCCGACACGGCGAACCATGGGCTCACCGTCAAGTTGTCGCCGGCATATGCGCGAAACGCCGCCACGATGGCCGGGTTGTACGCCACGCCGCCCTGCAGCACGATGCGCTTGCCCACGGGCTTGGTGCCCACCACCTTGTGCAGGTAGTTGCGCACGACCGAAAGGCACAGGCCGGCGGCGACCTCGGACTTGGTGGCGCCCTTCGCAAGCGCGGCGTTGATGGCCGTCTCGACGAACACCGTGCAGCGCTCGCCCAGATCAACCGGACGCTTCGCCGAAAGCGCCAACGGACCGTAGTCGCCCAGCGCGATGCCCAGGCGCCCGGCCTGCTCCTCGACGAAGCTGCCGGTGCCGGCCGCGCACACCTTGTTCATCTGGAAGTCGGACACCTGACCTCTCTCAAGGCTGATGTACTTGGAATCCTGCCCGCCGATCTCGAACACGGTGTCGACCTGCGGGTCGGCCTGCGCCGCGCCGCGCGCCTGCGCCGTGATCTCGTCGCGCACCGCGTCGGCCCCGATGAAGTTGCCGATCATGGTGCGCCCGCTGCCCGTGCAGCCGGCGGCGACCACGCGGGCCCTATCGCCCACGCGCGCTGCCAGCGATGCCAGCCCGTCGCGCACCGCCTGCTTGGGGTTGCCGCGCGTGCGCAGGTACTGCGCGTCCAACAGCACGCCGTCCAAGCTCATGAGCACCAGATTCGTGCTGGTGGAACCCACATCGACGCCGAGCGCGACGGGGATGGGCACGCCTTCGGGCAGCGCATCGACCGCCGCCGAGCGCGGCACGGCGGCGCCATCGCGGGCCGGAGCGCCCGCGGGCCTCCACGGGCTCGGCGCCAAGGCGAAACCGCGGTTCGGCGTGCAATCCACGTGAGGAAGCTGAGGCAAGCGCACCAGGTCGTCGGCCGCGGCGGCGGTGCTTCCCGCAAGCGTGCGGGCCAGCTCGCCAAGCGAAGCCCCCGCCCCGCCGTCCGCGGCAGCCAAGGCGGCGCCGAGGGCCTGCGCGCACACGAGCCGCTCGTCGGCGACCAGTTCGCCCTCTTCCAGCCCGAACACCTCGCGCACCGCGCGCACGACGCCGGCGTTGAGCAGCGTGCCGCCCGCAAGCGCCAGCGGCTTTTCGACCGGCAGATTCCGCACGATGGTGGCCTTGAACGCCTTGACCGTCGCATGGCACAGCCCCTGCAGGATGTCCTCGACGCACACGCCTTCCTGCTGGCGATGGATGATGTCGGTCTTCGCGAACACCGAGCAGCGGCCCGATAGGCGCGGGACGCTCGTCGCGCGCGAAACCAGCTCGGAATAGCTGTCGAGCGGCAGCCCCAGGCGCTCCATCTGGTCCTCGAAGAAGCTTCCCGTGCCGGCCGCACAGCTTTCGTTCATGGAGAACTCCGGGGCGGACCCGTCGGCGAAACCCGTCGCGAACACGCCCGATTGCGCGCCCATCTGGATGACGCAGCCCGCCTCAGGCGCCAGCGCGCGCACGCCGCGCACGAGCGCCGGGATATCCTCCAGCACGCGCACGCCCGGCACGAGCGCGCAGACCATCTCGGCACCGCTGCCGGTCACGAAAAGCCCGCCGCAATCGGCAAGCGCGAGCGGGACGGCGGCGCGATCGGGCAATGCCGTGCCCGCAGCCACATCACCGCAAGTCGAGCCAGCGCCAAAGGCAACGCCAACGCCGACACCAGCCGCCAGCTCGTCGAGCATGCCGCGCAAGCACGGCAGGGGCGACCCCTGATGGGTGCGACGGGAAACCGCAAGCGCGCTCCCGCTTCCGTCCACCGCGACAAGCTTCACCGACGATGCGCCGATATCGATACCAACGTAGTACACGCGTCTCCCCTTCTTCGGCGGCAGCGTTTCCCGCCCCGCGACACACTTCCTCATCCAGCTGCGCGAACCTTGCGCGACCTTGCCCGCGAACCCTGCGCGAGCGCCCGCATACGCCCGCTAGCTTGCCTGGCCGGCCTTGTACGCCTCGAACTCGGCCAAGAATTCGTCACGGTCAAGGCTGCGCACCTGGCACACATCCTCGAACGTCACCAAATCGACGATGGGGTTGTCCAGCGAAAACGGGAACCCCTTCGACTGCAGAAACGGCTCCAGGCAAGGCTCGTCGGCGCACAGCGCACGCATCGTCTTGGTCGTATCCATCGCTATTCCTTTCCAACAGCGGGCGCATCGCTTCCGCCCGTGAATCCCGAAAGCCATTCCTCGTTCGCACCGGCGCCCGCAGCGCCGCCATCCTGCACATCGGCCAGGTTGACGCGATCGGCGCCGAGCAGGCGCGCATCGTCTTCGCCGTGCGTGGCCACCAACAGCGTGCGACCGGCGCGATGCGCCAGCAGAAACGCGATGACCTTTTCCTTCGTCGCCTGATCAAGCCCGGTGAACGGCTCATCGAGCACGATCATGCGGCTCGGGAACGCCACCGCGCGCGCAAGCGACACGCGCCGGCGCATGCCGCCGGAAAGCTCCATCACCGGCTGCCTCAAGCAGTCGGCGGGCAAGATCTCCTGCAGCAGGGCCGCCACGTCGGCGCGGCGCGCAGCCGGCGACAGCACCAGCGCCACGTTCTCCACCGGCGTCAAGGTCTCGCACAGGCGATCTTCCTGGAACATCATGCTGATCTGGCCGGGCGCGATACCGCGAATCTCGCCGGAATCGGCCGACTCAAGCCCCAACAGCACGCGGAATAGCGTCGTCTTCCCCGAACCGGAGGGCGCCATCAAGCAGCGCACCCCGCCGCCGGGCAGGGAAAACGTCACGCGGCGCAGCACCTCGTTCGCCCCGTAGGCCTTGCACACGCGATCGAACTCGACGTCGGGCGCACCGACGAGCGCCTCCATCGCGGGAAGCCCGCATCGCTTAGGCATCGTCGCCCCCCTTCTTCCCCAAAAAGCCGCCGAGCGGGCGGTTCGCGCGCTTGAGCAGCGCCATGAACGCCTTCTCGAACAGCACCGAGGCGACCATCACCACCACGGTCCACGCCAGCAGATCGGGCGTGTCCAGAAACGTGCGCGCCGTGGCCATCTCCTTGCCGATGGAGGGTTTCGGCGTGGCAAGAACTTCGGCCATGATGCCGCTCTTCCAGGTCATGCCCAGCGAGATCTTGGTGCTGGACAGCAGAAACGGCATGAACGCCGGACGGTAAACGTACAGAAACGTGCGCCACTTCGACAAGCCGTAGACGCGCGCCATCTCAAGCATCTGCTTGTCGACGCTTTCAAAACCCGTGACCATGTTCGTGTAGATGAGCGGCAGCACGATGAAGAACGCCAGAAACACCGTGAGCGCCTGATTGCCCACCCAGATGAGCAGCAAGATGATGAACGACGCCACCGGGATGGTGCGCAAAAGGCTGATGATGGGATCGACGAAATCGCGGAACAGGCGCACGCGGCACGCCAGAAGCGCCAAGAAGAACCCGACGACGAACGACAGCAGGAAGCCCAGAGCGATGCGCCCGAAGCTGGCGCCGACGATGGCCCAGAAATTCGGCAGCACCACCAAGTCGCCCAAGGCCTCAAGCGTGCGGATGGGGCCGGCCAGCACCAGGCGGTTGTCGACGATGCGGTCGAGCGCCTCCCACACGATGAGCCAGAACACGATGATGAGCGCCTTGCGAACGAACGCCTTGCGCGCGGCGGTCTTGTCGGCGGCGGCACGCTGCTCGGCGGCGGCACGCTCGGCCTGAAGGATGCGCAGCGCCTCGTCCTCCTCCATGAGGCCCTGGGCCTGCATCACGCGCACGATCTGGCTTTTCTGCACGCCCATGGCCGTGAGCATGCCCATGATCTCGTCGCAGGTGACGCCCTTGGCCGTGGCCGTCTGCATCATGAAGCCCATCTGCGAGTCGGCCATGCCGTTTTGGCGGATCATGTTCGCCATCATGGCGACCTTCTCCTCGGGCAAGCCGATCTTCGCGGCGATGGCGGCGAACTGCATGCGCGGCGCATCGTCGGCCGGCGTGCTCGCGCCGGACGAAACGAACGCGCCGCCGAACAGGGTTTTCAGCTTCTCGAACATGGTCTTCTTTTCCAACTACTTGCCGCTGGCCGTGCCACCGAACGCCTTGACGGCGGCCTGCGCGTCTTCCTTGCTGGCCGACACGCCGTCGTTGCCGGTGCCGGCGCTCGATTCGTGCTTGGTCGCCTCGGCAAGACCCGCCTGCAGGTAACGCTCGTCAAGCTGACCTTCCGGCGGCAGATAGTAGAAGTCCTCGCCCGGCATGGCGCCACCGATGGAATCGGGATTCGCCTGGTGCAGTTCCTTCAAAAAGCCGGAAAGCGCCGTGCGCATGTCCTCGCCCGTCAGGTTCACCATGGAGATGTAGGGCATGGCGTCGAGCGCGACCGAGTTGTTCAAAAACGTGCCAAGGTCTTCCTGCAGCGCGGCGGCATCGCTCATGTTTGACAGCGTCCAAGCAACCGACTGACCGGCCATGTTCAGATACTCGATGACGGCCTGCTCGTGCTCTTCGGCGAACTGCTTGTTCACGATGGTCGTGGTGGTGACGGCCTGGCTGCCCGTGTCGGCGAAGGCCTCATCCCACTCCACCGTGATGTCCACGGGAATGTAGAGCGGGTTCACCAGGATCTTCGCCAGCGAGACGAACGGCTGCGGCAGGATGGCCACGCAGTTCTCCTGCTGCTGCATCATGTTGAGCACCTCAAGCGGGCTCGACTTGAATTCCAGGTTGAAGGTTCCCTCGAGGCCGTTTTTCTTCAGCAGCGCCTCGATGGTGTATTCCGGCGTGCCGCCCTCGCCGTAGCTGTAGACGGTGCGGCCGCGCAGGTCGTCGAGGGAGGACAGCGTCGCGTCGTTGGTCATGACGTAGAGCACGCCGAGGTTGTTGATGCTGATGACCTGGTAGTCGTTCTTCAGCTCCTTGTTGTTGTACAGGATGGGGCCGATGTTGCTCGGCAGGGTGCAGATGTCGTAGTCGCCCTTGTTGAACAGGGCGGAGAGGCCCACGTAATCAACGCCATTAGCTTCAAACGTGAAGTTGTTGGTGGTCTTGCCCGCCTGCGCAGCCACGATGAATTGCGCGAGCCCCATCGACGGCGGGCCCATGATCAGCCCCACGCGCACGTCGCACGGATCGGCGCTGCCCATAAGCTCGCGCGCCTCGGCATGCGTGGAGAACGTAACGCCATCGCCTGCGTCGCTGCCGCCCGCGGACGAGGCACCCTTTGCGCCTTCGCCCGACGAGCAGCCGCCCATGCCCAGCGCCGAAACCGCCGCCACACCCGCAAGCGCCGCGAAGCTGCGCCGCGTCATCAGAGAACCAGCCATGCAAATCCGCCTTCCCTATGGAAAAGCCTGACGAAGCGGCGCGCGCTTTTTAATGCGAAACCACCTGAAGCAAGCACATCGAGCGCTTTCACTCATGGTCGCCTGCACGCATAACGCCCCGTCAAAGCCGCTTTTATACACGGCTAACAAGTGTAGTTAAACATGGCAAATTTGTCAGTGACATATGTTACCAAAAGCCAACTCCACGAAAAGTTTGCACAGGGAAATTTAGGAATCGCCTGAGTCGAAGCGTTGCAGAGCCATTGGCCCGCTCCACCTGCCTCCCCAAACGCAAAACGCCCCGCAGGCTCTTTCAAACCTGCGGGGCGCCTCGTGGGTCGAGAACAACCCGGTTGCCCTCCACCCCTGCCCGCCGCCAAGGCGGCGGGCATGCTGGCCGCTATTCAGCAGCAGCGTTACTTGCTTGCGGCATCACCTGCCGCGTCGGCGTCGCCTGCCGCGTCGGCAGCTGCCGCGTCGCCTGCGGTTGCGCGCTTCTTGCGGCGGTACGCGCACACGCCGCCGGCAGCACCTGCCACCACCAGCGCGCACAGCGCACCCAGCGCCGCCGCAACCGCGGGGTTGGACGAGGCCGCGTCGGCCAGGTCCTCCACCGCGCCGGCAACGCCGCTCTTGGAGTTGCCGGCCGACTTGCCATCGGCAGCCTTGCCGCTCTTGGCAGCGCCGTCCTCGGCCGCCGCCAGCGCAGCCGCCGCCGCGTCGCCGGAAGCGGCAACGCCGTTGGCGCCGTCCAGGATAGCCTGGGCCTCGGCCGGCAGCTCGCCGCCGCCGCTTGCGGGCAGCGCGCCTGCCACCAGGTCAACCTCCCAGTTCGTGGACCACGTGTGGTCCCACACGCCGTTGAAGATGCCCGCGGCAATGGTGCGCGCCAGCCAGCCGATGGTCACGCTGGACGTGCACGTGCCGCTAAACGACGTCTGGTCGGCCGTGGGCGTGCCCAAGTCGATAACAACCGTGGAGCCGTTGAAGCTGCTCACCGCGCCGCCCCACACGTTGTTGATGGTCATCACCTTGTCCTGGATAACCACCGGAGCGCTCACCCACGCATGCCCCGATGCGTCAACCATCATGGTGGCGTTGTTGTTCACCGGCGTAGACGGCGGGAAGCCGTTGTTGGTCATGTGCGGGTTCAGCGGCAGGCCCGTGGTGGCCTTGTCGAACCACAGGTTGGCCGAAACCGTGTACGTGCCGGCCGCGAAGTGGCCGCTAGCCGTGGTTTCCACCGTGGTGGACCCGCCCGGCGTCGGGTTGGGGTCCGACGAGGAATCCCCATCCGACGTAGGAGTCGCATCCGGCGTGGGGTCGTCCGACGTGGGCGTCGGATCGGCCGGGTCGGCGTCGGGCACCTTGTCCACACCGTCGGGCAGCGCGGATTCCGGCAGGCTGGAGTAGTTCACCGTCAGCTCGAGCGCCACGTCGCCCGTGGGCGCGATATACATGCTCAGCGGCACCGCGTACAGCTTGCTGCCCGTGAAGGTGTAGGACTTCACGCCCGTCACCATGTCGTCGGTCAGCGGCACGGAGATGTGGCCGATGCGCGTGGCGTACTTGCCGTAGCTCCATACCGAAGCATCGGTCGGAGCCCTGCGCGTCACGGCAACGTTCGGCAGCTCGGCGCACGTGCCCAGCTCCTGCGTGGTGAACACGGGGTTCAGGATGTCGAGCTCGAGCGTCTTGGAGCCGTCGGCCGCCACCACCAGCTTGGCGTTCTTGGTCAGCGGCGTGGTGGGCGTCGTGGCCGCCACGCCCACCGAGCTGTTGCCGTCGAGCACCGGGGAGTTGCCCGCCTTGTCGGCGAACGGGTTGTTCGGGTTGTTGGCGTACACCGTAGCGCCCGGGATAACCGGGTTGTAGTCGCCCGGCATGCTCAGGTTTGCCGTGATGGTGTACTCGCCCGACTCCAGCGTGCCCGTGGACGTCGAGTCCGGCGCGGGCGTCGGGTCCGGCGTGAGGTCGTCCGGCGTCGGCGTAGGCGTCGGGTCCGGCGTGGGGTCGGGCACCGTAGGCGTCGGGTCGGCCGGGTCGGCGTCGGGCACCTTGTCCGCGCCGTCGGGCAGCGCGGAGTCCGGCAGGCTGGAGTAGTTCACCGTCAGCTCGAGCGCCACGTCGCCGGTGGGCGCGATGTCCATGTCCAGCGGCACCGCGTACAGCTTGCTGCCCGTGAAGGTGTAGGACTTCACGCCCGTCACCATGTCGTCGGTCAGCGGCACGGAGATGTGGCCGATGCGCGTGGCGTACTTGCCGTAGCTCCATACCGAAGCATCGGTCGGAGCCCTGCGCGTCACGGCAACGTTCGGCAGCTCGGCGCACGTGCCCAGCTCCTGCGTGGTGAACACGGGGTTCAGGATGTCGAGCTCGAGCGTCTTGGAGCCGTCGGCCGCCACCACCAGCTTGGCGTTCTTGGTCAGCGGCGTGGTGGGCGCGGCGCTCGTCACGCCGACGGGGCTGTTGCCGTCGAGCACCGGGGAGTTGCCCGCCTTGTCGGCGAACGGGTTGCTCGGATTGTTCGCGTAGACCGTGGTGCCCTTGAGCACCGGGTTGTACTCGCCCGGCATGCTCAGGTTGGCCGTGATAGCGTACTCGCCCGGCTTCAGCGCGCCCGCGGACGCAGCCTCGACCACCAGCTTGCCGCCAACATACACGAAGGTGTAGTTGTCCGCTTTGCCGCCGGCAGGCTTCAGATCGTAGGTCTTGCCAGCCTCGAGCGCGGCCGGCGCGGAGACGGTCGGGGCCGCGTAGCCCTTGGCCGCGAGCGCGGATTCGCCGCCCACGAAGCCCTCGACCTTGACGCCCAGCTTAGGCGCGGCGCCGGCAGACACCGTCTCGCCCGCATACGTGGCCGTCAGCGTGGCCTTAGCGATGGACCAGGAAATCTCCGCCGCATCGGTGAAGCCGTCGGTCCATACATAGCCCGCCTTCAGCGTGGCGACCGCCGTGTAGGAACCGGCATTGGTAGCTGCAGCGCCGGAAAGCGTGAAGCCCTCCGCCGCCGCAACGCCCACCTGCTCGGAGCCCGTGTACACCAGACCGGAAGCCGCGGAAGGCTTGGCGACCTTCACCAGCCCAACCTTGGTACCCGGCTTCATGGCGGCGCGGAAAGCGTCGACCGCGGCCTGCAATGCATCGGCGGCATCGGTAATCATCTGCTTGGACACCAAGTTGGCGTCGGCCAGCGCAGAAGCCTTGGCAATGGCATCGTTAAACGCCGCCAGCGCCTCCTTGGTCACCCACGTGCCCTCGGTCGAGACGTCGGAGCCGTCCACGGAAACAGCCACACCAGCAGCCAGTTTCTTAGCATCAGCAACCGCAGAAGTCAGCGCAGAACGGTCGACCGCATCGGTGGCCTTCACCGACGAGAAGTCGATCGTCAGGTTCAGCGCGGGCTTGCCGGCCTCGGGCTGGATGTCGGCGCTGATCGGCACCGCGTACAGCTTGCTGCCCGTGAACGTGAACGTCTGCGTGCCGGTCGTGTCGATGTCGGCCGGCAGCTCGATCGTGACGCAGCAGATGCGCGTGTCGTACTTGCCGTAATCCCACACGCTCTTGTCGGCGGGCTCCTTCGTCTCCACCTTCACGTTGGGAAGCTCGGCGCACGTGCCCAAGTCCTGGAGCGTGAAAACGGGGTTTGGCAGGTCGAGCACAAGCGTCTTGGTGCCGTCGGGCGCCACCGTGATGGTGGCGTTGTCGACCATAGGCGTTGTCGGGGCCAAGGCCTCGACGCCCTCAGCGGTCCCACCGTCAAGCACCGGTGAGTTGCCGGCCTTGTCGCTAAACGGGTTGTTCGGGTTGTTCGCGTACACCGTCACGCCGGAAAGCACCGGGTTGTATTCGCCCGGCATGCTCAGGTTCGCCGTAACACTGTAGGTGGTGCCGGCATCCTTCAGGCCTGCTTTCTGCGCAGCTTTGAACGCCGTCACGGCAGAGGCCAGGGCGGATGCCTGGTCTTCCACCACCGTTTTGCTGACAGCCTTCGTGCTGCTGGCAAGCACCTGAGCGTCGGCAATGGCAGAAGCAAGCGCGTCGTGGTCGGCTTGGGAAACCCACTGCTCGTTGGACAGGACGTCTGCACCATCAGCGGAAACCGCTGTGGCGTTAAGCAATGCCTGCGCCTCGGCAATAGGCTGCTCAAGCGTGCCAACGTCGCCAGCCTCCACAATCTTCCACGTGAAGGTGCGCTCTGCACGAGCATCACTGCCCTCGCAGCCAGCCCACTTCACAAACGGAAGAGCCGGACGAACCGTGCACGTATACTCGCCCACCTCAGTAGCCTTGATTGAGCCTGAAACTACCTCAACCGTAGGCTGCAGGTCAGTACCATAGCGATAATACGTCATCGAATAGCCGGACTGTTCTTTGCCGGTGTACACAAGTTCCTTTTCGGTAGGAACTTCAACATCGGACCACTGCAGCCAGCCCCATTGGTCGTCTATCAGGTAGCAATCCTCAAAACCACCCAGATTGACCTGACGGACCCATTGGCCATAGAAGGTTTTGGTTCCGTCTTTTTCGTCTACAGCATTCTGCGAATCATAGCTTGCACGTCCATTTCGCTTGCCGCTCCACACCACGGAGCCGTCCGAAGCGCACTGAATCAAGTCGAAGGGCTGTTGCGTGCCCCACGTGCCATACAAAGCAGAATTATAAGACCACGTTTCCGGCCCAAACAAATTGGACAGCGTAATCGTCGTATAAGAATCGCCGTCAGCACCCACGTACTGTGGCTCCGCATAGCTCCCGTCGCCGCCACGCAAACGAACGGAATAGCCCACGTATTCAGGAACTCGACACGCCGAAGCTTTCATAGCCGATTCGAACACATCGCTCGAACCAATTTTCTTAACCTCAAGCGTTGCGGCGCCTTCGTCCTTTAGATACTTCTCCATGCACGGCTCAGACGACTTAACCCTAACGGTAAGGTCGCGGCCATCAACTTGTGCGGTGAAGGCCCTATCGTACTTTTGGCGTTTATCAGCATTCGACGTATCCGCCAGAACAAGCGACGAGCCGAGTATCACATCATCGGCTTGCAGCGCCCCGTCTTCGCCAGTAGATGCACGCTTGCTGGTAATGGAATACGAACCGTCTTTCTCGTACAGAGAGTACAAGCTAGACCCGGCATTCGCGGGAAGTGAGAGCGCCATTTTGAAGCCCGAGCCAAAGTCGATGGAATTGTCTTCCTTGTCCACCAAGTCGAAGGCATAAATCGCAAAAGAAACTTCCTGCACATATTCTTGTTTCAGCAGCTCTGCCGTTTGCTTATAACTTTCGCTATCCGCATCCGCCTTCGTCACCTTTAGGGAAACGCCTTCAGCGCCGAGAAGCTCGGCCCACGGCTTATACGTTGTAGACGCCGAAGCGACGATGCCAGTTTCCTCATCCTTGAAAGTGAACGAATACTGCTTGGGTCGCGCCGTATTCGCGTCAACAAGGACGTACGTTCCCATCGCCGCATTCTTTACGGTAAACGAATCATCGGAGCCCTGAGCGAGCAAGGTTAGTATTGAACCGTCCCACCGGTAAACACGGCTACTCTTGTAGTTCGACTTCAACATGAGCTCGGTTTCCTCGTCAGAACCGAGCGCAACGCTGTTTCCATCGGCGCCCGCAACATCCACACTGAAGACACGGAACGTGGGATTGATGTTGAGCTGCGTATCGAAAGCACCCTTGATAGAAGACGCTTCATCAGCCTCAGAATCATATGCGCTGAAGTTAGCTTTAGCTTGCTTCAGCGCAGTTGCGATATCACTCCTGTACGTGGAAACCTTGTAGCTCACATCCGCTGCATCACCTTCACCCGTGAACGTGCGCTCATATTGCTGCGCGTCCGTGCCAGAGGCGAACACGATGTAGGATTTGCCGTAGCTGTCGTATGCCGAGTTCGTTTTACTGCCTTCACCATTGAAAAGTCTGGTGAGGCGCGTGTCCGCTTCATCACTCGTAAGCGTGCTGGGGAACACGGTAACGTCCACACTGCTGTCAGTCACGGTGGCAGCAAGAAGCTGCGCACTCGTTACGCCATCGACAACCGTAATCAAGAACGCCTTGGTATCGGAGGTCACCCCATCGCCGTCGAAACGAGGAACCGAAAGGGTGCGCAAGCTCTCGCCCTGCCACCATCCGCCAACAGCCTGATCAAGGTTGAAGTTGCGCGGGAAGCAACCAAATGCGTTCGTCACGTTCGTTTTCCCTGCCCCATCGGCAAATGCAGCATCGATGCAGTTCCGCCAATCCGTCAGGGTATCCGGATCGCTCACCTTCGAAACGTCAAAGCGAACGATACTCGACAGAGTGCTTCCAGGGGTGGCACCATTTCCGTTCTTAGAAGCTGAATCCGTGTAAGATTCCGTCCAAGAATAGCCGGTTTCACCGTTTACCAGGGTCTTGCTTTCCCACTTGCTGGCTTTGGTTTTGTCGATAATTGCAAAGGTGCCTAGTTTCTCGCGAGTCAATGAGAAACCACCATCCGTTGCTTTTTCGTTTGCATAAAGGGTTTTCACAGACCCGTCTTGCAACAACGCCACATCGCAGATATCGCTCTTGGAAGTAGGCAGCTTGATTTCAACTTTGGTGTTGCCCGCAAGCTTCACCTGATTACCAGAAGCGTCAACCAACCCGGCACTATAGAAGTCGAACGAGAGTTCGCCATTGTAGAGCGAAGCCAAAACGTTCTGCGCATTCTTGTATGCGTCACCGGAAGTGGAGCTATCCACAACAAGTTTCGTACCCTCGCTTTTCAGCGCAGCAACAACACTTGCTTCCGTCGTGGTCACCTTGGCAGAAAAGCCCGTAGCAGAATCCGTGAACTCACGTGAAATCGCATCGGAAGCGTTATCCGGCTCAACATAGCTTCGACGAGCGCTAGACAAGTCAACCGAAAGCCTCACCGGCATAGTGGTATAGCGACTTACCGGCGTCGGAAATTCTTTGCAAGAAGTGAAAGAATAATCTCCACTGTCGTTAAGCAGCTTCACATCGAACGAGCCCACACGACCATAGCACTTGGCATTCGTGCTGGCTTCCGTACCATATAGCAAATCCTCATTAGTGCGCTGCACATTGGAGACCTCGGTTTCGCCCGGAGCGCCCGCGATACCCTGAAGCGTAAACACATCAGAAGGACCGTTGTTCAGCACAAAGCTGATAGTTTTGTTGCCAGTTTCGTCCACCACCATTTTCGCATTGTCGGAAACCGGAATGGTAGGAGCAAACGTCGGGCACAACATATACACCTGCACGCCCGGAAGAACAATGTTCTCCGAACCAGGGATATATAGGTTAGCCGTTACAGTATACGTTCCAGCCTCAAGAGCATCGTTGGCCTTCTCGGAAAGCTTCGAGGCGTCGGCCACCACCAGGGTCTGGCCGGGCTCGACGCTGAGCGACGCGGACGCGCCGCCGTCGGTGAAGGCGGCCAGCGTCGAGTCGTCGGTAAGATCCAGCTCGGCGAGCGCCTGCCCGTCCCACGCCCAGGCCTTGAGCTTCGAGGACGGGACGGAGGCGCCGCAGTCGAAGCGCCAGGCCGTCAGCTTGGCGTCGGAGGGCATGGCCTTGCCGTCGGGCAGGGCGAACGAGCCCACGGACACCGCCGAGTCGTCGGCCACGTCGTAGAGCTCGGAGAGCGCGGCTCG
Organism: Prevotella sp. CAG:279; assembly: GCA_963633085.1. Classification (GTDB taxonomy): domain Bacteria; phylum Actinomycetota; class Coriobacteriia; order Coriobacteriales; family Eggerthellaceae; genus Senegalimassilia. The sequence continues at coordinate 9,525 of CAVGWX010000010.1, read as the reverse complement.
GGCCGCCTTGTCGGTGGCCTCGTCGGCGGAGAACGTGACGTTGGCCGCGCCGAACCAGCTCGTGAAGTCGCCCAGCGAGCCGGCCGCCGGCATGTCGGCGTCGGCGGTGTTCACCTTGAGCCCCCAGCCCGCGCCGGAGATGGTGTCGAGGTAGTAGTAGTCCGTAGCTTCGGAAGCTTCTTGCTGCGATGCTTGAGCAGCAGATTCTTCGGGCCCGGATGCGTACGTTACCTGCGTGGGGATAAGTGAAGTTACAAGAGAAAGCGCGCAAACGACCGACAATATTTTGTTCGCAGCTAATTTGCGTCGCTTTTCTTGTTTGAGTTTCTTCATTTCACTTCCCTTCTCTTATATAAGCGCTTTGCAAACACGCGGCTTGTGTAGCACGAAAACGCCCCACACAAGCCGTTTAAGTGAAAACTAAATGTTGCGTTAGATACCCGCAGGAGCGGTCACGCCATTGGTGACGGTTTTCACCGTGCTAAAGTCAACCAGCAAAGTAACAGCCCAGGTCTTGCCACCAAAGTTCATAAAGTTCGCGTATTCGGTCGCATCGAAAGTAGGGTTCCCAGCATAGCCAGCGGGAAGGGTGAAGCTAAGCGCATCAATGCGATTCATTTCATCAAGCCACCCATTAATCGTTTTCTGCGTCTTTGCGATAACCCCAGATCCATCATTCGCAGAACCACCATTTTCGCTGCCACCAATGGTCAGCAAACCAAACGTGTTGTTGAATTCGTCAACGTAAACAGAATAGGAACCATCCGAGTTCAGACGCACAAAGCCATTATCTGATACAGGCGTTGTGGGCTTAGCTCCAAAAAGGCTAGTCGGCGTGGTGAGGTTGGTAAGATACGCATCCATGTGAACAATCAGATTCAACTTTGCCGGAACATACAGGTTCACAGACGCGGAGTACCAAGTACCTACCTCCATGTCCGCCTTGGCGACAGCATCGCCAAGCACACGACCGTCAGTCGTGCTAGCAAACGCCTTGCTGAAGTCAATCGACTCAGCACCGGCGGCGACCAGCGCGGCGGCGGCAACGGTGCCGGCAGCCATCTTGACGAAGCCTCGACGCGTGTAGATCATTTCGGTGTTCATAGCGAATCACCCTTTCTTTGCGGCTCGTTTGTATTGGTCGTGCAACCTTGGGCGCCGATGCCGCATCCTCGGCTCCCAAGGCATCCCGCGGCGGGCCGGGAGGCACCGCCATGTGGAATCAGGGTGTGGCAAGACAGACGCGCGCCCGCGTTGCGTAGGAGTTGGGTTGTTGCTGGGGTTTCGCGCTTGCCCGCGCGCGCTGACCGTTTTCCCTGGTTGAGGGGCGTTTCGGCTAGCGAGTAACACGCGGGTAACTGGCTTGACGAGGGGTATTGTAAGCCTTGGGTTACCCAAAACACAAGAAAAAAGTTAGAAAAGGGGTTCTTTTTTAGCAAAATCTTCCCCAAAGGTAACAATTGTCACCCCAGGTCAGAAGCTACTGGTCGATACTGGTCGATACTGGTCGATACTGGTCGATACTGGTCGATGAGAAGCGTTTCCCTTGGTCAGAAAGATTGATACCTATAGCATGCGGATAAAGCGGCCGTCCACTTCCAGCACGCCTTCTTTTTGCAAGGCGCTTAATTCGCGGATGAGCGATTTGTCGGCAGCGCGCAAATATGTTGCCCATTCCTGGCGGCTCATGGGCACCTCAACACGACCATCCTCACCTTGAGGCAGCGTGCGCAAATACGCCATGATGCGGTCGGAAAGGCGCGGCTCGCCCACCACCGACAGTGTTTGCGTAAGCACGCCGATTTTCTTCGACATTTGGGCAGACAGGTTTTCGCGCAGCAAAAACGCATGCGGATTAGTGCATGCGTCAAGTTGCTTCGCGGGAATGCAAAGGATGCGCGTAGGCTCAAGCGCGCG
>CAVGWX010000010.1:3454-6896 GCA_963633085.1 Prevotella sp. CAG:279 | reverse complement strand
GGGCGTGCGTGACGAGGATCATGCCCATATTCGCTTTTTGCGCATAAGCGAGAAGCACCCGCCAAATGCTGGCCTGCGTCACGGCGTCGAGCATCGTGGTCACCTCGTCGCAAATCAAATAGCGCGGAGCGGTCACCAGGGCGCGCGCGATGCAGAAACGTTGCAGCTCGCCACCCGAAAGCTCATGCGGATAGCGCGTAAGCCATTCCGAGCGGATCCCTACTTCGTCGAGCAGCTCTTGCGGCACCTCCCCTGCCTCGGCAAGGGTGTCGCGCATGCGCAGGCGCGGATCGACGGCAAGTTCGGGATGCTGGCCGATCAGCTGCACCGGACAGACGCCGCGCCGGGGAAGCGGGGCGCCGTCGCAGAGCACCTCGCCCACCCACGGACGCTCGTAGCCGGCGAGGATTCGGCACAGCGTCGTTTTGCCGAATCCCGAGGGGGCTTTCAGGGCCACGCGCTCCCCAGGCGCAACGGCAAGCTCCACGTTGCTAAGTAATGGTTTTCCCGATTTGTATCCAAACGTGATTCCGCGTGTCTCAAGCATCTTGCATTTCCTTACTTTCCACCGCGAACCCATGCTCCGGCAACGCGTGCCACAGCTGTCGGGAGAACGGATGCTGCAAAGTGTCGGGGCTGGCGAAATTCTCCACCGCCGTCTCCTCGACCACCGTGCCGTCCTTGAACACCGCCACGCGATCGGCAACGCGCAACGCAAGCTCCAAGTCGTGCGTGATGAGCAACACGCCGCCACCCTCGTCGGCGAACGAGCGGAAGTCGTCCATGGCCCGCACCGCAAGGTCCAAATCCAAGCCGGGAGTAGGCTCGTCGGCCACGATCACCCGCGGGGAATCCATGAGCGCGCAGCACAGAAGCACGCGCCGAGCCATGCCACCGGAAAGCTCGTGCGGGTACAGCCGCGCCACGTCTTCGGCAAGGCCGTAACGAGCGAACAACTCGCGGCGACGTTGCCGACGCTCGGCTTTTCCCTTACGTAACGTTTTCTTATGGAAGCCTTCCACCTGTTTTCCGACCCTGATCATCGGGTCGAGGCTACTCACACCCTGCGGCACAAGCGAGATGCCTTGGCCTCGCGATGCCGCCAGCGAGGACGCATCCATTCGCTGCCCGTCGAACCATACGCGCCCCGTGACCGTGGCGTTCGGCTCGAACATACCTAGTAACGAATCAGCCAGCAAAGTCTTACCAGACCCCGATGCACCAACGACGGCAACGATCTCGCCTTCATGCACCGCCACGTTCAACCCATGCAGCACCTCAACGTTCTTTTGCGATGCGCGAAAGTAAGGCTCGCTCTCGTCGTACATACGGAAGGAAACCGTCAAATCTTCTACTTGCAGAAGATGATGTCCGTGCGCATGGTGCGAGGTTGCCGCATGCGTATGATGATGGTGCGCCTGCGCGTGGTTATGCGCCGTCTGGTCATGAGGAACCACTCGCCCGGCTTGCGATTCCCCATCAGTTTGAGGCACCATCTTCGCACCCTTCGTCATATCCATCGCGCACCTCCTAGCGTTGCGCCGAACGCGGATCGACCAAGCGCCGCAACATCCCGCCCGCGGCGTCGAACAACAGCACGGTCGCCATCAGCGCCAAACCGGGGAACACCGCCAGCCACCATGCGCCCGTCGAAAGGTACGACATCGATTCGCTCAAAATGACGCCGATCGCCGGCGCCTCGGGCGGCAAGCCGAAACCCAAAAACGTGATGGCGGCCTCGTGCAAGATGGCGTGCGGGAACATGAGCACCAGCCCCACGACGAACTGAGGCAGCACATAGGGAACCATGTGGCGCCAGGCGATGCGCAGCGGGCTTTGCCCCAAACGATGCGCCACGGCAACGAAGTCGGACCGGCGGCACTGCAGCACCTCGGCGCGCACCACCCGGGCCAAGCTCGCCCAATGCGTAAGCGCCACGCCCACGGTCACGCCCCAGAACCCCTTCCCCAGCGCATAGGAAATAAGCACCAGCAGCACGATGTGCGGCACACCCATCATCACGTCGATCAACCAGGAAACCACGGCGTCGATACGCCGTCCGCCCACGGCCGCGGCCGTCCCCAACACCAGCGCGATGACCGATGAGACGCACGCGGCGACCAAGCCCACCAGCACGCTCGTCGACAGCCCGGCAAGCGTGCGCGCGAGCATGTCGCGCCCCATCATGTCGGTTCCGAACAGATGCTGAGCCGACGGTGCCAGACCCTTCGCTCCCAAGTCGGTTTGGGTCGCCAGCCCGTAGCACGCCAGGCCGACCGCCACGATGCACGCCAGCGCCGCGAACGCCGCAACGCACGCAAGCAGCGTCGCGCGCCTTCCCCCCACCCGGGCGCGAACGGGCGCATGCAGCACTTCGTCCATCATGCGCGCACCTCCTTGGGCTCACGCATACGCGGATCGACCAAACCGTACAGCACGTTCGCCAGCATGTTGCCGCCGAACACCAGCACCGCGCTCACCAACGCGATGCCCGCCAGCAGCGCCACATCGCCGCCCAGGCCGGCCGTCACCGCGGCCTGCCCCAGCCCCGGGTACGAGAACACCTGCTCCACCAAAACCGACCCGCCGAAGATCTCGGAAATGGACGCGCACTGCAGCGTGACCGCCGGCAACGACACGTTGCGCAGCACGTGATGGGCGACGATGCTGCCGCGCGCCTCGCCCCGTGCGAGGGCGAACCGGACGTAGTCGCTGCCCATGACGTCGACCACCTTCTCGCGCGTGTGCAGCGCGATGTTCGCCACGCCGGTGACGGAAAGCGTGAGCACGGGAAGCACTAGATGGCTCGCGTAGTCGGCAAGCGTCACGCTGGACGACGTTGCGCCGATGGGCACCGACAGGCCCACGGGGAACCACCCCAGCTGAACCGCGAACACCATCAGAACGAGCAGGCCCAGCCAGAACGTGGGGGTGGAGGCCAGCACGAAACAGTAACCCTTGACGATGCGGTCGAGCAGCGACCCTTTGAAGGTGCCCGCGGCGATGCCCAAGGCGAACCCGAGCACACCGCTGATCACCCACGCGGCGCCCATGAGCGCCAGCGATCCGCCGGCGCGCTGCGCGATGACCTGCGCCACCGGCGCGTTGAAGCGCAGCGACGTTCCCCAGTCGCCCCGCAAGATGCCGCCGATCCAATTAAGGTAGCGCTCCCAAAACGGCGTGTCGGCGCCCCAATAGCTTGCCAACTCGGCGCGCTTGGCATCGGACATGTTCACGTAGGCGGCCTGGCCGACGTTGGCCTGAACGGGGTCGATGGGAGAAGCGCTCACCAGCGCGAACACCACCAAGCTCACGGCGGCCAGCACCAGCGCGAAGCGTCCGATCAGCACAAGTACACGCGAAGCCTTGATCACGCCCAGCTCCAGGAATCCACGTTGTTCACCAAGCTCCAGCCGTGCCCGTGCGGATGCGGCTTCTGCTC
>CAVGWX010000010.1:0-3213 GCA_963633085.1 Prevotella sp. CAG:279 | reverse complement strand
ATCGGGCTGTTCGTTCCCCAGCCCCACACCACCGGGTCGCTGAACTGGTGCTGGTAGATCTCGTCCCAACCGGCGCCCTTCGGGGTCACCTTGATGCCCAGCTCGGCCATCTGGTTGGAGAATTCCATGGCGATGGCCTGGCGCACCGTGTCGGACGCGGAATAGTACAGGTCGAACGCCGCCTGCACGCCCTCGCGAGCTCGCACCCCGTCCGCGCCGAGCACCCAGCCGGCCTCGTCGAGCAGCTGGCGCGCGCGGTCGACATCGGTTTCGCAGCGCATATCGTCCGCCGACCACGGCATGTTGTCGGCCACGCTGTAGGCCACCTCGCCGTAGCCGTTGAGCACGTGGTCGATGAGCTTCTGGCGGTCCACCCCGTAGTTGATGGCGCGGCGCACAGCCACGTCCTGCGTGACCGCATTGCCGGTGGCGTAGGTGGCGCCCGTTTGCACCTTGGTGCCGCCCGGCGCGACGGCGGGAAGCGATATGCCGCGGGAATCGACCGAAGCGCAATTCAGCAGGTCGTAGCCGCGCGGCTGCTGAGCGGCGAAGGTCGCCGACGTGTAGGCAACGTCCACCTGGCCCGACTGCGCGGCGGCCAAGCTGGCATCCTCCTCCATGAACACGACCACCACGCGCTCGATAGCGGGCGCGGCGCCGTAGTAGTCGGGGTTCGCGCGCAGGATGACCTGCTGACCGCGATCCCACTGCTCAAGCAGGTAGCGGCCGCTTCCCACAGGGTTGCTGCCGTAGTCGTCGCCATGCCCGCCATCAGGCACGATGCCGATGACCGCCAGCGTGTACAGCAGCGCGTTGAAGGGTTTTTCCAGCTCGATGCGGCACGTCTTGTCGTCGACGGCGACGGCGCGGCGCACGTACGTCAGGTCGCACTCACTCGCCTCGCTGACTTTGATGCCGTTTACGGTGTAGGCCACATCGCGGGCGGTAAGGGGGGCGCCGTTGGAGAAACGCGCGTCGGTGCGGATGGCGAATGTCCAGGTCAGGCCATCATCACTGCAGGAATACGACGTTGCCAGGTCGTTCTCGAACCCCATGTCGGCGGTGGTGCGCAGGAGCGTGGACTGGATAAGCGGCTCATGCACATGTTCGCCGCAACCCCAGCTGACGAACGGGTCGAAGCCCGCGGCCGGTTCGCTGGAGACGGGCATGCTCACGATGACCTGCGAGGCGCGCTCCCCGGAAGCGCCAGATGCGGAGCCCGGCTGAGCGGAGGAGCCGCCCGCACACGCCGAAAGCACCGATCCCAGTCCCACGGTCGCGGCGCCGACAGCCGCCGTCTTCATGAACGAACGGCGCGAGATATTCTGCATCTTCTGCCTCACCCTTCTTGTGGTGTTACGATTCAGTAATTGGTAACACTCTAGAACAGGTTCGCAATCAGGACAATGTTACGGATTCCGAATACGTAACATTGCCACAGGCGATAACCGGTGACGAGCGCGAGGCAGCGGCGAAGCGTTGCCCGCGCACCCCAGCACGCAAAACCGCAACACCAAGCTATCTGATAAAAATGCATCATGACGCAAAAATCTCAGATAGGATGCCTCGCGATCGCTAATTGCTGTTCATACCATGAACGTCTACGACTTCCTTCTCGACAGGGACAGTCTTTCGTTCTAGGCTCCCGGAGAGGTCGCGGCACGCAAGCGGTTGACGAACTCTTCGCAGGCTTTAGCCCAGGTACTTCTCGAGGCATACCAGTTTCACGTCGGGAATGCCGTTGAAGACGCAAGACACTACCCCGACCTCCTCGTAGCCGAGGGAGCGGTACAGCCCTCGCGCCCGGTCGTTCTTCACGTTGGTGTCCATGCGCAAAGCAGAGCAGCCCTGCCGTTGAGCGTAATCTTCGTAGAAGGCGACGAAGGCCCGCCCAAGGCCTTTGCCTCCCTCCAGCGGGTTCACGGCAAGAGCATGCAGCACCATGACCCCATCGTCCGCCGCCTTGTGCCTCCATTCGGCATTTTGGTACTCGGGAACTTGAATCTGATTGATAACCGCCACCGCGGCAACCCCATCGCCGCTGTCCATAACGAACAGGTCGCCTCGCTCCAAGGCATCTTCCGCCGTTTTCCTCGTAGGATACACGCCGCGAATCCACCCAACCGTGGAAAGCCCTTTTTCCTCTGCGTCATGGACTCGTTCGTAGATCTCCTCGATACCATCGATATCAGATTGCTGCGCTTTGCGAATTTCCATGCCGATCATTCCTTTCCAGAATTTCATGGACGGGCGCGACGCCTATGACCGCATCAGAAGAAAACTGACGCGCCTTCGGCGCTGGCTATTACGGTGCGAGATAGTATCTCGCACCCACGAAGTTTTAGCAGACGGGGTAACCCTTCCATCAGAAATTCGTGGGGTCGAGCGAAAGCTCGGCCCGTACCAGAGAGCGCCGTCAGGCGCGACACATAATTTGAAAACCGGGGGCATCCCCGGCCGGCAAACGCCCGGCACCCCACCCGGTAAAATGGTGTCTCCTTGCGGCGCTAACCTAGTGTTGCGCGAGACGTGTCTCGCGCCCACGGATTTCTAACGAAGAGGTTAACGCTTCCATCAGGCTTTTTGTGGGTGCGACAGGCTTTTTGTGGGTGCGAGCGATAGCTCGCACCTTAATCGAGAGCATCCGAAGGATGCGACACAGATTTCCCCGGAAGAAGCGGTTGCCGGGACTCGGAAGCCCTGCCGGCCGGCGGTCGGTGCCCCACGCCGGCTTCCCACTCCGACCGGGCGGTCGCCTGGTAAGAAATCCGAGGTTCTGTATCGCCGTGTCGCCTGGACGGGCGCGTGTGGCAAGTTTTTCGAGTTTCCGAACGCCTGTGCAGCCAAATGGGCCTGTTTTGGCAAGAAATCCGAGCTCCTGCATCGCGAATCGCGTTCGACGACACAGCATCGCGGATTTCTTGCCATGGGAGGCCGTTTCCCCTGCACGGAGCTGCAGAAGGTCGGAAAACTTGCCAGAAGGGCCGCTTAGGCGCGCGCGACGATGCAGCATCGCCGTTTTCTTGCCAACGCCAATCGATCCCCTCTCGTCCACCGGGCCGATGGCGGAAGCCTGGGGCATCCGGCCGGATCCGTTTGACGCGGCGCGGCGAGGGTTGGGTTTGGTTGGGTCGGGTTGGGTTGGCGGTGATGGCTGCGAAGGACGCGCGCCCGCGAATTTTTGAAATTGGTGTCGCGCTAAGGCGCTCTCTA
>CAVGWX010000009.1:0-32797 GCA_963633085.1 Prevotella sp. CAG:279 | reverse complement strand
TCGACGATCTTGCCATGGTCGAGCACCACGACGCGATCAAGGCTCGCCACGGTGGACAGGCGATGCGCCACCACGATGCACGTTCTTCCCTGCATGAGCGTGGCGAGCGCTTGCTGTACGAGAGCCTCGCTTTCCGAATCGAGCGCGCTCGTCGCCTCGTCCAACACCAGCACCGGGCAGTCGACCAGAATGGCGCGCGCGATGGCGATGCGCTGTCGCTGGCCACCCGAAAGCTTCACGCCGCGCTCGCCGGTGACGGTGTCGAACCCTTGCGGCAGCCGCTCGATGAACTCGAGCGCGTTGGCCTGCCGCGCCGCTTCGCGAATCTGATCCATGGTGGCCTCGGGTCGCCCGTAAGCAATGTTCTCGGCGATGCTGCGATGAAACAGCAGCGCCTCCTGCGGAACATAGGCGATGGACCTGCGCAGGCTTTGCTGCGTGCAAGCCGATATGTCTTGCCCGTCGATGAGGATCTGCCCATCCTGAATGTCGGACAGGCGCAGCAGCAGCTTGGTGAGCGTGGTCTTGCCAGCCCCCGATAGACCGACCAAGCCGACGCGCTGCCCGGCGGGAATTTCCAAATTGAACCCGTTGAACACTTCGGTAGTCGCATTGCCGTCGGCATACCAGAAACCGATGTTGCAAAAAGCGATCTCGCCTCGGGAAACCTGCATATCAGGCGCCCCGGGCGCATCGGCGACCAATCGCGGCTCGTCGAGAGTTGCTGTCATGCCGCTCGCATCGCCGAACGCGCGATTGAAGCGCTGCAGGCCGTTGTTGATGAAATTGAACTGGTTGGTCACGGTGTAGGTGTACGTAAACATCATCACGAGCGTGCCGGGAGTGATGCCGTACCACGCGTTGCCGCCCGCGATGAACACGGACACCACCGACATGATCACCACGGTGATGCAGGCGGTCACGATGCCGCGCGTCAGCGACGACCACATGCGCCTCGAATCGCGCGCAACCACTTCCCTATTCGCCGCATCGAACAGCTCGCGCTCATAGTTTTCGCGCCCGGAGGTTTTCACGGCAAGAATGTTCGCCACCGAATCGGACAGCTCTCCGGAAAGCTGGTTTTGCGCGCTGGCAGCCTTCTCGTTCAAGCTCAAGATACGCTTGTACATAACGTAGGACACGCAGGCGTACACGGCCAAAAGCGCCATGAGGATGGCCACGTACACCGGCACGCGCGGCGCTAAGATGGCGCACGTGAACACGACCGAGCAAATGACCGGCAGAAACGGGAACGTCACGGTTTCCAGCAGAAGGTCGTAGGCGGCCATGAACTTCGTCGTCTGGCTCACCAGCGTGCCACCGAAGCGGTTCGAATGGAAGCTCATCGACTGGTTGCACAGCGCGTCGAAACTCATGGTGGCCAAGTCGTAGGAAGCGGCGATTTCCAGCTTGTACATGGTGTAGTCCTGCAGCTTGCTGGCGGCTTGTCCGAGCACGTTGATGGTGATGAGCGCCACAATGTAGGGACCGTAAACGGAAAAGACCTCGCCTGTGGCCACCTGCGTGGTGCCAACCTTGTCGACGATCAGGCTCATCACGTAGGGGTTGCCGTAAGACAGCAGCGCGACGAACAGAAAGGTCGAAACGAGCAGCGCGACGAAATAGCCCAGATGATTGCGCGTCACCTGCCAATAGTAGTGAAGCGTCCGCTGCGTGAGCGACGCCGTTGCGCTACTGGCCATGCTCCAGCCCTCCTCTGTCTGCAAAAGTTAACGGTATTCAATGCTCAAACATCGCCGTTGCGCCCACTGCGCAAGCTTTCCGAAGGCCAAGGCGCACCGGTACAACGCTATTTTGAATCGGGGAAACCCCACATGCGCACCTCGGGTTCAAGGCGCACGCCGAAGGAATCGAACACCCGCCGCTGAACCTCGGCGATGAGCGCGCGGACGTCGGCGGCGGTGGCCTCGCGGGCGTTCACGACGAAGCCGGTATGCTTGACGGAGACCTGCGCGCCCCCGACGGCCAACCCGCGCAGGCCCGCATCCTGGATGAGCTTGCCGGCAAAATAGCCGGTCGGGCGCTTGAACGTGCTGCCGGCGCTCGGCATCTCGAGCGGCTGCTTCTCCTCGCGCCGCGCCCTTAAGTCGTCCATGTGCACCTGGATGGCGGCGGCATCGTCGGGTTGCAGCTGAAGCGTCGCCTCGAGGACCACGTAACCCTCGTCCGACATCATCGAACGGCGGTATCCCCAGCACGCCTGCCAGGCGCAGACCTCGACGATGTCGCCGGCCGGCGTGAGGCAGGTCAAGCGCACGCACACGTCGCGGAACTCCCCGCCGTAGGCGCCGGCATTCATGATGGCGGCGCCGCCGATGGTGCCCGGGATGCCGCTTGCGAACTCGTATCCCGCTAGCGCCGAGTGCTGCGCGACCTGCGCCACCTCGGCGTTCGACGCACCGGCTGCGGCGCGCACGCGCGTGCCGGCGACCGTCACCTGCGAGAGGTTCTCCGCAAGGCGAATCACCACGCCGCCCACGCCCTCATCGGAAACGAGAAGGTCGCTTCCCAGCCCCATGACGCGCCATGGGGCGCCCTGGGCATTGCAGATGCGAACCGTCTGCGCGACCTCCTCGAAGCTCGCAGGCTCCACGAGCACCTCGGCCGGTCCCCCGATGCGAAACGTCGTCAGGTCGCGCAGCGCGATCCCCCGCCGCACCGCGCCGGGATGCAGGGCTTCTTCAAGCTTGCTAGCAAGAGCGGGCATGTTCTTCATTCGGTCACTCCTTGAGGTTCAGTAAGGATCTCGTCTCGGCCTCTCCCAGATCGATCAGCTCCTGACGGGTGTGCACGCCGCACTTGGCGTAGATGCGGCGCAGGTGCGTGTCGACGGTGCTCTTCGCGATGAACAGCTCGGAAGCGATGCGCTCGGCCGTGCGCCCGCGCAGCGCCATGGGCAGAATCTCGGACTCGCGCTTCGAAAGCTTGCAGCGATCCGCGATGGCCCGGCATGCATCCGAGAAGCGATCGGCCTGGCGGACGATGCGCGAAAGCGTGCGGAAGTCCGCTTCCGTGAACAGGAACAGGTACACGAACAAGGTGACCAATCCGGCAGAGGAAGCGACCGCAAAGGGCATGTCGCCACCAGGCGAGAAAAGCTGCAGCGCGTTGCCGAGCGCAAGCCCCGCCGCTTCACCTAGATAGAGCGCCGCGAAGCCGCGCGAGAACGACAGGGCCCCATCGGCCCCGGAGATCTTCGCGGTCAGCACGAACAGCGAGATGAGCACCGCGCTAAGGCCCAGGTACCCCGCAAGGACGATGGCGTCGCCCGGCACGCCGAAGGGCTCCAGCACGGGGACGAACAAATATCCGGCGAGCATCACCAGCATCGCCATGCGATACACCGATATCAAAAGCTCGGTAACGCCTTCGTCCCCTTCGCTCGAGGGGGCGCCCAGACCTATCACCTGCAGCGACCCCACGCAGAAAAGCGCCAGGAGGAGCAACGACGCCGGGAAGGTGGGCGTTGCGACCATGCCCGGATCGGAGGCGTACGTCTCCATGAGGCCGCCGGAAACGCCGAAGAGCACGGCGCCTGAAACGACTTTTCGCGAAAGCCTGAGCGTTTCAGCGCGCTGCTCCTTCGTCGCGAGCAGGCGCTCGAAGAAAGGCGCCGGCGGGCTGCCTTGCGCGCTTTCGTTATCGTGGGGTTTCGGCGCATCCTTTTCCCGAAACGCCGGCGTGAGCGAGAGCAGCCATGCGGAGGCGAAGGGAAGCAAATCCGCCGCATACAGCGCCGCCGGGAAAACCTCGGACAGAAGCGCCAAGAGGAAGGAGAACACCGCCGCGAGCGCCGTCGAAAGCAGCACGCCGCGCACGCTTTGCGCATGCGGGATGGCGACGAACGCACGGCCCCAAGCGCACAGCATGCAACCGAACGGGAACCCGACGACGAGACCCTCGATCGCCAGCCCCAAAGCGCCCGTTTCCTGAGGAAGCGACACCGAGGCGCCAAGCGCCATGAGGAAGGCGTAGCACCACAGAAGGTTGCGCGCCAACACGACATCGCGCACCTGCGCGGTCACGCGGCGCAGCACCAGCAGCAAAAACGCCATCGCCAAAAGCGCGAAGAACACGTCGATGCGCTCGAACGTCCACGCGCCGAGCGAGGCCGATCGGTTCCATCCCATGTAAAACAGGGAGAATAGGAAGGCCTGGTTGCACGCGAAACCGATGAACGTATGCAAAAGCTCGCGCCAAGCAGGCGTCAAGCCGCCCGTTGGCGAATGAGTGACCTTTGTTTTGTTGCGTGAAGCCATGAAAGCCAGTTTAGCAGCACCCTATCCCGGTCACGCACGGCATGCGCGCATGACCATAAAAGAAGGCGCCCCGCCGGGACGCCTTCTGAGAGCCTATGAGATTCGCGCGCCTTATTCCTCGGCAGTCGCCTTCTTCGCGGCAACCTTGACCTTCTTCTTGGGAGCAGCCTGCTCCACGACTTCCTCGACGATGTCTTCTTCTTCGTCGTCCTCGATGTCGACCTTGCCCTCGTCGCTGGACATGCCCTCGCGCAGGCTCTTCACCGACTTGCCGATGGCGCTGCCGAGCTTGGGAAGGTTCTTCGGCCCGAAGATCAGCAAAACGACGACCAGGATGATGAGAAGCTCAGGTACGCCCATGCCCAGAAATTTCATTGTTCCTCCTTGTTCGAAGCGTGCGCGAATCCTATGCCGCACACGCCTTCCATTCCCCGTCGCCTCGTCCGCAACGGCTCTTATCGACAAGGGGCATTGTGCCCGAACAAACCCGGCGAGCCTATCATGCAAAAGGCGGAATTCGTCAGCAACGACGAATCCCGCCTTGTCATGCAAAGTAAGTACGCTTTGCGTTATGCCTGCTCAGCATCCTGTTCAGACTGCTTTGCCAATTGGCGGTAGGCGATGAGGTCCAAACGAGCCATCACCACGTCCTCAACCTCGAAGACAAACGGGTACAGGGAAGCCGCCGGCGAATACTCCTCATAGGAGGTGCGCACATAGCCGCCGCACTCGTCGCAGGTCGCGATGCGGTGGTCGTCGTCGCCTTCCACGTTGAAGAAGTGCAGATGCCCCTGATTCTGGGTTCCGCAGCGGGCGCAGCGCACGCGCTCGAAATCCCACACGCAGCCGCACTGGCCGCACCACAGCGTGCGGCTGCGGCCCTTGGTCTTGCCGCCCGACCCGACGCGGGCGACCGCGGCGGGGCTTCCGCATACCGGGCAGCCGATGGTGTAGGGCTGGTCGACCTTCTCGTCGCGGCGAAGCTTCTGGATCGCATCCGCCACCGGGTTGAGCAGGGCGCGCAGCGCAAGAGAGGCGGCCGAAGCGCCCAGGCGAGCAGCGCTTTCCGACAAGCCGTCGTCAACGAGCAGCGATTCTATGTCCTCAACGTAGGAAACCGGGTCGCTGCCGGCTTTGGCCAGATCGCTCGCCGCAACGATGCGGTCCCAGCGCACGCGCGAAAGCGCATCGCGCGCACCCTCGTCAAACTGATCGAACACGGCCATGGCCGCCGCGATGCGAGCGGCGGTGTCGACGAGCGCCTCTTCGGAGATGCACGCCGGGTACGCCTGCAGGACCGGACGGGACGCCTCGGAGCAAGCCTTCAGCTCCGCTGGCTCGGGCATCTTAAACGTAATGGCATCAGGGTATTCCCCCGCGCATTCGCACTGCACTTCCCACAGGGAACGGAAAAACCGCAACCGCTCGAATTCGGTGTCGGAGAGTTTGCCACGGTAGGCTTCGATGGCGAAATCGGCCTGCTTCAAATCCAACATGTACATCCTCGTTTCTCGTCAACATCGCCGCATAAGGCGAAGGCGGCCCAGCAGTAGACCAAGGCTCAGCACCAACCCCATTCGTGCAAATGTAGGATGGTGATGCGCCTTGATCGACTTGTAGGCAACCTGCACGCGACTGGCGTTACCATAATCGAAAGCCCGGCGCTCCCCCCGAAGCGGAAGGTCTGCGAAGCGCCGAGCTGTCGAATAGATAGGTGACCGGTCGGTCACCTATCTCTCTTTGTTGGTTATGTCCGCCGCATCACGCCGGTCTGGCGCGATGCGGCGGACGGGGTTCGACCCGCAACGAAGAGCCGAACCCCGCCATCGTGCTCCTAGCGCACGTCCTTCTCGACGACCTTCTCGCCGGAAGCGATCTCCTCACGAGCCCAGTGGCCCCAGTGATACAGGGCATCGGCCTCGGAAACCATGCCGTCGCCGAACATGAGCTTGTAGGTGCCGCGGTAGGGCTGGAAGATGCCGCCGCCCAGGAAGATATGGGCCAAACCGAACACGGCGATGAGCAAAAAGCCCAGGTCGTGCAGGAACAGCACCACGCCGTAGCCCGTGCCGAAATCGCACACGGTCGAGCCGAGCACCAAGATGATGCCCGTCACGCCCATGAGAGCGCCGGCAAGCCACAGCATGCCGTCGGCGAAACGCTGGCCGGACTTCACTTCGCCCTGGTCGGGCATGTGGATCCACTTCGCCATGAACAGGTACGGGAAGAACAGCAGCATCCACTTCTTGTCGTCGCCGTCCCAGGAATGGAACAGGTTCTTGAAGATGTGGGCAACGCCCTTCGGGGCCGCGATGGCGCTGATGATGGGCACCAGCACGAAGATGAGCCCCAGCACGCGGTGAGACATGCGGATGGCGAACACCGTGTCCGCACCCACGGCCTGAGCCAGCTGCGGGACGAACACGAACAGGCCGGAGATGCACAGCAGGATGCAGGCGGAAACCGTGATGCCATGCGTCCAGCGAGCCTGCTTCGAATGGCGCTGGATGTACTTCTCCTTGCCGGAAGCAGCACGCTGTTTCAGAAACTCGTCGTCTTTGGCACGAGCCTCGGCGGAAACCGTAACGGTATGGCTACTCATGCTTGCCTCCCTTCCCAATCGGAAGATTCTCAGTGATGTGCTCGACGACCGTCTTGTCGTCCTGCGGGTCGCCGTGCTGCACGACGTCGCCGGTGATGACCGAAACGGTGTCCTCGGTCTCGGGGTTGTAGGCGAGCTTGTCGCGCTTGTAACCCACGGCCAGGCCGAACATGGCGGCCAGGCCCACGACGGTCAGGCCCGTGAGGGCGCCCGTGACCGGCTTCATGATGCTCGTGAGCTGAGCGGTCGCGGGAACCTGCGGATCGGCCACCTGGCCATGAGCTTCAACGCCGTATTTGAGCACCTGGATGACGTGCAGGCCGCCCATCTCGTTCTCGCCGTACAGGCAGGCATCGGGATAGCCGTTCTCGTGCAGCCATTCCACCTTTTCCTTGCCCAGGGCGACCATCTCATCGCGATCGCCGAACTTGAGCGCCTGCGGCTGGCAGGTGCTCACGCAGGCCGGGGCCATGCCATGGGAGACACGGTCGGCGCAGCCGGTGCACTTGTCGATAACCGTCTTGTCCAGCACGCCGTTGCTCTCGTAGCGCGGCACGTCGAAGGGGCACACGCTGTGGCAATACTGGCAGCCCACGCACTTGTCCTGGTGAACCTCCACGAACCCGGTGTCCTCGTTGCGCACGAGCGCGCCGCCCGGGCAGATGGCCGCGCAGGGCGCGTCGGTGCAGTGCTGGCAGGCGCGGCGCCCGAAGGCCCATTTCACCGGCTTGACCTTGGAATCGCCCTCAAGCTCGTTGAACGTGATGATCAAGCGCGTGGTGCCGTTGATGTCGACCGGGTTCTGATGCGTCCCCGACCACTTCGTGGCGTTGGTCTCCAAGGGGCTCGGCAGGTTGTTCCAGCATTTGCAGGCAACCTGGCAGCCCTTGCAGGCGGTGCACTTGGAGGAATCGAAGTAAATCGCTTTTTCAGCCATGATCTATCCTCCCTTACAGCTTCTCGATGTTGACGAGGAACGCTTTGTATTCCGGCGTGAACGAGTTCGGGTCGCCCACGTTCGGCGTCAGGTCGTTGACCACGTCGCCCGTGCCGAACAGGTCGGCCCAGCCGAAGTGGTGCGTCAAGCCAACCAGATGCTGCGTCTTGCCATGAACGTTCAGCGGATGCATGCGTTTGGTGACGAGCGCCGGCACGACGACCGATCCGCGGTTGTTGTACACGCGCACCTCTTCGCCGTTCTTGATGCCCTTTTCCGCGGCAAGCTCTTCGCTCATCTCGACGAACTGAGAAGGCATGGCCTCCACGAGCGACGGGCACAGGCGGGTCTGGCCGCCGGTCTGCCAATGCTCGGTGACCGAGTAGGTGGTGCCCACGATCGGGAACTCCTCCTTGGTGCCCTGCTTGGTAGACGCGTACTTCGTGCCGAACGCGCAGGGGTTTTGGAACGCGCCGTTGAGCGGGTTGTCCTCCACCGGGGACTCGAAGGGCTCGAAGTGCTCGGGCAGCGGGCCGTCGACCATGCCGTAGCTCTCCAGGCGGGCGTTCTGCTCCCACAGCATGAAGAACGTCTTGTTGTTCGGCGGGACCGGCACGCCGTTCTTCGCGGAAACGAAGTCGCCCTGGTCGACGAGGTCCCACTTCTCGCCCGTCCACTCCATGAGCTTCTTGTTCGGGTTCCACGGCTTGCCCTGCATGTCGCAGCTGTTGCGGTTGTACAGGATGCGGCGGTTGCTCGGCCAGCTGAAGGCCCACTCGGAGTTCAGGCCGATGCCGGACTTGTCGTTGGTGTTGCGGCGGCACAGCGGCTGCTCTGCTGGGTCGAGCGGAGCCTTGTTGTTGTTCCACATGCCGGAGTAGATCCACATCGCGCAGGCGGTCGAACCGTCGGCGCCCAGCTCGGCGTAGCCGGAGAGCAGGTCGACCTTCGGGTTGGCGGAATCGGTGTTGCAATCCGTGCCGGCCACGCGGTAGCCGTTGAGGGCCCAGGCCACCGGGCGCGGGTCGATCTTGCCGTCGACGTAGTAGTCCCACTTGGTCTTGAGGATCGGGTCGGGGTTCGCGCCGCCCTCCTTCTTGTAGAGGTCCACGAGCGCGGTCCAGATGAGGTCGCACATCTCGTAGTCGGGCTTCGCCTGATCCCACGGCTCGCAGGCCTGGTAGCGATACTGGATCCAGCGGCCGGAGTTCAAGATGATGCCCGGCTTCTCGTAGATGAGCGCGCAGGGCAGGTAGTACACCGTCGTGTCGATCTCGGCCGGGTTCATGTCCGGCGCCTTCCAGAAGGTGGCGGACTCGGTGAGCACCTGGTCGGCCACGACGAGCCATTCGAGGTTCGCCATGGAACGGCGCACGTTGCCGGCGTTCGGGGCGGAGTGGCAGGGGTTCATGCCCCAGTTGAAGTAGCCCTTGATGACGCCCTGCTGCATGAGCTCGAACGTGGAGATGTGCGTGTAGTCGACCGCGCCGGTCTCGGAGGGAACCTTCGGCCACCAGTCGTAGCCGTAGTCGTTGTCGACCGTGGCGTTCTCGCCGAAGAACTCCTTCAAGGAGGACACGATGAACTTCGGCTTGTTGGTGTAGTAGCCGTCGGAGTACGTCTGCGACTCGAGCCATTTGCGCAGGCTCGAACGATCGGTGGTGTTGGCCCACTTCAGGTAGGCGGGATGCTCGTTCACCATCATGCCCATGTCGGTGGCGCCCTGAACGTTCGGCTCGCCGCGCAGCGCGTTCACGCCGCCGCCGGGCACGCCGATGTTGCCGAGCAGCAGCTGCATGATGCACATGGCGCGCGTATTCTGGGCGCCATAGGTGTGCTGCGTCTGGCCGAGGGCGTACAGGACGGTGCCGGACTTGCCGGGCTTGGCCGACTCGCAGTACGTCTTGTAGACGAGCTCCAGGACATCCTTGTCCATGCCGCAGATGTCGGAAACGGTTTTAAGGGTGTAGCGGGAATAGTGCTTCTTGAACTGCTGGTACACGCAGCGCTCGTTGGCCAGCGTCATGTCCTTTTCAGGGTTGGTGAGCGTCGGCGTGGTGAACTCGGGGGTGCCTGCCTTCTTCACCCAGGCGTACGCGCCGTTCTCCGAGGTGTCCCACTCCTCTTCGGAAGCGGTCTCGTAGTGCCAGCTGTGCACGTTATAGGTCTTCGTCTTCTCGTTCCAGCCGCTGAACAGGCCCGTCTCGGGGTCAAATTCGTACTCGGGGTCGAGAATGTAGGATGCGTTGGTGTAGTTGAGCAGATACTCGAAGTTGTAGTTGCTCATGTCGCCCGTGGCGAGGTAGTTCGCCAGACCGGGCTCGATCAGGTTCTCGATGATGTAGTGGTACATGCCACCGTAGAACGCGATGTCGGTGCCGGAACGGATGGGGCACCAGATGTCGGCCTGTTCGGCCGTACGAGTGTAGCGAGGGTCGACAACGATCCACTTCGCACCCTGCTCGTGGGCCTTCTCAAGCCACAGGGCGGAAACGGGATGGTTCTCGACGGAGTTGGAACCGCAGTTGAGGATAACGTCGGTGTTTTGGAAGTCGCACCAGTGGCTCGTCATCGAGCCGCGACCAAATGAAGCTGCCAGACCGGCAACGGTGGGGCCGTGTCAAACACGGGCCTGGTTGTCGATGGCGATGACGCCCATCTGACGCATGATCTTAAGGATCAAATACTCCTCTTCGGAGTTTTCCTGCGAACCGCCCAGGCTGGCGATCGCGGGGGTGTAGTTGACGGTCAGGCCGTTCTCGTTCTTCTCGATGAAGGTTTCGTCGCGCGTGTCCTTGACCTTGCGCACGATCTCGGCGATGGCGTCGTCCCAGGTGATCTCTTCCCAGTCGCTTGCGCCGGGGCGGCGGACCAGCGGACGGGTCGCGCGATGCGGGTTCTTGATGACCTCGTGCGTCTTTGGATCCACAACGTTGCGCAACTGGAACATGGTCGCGCCCTTCGGGCACAGGCCGCCTTCGTTGATGGGATGATCGGGGTCGCCCTCAAGGTTGATCAGCTCGCCATCGCGCACCGAAAGAAGAGAACCGCATCCGCCTGCGCAATAGCAGCAGATGTTGGTGTACTCCTCGGTGTTCACCAGCTTCCAGTCGCTTGCAGACTCTGCCGCGAAGGCCTGGGTCTGCGAAGAGAGCTCGAAGGCCATGGTGGTTGCCAAGGCGGCGCCGGTAGCTTTGAAAAAGCCCCTGCGTGAAAGGTTCATACCTTTCAGCTCCTTTCCTACTCGTCTTGCACTCGTCTTGCTCGTCAGAGCATGCGCAGACTGCGGAGCTGAAGCATCAACACCTTGAGATATGGCGTATCGCGAAACGTCCGCAGAATAACGCTCGCACCCACCCGATGCAGACCGGGTGAATAACCTCAATAAATAATAGAAAGGATTTTGTTACCAAGTGGGCACCATTACGGTAAATGGTAGCAATGGAGGGGCAATTGTCCGATTTAGCCCGTTTTGCAGGGCGCGGTTTAGGACAGGATTAGCCATTTTGTCCATCTATGAATTCAGAATTGCTTCATATATTCAAACTGTTTGTAAACTTTTAGCCATTATTTTAGTTATTCTCGGTCAGGAATAATACAAATGGGTAGTTATAAGCTTTTGCAACAAAAATAGGGAATCTGACGATTATCGTAAAGCTTCCGTGAGACGGAAACAACCGGCAAAGCGTTAACAAGAGGAGCATGAATGATGGTTGAATAACTCAGTGAACGATTAGATATCATCGCAGTGAATAATTCCCAGCAGGAAATAAGCCTCTTAGAGAGCGTCAATGACCTTGGCGGAGACCGTGCTCGACGGGGAGATGAGAATAGCCCCGACCTTGCCTTGTTCGGGAGCCGCAACATAGAACGTTTTGCCAGCGGTCTCCCCGATCGTCGAAACCGTATCATCTTGGGTGGTGATGACGATGTCGATTCCCGTGGCGGCTTCGACATAGCGCTTCACGGGTGTTATGCACACGACCATATCGACCTTGGCATCGGTAAGGGGTCTTAAAATCGCCTGTGCGGCAGCAGCGCTCACGGGCACCTCGATCGATATGATGCCGATACGCTTCGATCCGCGCTTCACGATGCACCCCTCGCTATATGCCCCGCTATCGATGGTGTCGAGGGTCAAAACCGATGATTTCTTATCCTGATAGCTTGCTGAAACGTCATCGGGGTCGATGAAGGTCGTCTTGTCCTTTTCCGCATATGACCGGCTCGATGAGTCCGTGGAGGCATCGGCAAGCTGAGCGTCGTCGCGGGCCTGAGACAAGGCGGCGCGCGCATCTTCGGAGGAGGGTTCCGACGTCGATGCAGTGCTGGAATCGGATGAAGAGGGACTTGCCGGCGCTTCGGCATCGCCGAGCGCCGCCGCCTTCGAAGCGTCGGCGGCCTCGGAAGCGCGCTCGACCACAGGGGCGGCGACGCTTCCCACATCACTCGTCGATCCCGTTGCCGCATCTTTGTTCACTTCGGGCGTGTCAGAAGCGGAAGCGTCCCCGGACACGGAAGAGGAGGTGCTCGCGGAAGACGCGGTCAGCGATTTAACCGATTCTTTGATGGAGGCGGTGGCGCCTTTACCGGTGCTTGCGGCCGTTTTCTCAGGAAGGGTGGTTCCGGCATAGACGATAGCCGTATAGCCTTCCATCTGACCAACCGAATCGTCGATGTTCGAGGCGGCGACGTTCCAGGAATGGCCGACCACCAAATACCAGGCAACCCCCGCTAGGCCGAGCAATATCAGCAAGGCGAAAACCAAAAGCGCCAGTTTTTCACGAGTCCTAGATGCCATGCGAATCAGTATAGACGTCCGTTGAGCCGCGCATGTGAGCGCGAAGCTGCAACTGTGAATATTCCAAACTATGGGCTAGCGCACCATGATCTCATAAGCGGAACGGCGTTTCTCCAGCCCGCGGGTATTGCGAACATGGATGGTCCCGCAAAACGTGAATCTCCGCTTCTCCAAAAGCCAGCGCATCGGCTCGTTGCCGGGATAGATGTCGGCGCGCAAGCTCGCTCGTCCCCCATCGCGCGCCAGACGGCAGGCGCGGTCGAGTATAAAGGAGCCGACGCCGCGACGGCGAAACGGTGCGTCGACGGCGACCCAATGAAGCTCCGCGTAAGCCTGCGGATCGTTCTCGGTCGGCGTGAGCCAAGCTCCCTGTATTCCCTTCGCATAATTCTTATCGGGGTCGAAGGAAACCGCATAGACCGCGATGAGCTTGCCGTCGGAGTTCTCGACCACATGCGTCGTTCCGTTTTTGATGCTGTGGGAAAGACGTCGCGATGAGGGGTATTTTTTGTACTTGCCTTCGGCGATTCCCATGCGCGCGTAATTCTCGTGCGCCTGATCGAGCAAACCCTGCACACGCTTGAAATCCTCCATCGTCGCCGGCCTGCTGCGATACAGGCCCAATTGAGACGCTCGACCGGCGAAGATGGGCACCTCGGCGGGGAGGGTTTCGGCCTCGAAGCCCTGTGCGGCCACCGCGGCGACCTCCTCGCCTTCGGGTTTCTTCAATTCGGACACCAAAACGATCATGAGCAAGATGCATGCGCAGCCGGCAACATCCCATGCCGACAGAGGCGAATGGAGCCATACGACGGCAAGGAGCATCGCCGATACAGGCTCGACGGCGCAGAGTAAGCCCGCCTTCACCGACCCCGCGTCCTTCACGCCTTGCAAAAACAGCAGGTAGGCGGCGCAGGTGCCGACGAGGACGATCGCCGCAAACGAACCGATGGCGCCAAGGCCAAGTTCGATGGGCACGTTCCAGGGCTGTGTCGCGGGGATCATGACGACGCCTCCGAAGAGCATCGCCATGCCCGTGACGAGCATGGCGCCCCATTTTTCGAGGACCCGGACGGGCATGAGCGTGTAAAGCGCCAGACCGAGCGCCGCCGCCAAACCCCACAGCAGGCCTTCGAGGGGAACCGCCAGACGGGACAGGTCTCCTTGGGTCGCGATCAGCACCAAGCCAGCGAGCGCCAGCACCAACCCCGCAACCTCCCGAAGCTTCGGCCTGCGCCTCGTCTTAAGGCAAGTCCAGAGCATGATGAGCACGAGTCCGAGCTGCTCGATGGTGGTGCCGACGCCGGCCGATGTGTAGTGGATCACCTGCAAATAGCTCAATTGGCACAAGATGACGCCGAAAACCGCGAACAGGGCGATGCTCACCAGCGAACGGACGTCGCGCAAAAGCGCGACGAGCGAGCGCCAATCCGCGATAAGCGCGCCTCCCAGGAAGAATACGGCCGAGCAGAGCATGCGCACGCAGGTTACCCATCCGGAAGGAGCGGCGTAATCGTTCATGAGCAGCTGAGCGCAGGTGCCGGAAAAACCCCAGCAAATGCTCCCGATCAAAGCGAACAGGACGCCTCGCATCACATGTTTGCCCGATGCGCCGCTTTGCGCCATAGCTGCCCCCTAATCTCTAATACCGTGAAAAACGCCCGCGGGAATACCCGCGGGCGCAATGAGCCACGAAGCATCTTACAGCATGCGGGAGAGGAATCTACCGGTGTGGCTTTCCTTTACCAAAGCAACGTCTTCCGGGGTGCCCTGCGCGACTATCGCTCCTCCCCGCTCGCCGCCCTCGGGTCCCAAATCGACGATATGGTCGGCGCATTTGATGACATCGAGGTTGTGCTCGATGACGAGCACGGTGTTTCCCGCATCGACCAGGCGCTGCAGAACCGCGAGCAGCTGCCGCACGTCCTCGAAGTGCAGGCCCGTCGTCGGTTCGTCGAGGATGTAGAACGTTTTGCCAGTCTGCCGACGATGCAGCTCGCTGGCAAGCTTCACGCGCTGAGCCTCGCCTCCCGACAGGGTGGTCGCCGGCTGCCCAAGGCGGATATACCCCAGGCCCACATCGAAGAGCGTCTGCAGCTTCCGCTTGACACCGGGGATGTTCTCGAAGAACTCCAGCGCATCCTCCACGGTCATGTCAAGGACCTCGGAGATGTTCTTGCCGCGATAGGTGACCTGCAATGTTTCCCGGTTGTAGCGAGCGCCTCCGCACACCTCGCAGGGAACATAGATGTCGGGAAGGAAGTGCATCTCGATTTTGATCTGCCCGTCGCCTTTGCAGGCCTCGCATCGGCCGCCGCTGACGTTGAAGCTGAAGCGCCCCGGGCCATACCCATGGGCCTTGCTGTCCTGCGTGCTGGCGAACAGCGCGCGGATGTCGTCCCAAAGCCCGATGTAGGTTGCCGGGTTGCTGCGCGGGGTGCGCCCGATGGGGCTCTGGTCGATGTTGATGACCTTGTCGATGTTCTCGAGGCCCGATATCTTCCGATAAGCGCCACAGCGACGGTGCGCATGGTTGACGCGGTTGGCCAACGCCGGCGCGAGCGTATCGGTGATAAGCGAGCTCTTGCCGCTGCCGGAAACGCCCGTCACCACGGTGAGCGTGCCGAAGGGCACGGACAAGGTGACGTTCTTCAAGTTGTTCTCGCGCGCACCGGTAAGCTTCAGCGACCCGCGGCGCGGGTGGCGCCGCTTTGCGGGCACCGCGATCGATTTCCTTCCGGAAAGATAGTCGGCCGTCAGCGAACCGGTTGCGCTGGCGACCTCTTGCGGGGTGCCGCAGGCGACGACCTCGCCGCCGCGCTCGCCCGCGCCCGGTCCCATATCGACCACGAAATCGGCTGCCCGGATGGTGTCCTCGTCGTGCTCGACCACGATGACCGTGTTGCCCAAGTCCCTGAGGTGCTCGAGCGTGGCGATGAGCCGCTCGTTATCGCGCTGATGCAAGCCGATCGAAGGCTCGTCCAGGATATAGAGCACGCCCATGAGCCCGGCGCCGATCTGCGTCGCAAGGCGGATGCGCTGTGCCTCACCGCCCGAAAGCGTTGCCGTGGCGCGCTCGAGAGTGAGATAGTCCAAACCGACGTCGACGAGGAACTTGAGGCGTGCGACGATCTCCTTCACGATGGGGTTGGCGATCTGCGCCGCTTGACCGGAAAACGAAAGCGACGAGAAGAACGCGAGCGAATCGCGCGCGCTCATCTGGCACACGTCGTGAATCGATTGCCCCTCGATGGTGACCGCCAGTATCTCGGGCCTCAAACGCTTTCCCGAGCAGGTTTGGCAGGGAACCACGGCGAAGTAGCTCTGGAGCTTTTCGCGCTGGGAGTCGCTCTGAGCCTCCTGGTAGCGCCGCATCACCGCGGCGAGCGCGCCTTCCCATTCCAGAAACCAATAGGTGTTGCGCCCATCGACCGTCACATAGTCGACCTGGACCTTCTCCTCGCCCAGCCCGTGCAGCAAGCCCTGCTGCACGCGATGCGGCATGTCCTCCCAAGGCGTGTTCTCGTCGCTGCCCAGATGGCGCGCGACCGCCGCCAGCACCTGCGGATAGTAGTTGCCGTTCTTGAACGGTGCGATGGCCCCCTGCGAAAGCGTCAGCGAAGGGTCCGGGACCACGAGCGACTCGTCGACCTCTTCCCTGCTGCCGATTCCCGAGCAATCGGGGCATGCGCCATACGGCGCGTTGAAGCTGAAATCGCGCGGCTGCAGCTCGTCCATGGAATGGCCGTGCTCCGGGCAGGCGAGCGCGAGGTTGAAGAGATGCTCGCCGGCGCCAAGGCCGCCCTTCGCGCCGCTTGAAGTTCCCCCGGCCTCCCCCATCGGCTTGCCATCGGCTCCGAGAACCTGAACGAGCACGCGACCCTCGGCAAGCTTAGTGGCAAGCTCGACCGCTTCGGCGATGCGAGCGGTGGATGCGGGTTTCAGCTGGACGCGGTCGACCACGACGTCGATGAAGTGCTTGATCTTCTTGTTCAGCACAATTGGCTCGCCGGTCAGCTTCGTGATCTCGCCGTCGATGCGCACCCTGCTGAAGCCCTCGTGGGTCAGGTCGGCGAACAGCTTCGTGAACTCGCCTTTGCGGCCGGCCACGACCGGCGCCATCACGATGGCCTTCGCATCCTGCGCCAGCGCGAGGATCTCGTCGGTGATCTGATCGGTGGTCTGCTTCTTGATGACGCGCCCGCATTCCGGGCAATGCGGAACGCCCACGCGCGCGTAGAGCAATCGGAGATAGTCGTAGATCTCCGTTGTGGTGCCCACCGTCGAGCGCGGGTTGCGCGAGGTGGTCTTCTGGTCGATGGAGACCGCCGGGGAAAGCCCATCGATGCTGTCGACGTCCGGCTTGCTCATCTGCCCCAGGAACATGCGCGCATAGCTGGAGAGGCTTTCCACGTAGCGCCGCTGCCCTTCGGCATAGATGGTGTCGAAGGCCAGGCTCGACTTGCCGCTTCCGGAAAGGCCGGTGATGACCACGAGCTTATCGCGAGGGATGGTGATGTCGACATCTTTGAGGTTGTGCTCGCGCGCCCCTTTGATAACGATTGCGTCTTGACCCATGTTCCGACTTCCTCTGCTTCGTTTTGCTAACGGTATGCTAGCACGAACATTCGTTTGTACGTTTCAGGATTTCGCCTACTGCAATAAAAAAGACCGGGTCACCCCGGTCCTGAATGTAAATGGAGCGGACAACGGGATTCGAACCCGCGACCCTCACCTTGGCAAGGTGATGCTCTACCAGCTGAGCCATGTCCGCATATTAACTTGTCAATGCCTCTGTTGGAGGCGACGCCCGGATTCGAACCGGGGGTGAAGGCTTTGCAGGCCTCTGCCTTACCACTTGGCCACGTCGCCATCCTGGCGTCTTCTTGTCTTGATAAGAACTGGCCGGTTCCCCGACCAGTTCTTGACAGACAATGGAGCGGACAACGGGATTCGAACCCGCGACCCTCACCTTGGCAAGGTGATGCTCTACCAGCTGAGCCATGTCCGCATATTAACTTGTCAATGCCTCTGTTGGAGGCGACGCCCGGATTCGAACCGGGGGTGAAGGCTTTGCAGGCCTCTGCCTTACCACTTGGCCACGTCGCCATCCTGGCGTCTTCTTGTCTTGATAAGAACTGGCCGGTTCCCCGACCAGTTCTTGACAGACAATGGAGCGGACAACGGGATTCGAACCCGCGACCCTCACCTTGGCAAGGTGATGCTCTACCAGCTGAGCCATGTCCGCTAATGGTGGGCGTTACAAGATTTGAACTTGTGACCTCTTCCGTGTCAGGGAAGCGCTCTCCCCCTGAGCTAAACGCCCACTTGCTGTGCTTTCTTGAACCTTTCGGCTCAATCGGCAAGACGTTAGTATACCGGAACCGGATTCGATGTCAAACACTTTTTTGAAAAAAGTTTTGTCATCGTTCCAACGCCTTCCAGGCAATAAAAAAGCGGCCCGAAAGCCGCTTTCGATTCCCTGGTGTCGGAGGCGGGATTTGAACCCGCACACCCGTAAAGTGGGCACAAGCACCTCAAGCTTGCGTGTCTGCCGTTCCACCACTCCGACGTGTTTGCCTCGAAAAGCAACGTCGAATACTATACTCGACTGTTTTCGCCTTGGCAAGACCTAATTTCAAAAATTTTTAGCTCGTCGCAATGGTCCCCTGCGGATACACGATCATGAGCGCGATGAGCGACAGCAGGAACACCACCGCAAAGATGATGGTGATGCGGTCGAGGTTCTTCTCAACGATGCTCGTACCGGTTTGCGAGGAGTACACGGAGCTGGCGATCATGTCCGAGATGCCGGTGCCCTTGCCGGAATGCAGCAGGATGAAGATGATAAGGCCGAGGCCGGAAATGACCAGCAGCGCGATAAGGATGATCAAAAGAGGACTCAAAGCAATGCTACTTTCACTCGAATAACAACCTATGCAAGTAGTTCAGTATAACGATGCGCCACCGGCAAGGCAACCTAAGCGGGATGACGCATCGAAACTACGCAACGCAAGCATGGGGGCATGCGGCTCTTGCCCGCGTGCCCCCAGCCGATCCCGGCTGCATACCCATGCTTCTTACGCCAACAGACTCTTCCCCGTCATTTCGGCAGGAGCGTCCAGGCCCATGGCCTCGAGCAGGGTCGGCGCGATATCGCACAGCGCACCGGGTCGATTTGAGAGCTTGCGCCCGATGCCGGCGGCATCGAGAAAGACGAATGGGACCGGCGCGGTGGTATGGGCGGTGTGCGGCGTACCGTCGTCGGCGATCATCTTGTCGCAATTGCCGTGATCGGCGGTCACGAAGGCGATGCCGCCCTGGCGCTTCACGGCAGCGAGCACCTTTGCAACACCGGCATCGACGGCTTCGACGGCCGAGACGGCCGCGGGGATGACCCCGGTGTGCCCCACCATGTCGGGATTGGCGAAATTCACGATATAGACGTCCGCCTCGCGCGAATCGATGGCGTCGGCCAGCGTTTGAGCCACCTCCGGTTCGCTCATCTCGGGCTGAAGGTCGTACGTCGCCACCTTCGGGCTGGGGATGAGGCTGCGCTCCTCCCCCGCTTTCGGTTCCTCGCGGCCGCCGTTCAAGAAGAATGTGACGTGCGCGTACTTTTCCGTCTCGGCGATATGGTATTGGCGCAGGCCGCCCGTTGAAAGCACGTCGGCGAGCACGTTGTCGGGAAACGTCTTGGGAAAGGCGACCAGCGCTGCGATATCGGGGTCGTATTCGGTGAGGCACACGAAACTCACCTGCGGGTGACGCTCGCGATCGAATCCGTTGAAGTCATCGTCGACGATCGAGCGCGTCAGCTCGCGCGCGCGGTCGGGGCGGAAGTTGAAGAACACCACCGCATCGCCGTCTTGCACGCCGCGCCCATCGAGCGCGACGGGGACGACGAACTCGTCGGTGATATCGTTGTCGTAAGACGACTGCATCGCCTCCACGGCGCTCGTCTTTGCCGCAAGCGGCTTGCCGGACACCACGGCATCGTACGCTTTGCTCACGCGATCCCAACGGTTGTCGCGATCCATGGCGTAGTAGCGGCCCGAAACGCTCGCAATGCGCACCGAATTCGCGAAGCCGTTGCCCTCGATGAAGTCGGAAAGCTCCTGCATATAGCCCTTGCCGCTTGCGGGCGGGACGTCGCGCCCGTCCATGAACGCATGGATGCGCACATCGGAGATGCCGGATGCGACCGCATGCTTTATGAGCGCGTAAAGGTGCGCATTGCTCGAATGCACGCCGCCATCGGAGAGCAGGCCCATGAGATGGAGCGCCGCTCCCGGTTTCGCAGCCTGGGCATACGCGGCGTTGATCACCTCGTTGTCGCAGATGGATCCATCGGCACAGGCATGATTGATGCGTGAAAGCTCCTGGTGAACCACGCGACCGGCGCCGATGTTGAGGTGCCCCACCTCGGAATTGCCCATCTGGCCAGCCGGCAGGCCGACCGCCTCGCCGGAAGCTTCGAGCTTCGTCCACGAGTGATTGGCGAACAGATCATCTAGGCACGGGGTTTGGGCGAGCGACACCGCGTTGCCCGGACCGGGATCAGCAAGCCCGAGGCCGTCCATGATGATGAGGCAGGCGGGCAGAGTCAGGCCCGCCTGCTCGCAAGCGGCCGCCATCACAGACACGCCTTCACGAGCTGGATGAACTGGTCGGCCTTCAGGCTGGCGCCGCCGACCAGGCCTCCGTCGATGTCGGGCTGAGCGATGAGCGCCTCGACGTTGCCGACGTTCATGGAACCGCCGTACAGCACGCGCATCTCCTCGGCGACCTCTTCGCCGAAAAGCTCGCGAAGCGTTGCGCGGATGGAGGCGCACACGGCCTGCGCCTGCTCGGGGGTTGCGGTGCGACCGGTGCCGATAGCCCAGATGGGCTCGTAGGCGACGACGCACTTCGCGGCCTCGGCCGCGTCGATGCCGGCGAACGCCGCGCGCACCTGCGCGCACACGAATTCCTCGGTGGTTCCCTCGTCGCGCACGGCAAGCGACTCGCCGACGCACACGACCGCATAGAGCCCTGCGGCGATGAGCGCCTTGACCTTGCGGTTGACGTCCTCGTTCGTTTCCCCGAAATATCCGCGGCGCTCGGAATGACCGACGATGGAGCAGCTGCAACCAAGCTCCTTGAGCATGGGGACCGAGATCTCGCCCGTGAAGGCGCCCTTTTCCTCCCAATGCACGTTCTGTGCACCGACTTGCACCGGCATCTTATCGAACTCGAAGACGCTGTAAACAGGCTTCAAGTCGATGAACGGGGGGCAGATGAGCACGTCGACCGTGTCGGACCAGTCCTTGAAGTAGTTGTTGGAGATATTCTGAGCCAGCACCACCGCCTCGGCGTAGGTGTTGTTCATCTTCCAGTTGCCGGCCATCAGGGGCTTGCGAGCCATAAACCGATCAACTCCTTTCGAAACTGCACTGCATGCGTCGCGCCCGTCGCCTGGACGGCTTTCGGGCATTCAAGAAAAAGGGGACGTCGCCGTCCCCTTCCGTATGGTACTACCGCAGCGCTTCCACACCGGGCAGAGCCTCGCCCTGCACCAATTCCATACTCGCGCCGCCGCCGGTGGATATGAAGGTCATCTGATCGGCGAGGTTGAACTTGTTGACCGCCGCCACCGAATCGCCGCCGCCGATGATGGTGTCCGCCTGCTTGTTGGCGGCAACGGCGTCGGCGACCGCCTTGGTGCCCGCCGCGAACGCGTCCATCTCGAAGACGCCCATCGGCCCGTTCCAGAACACGGTGGATCCCTCGGCGATGGCCTGCGCGTAAAGCTCGGCGGTCTTCGGCCCGATGTCGAGGCCCATCATGTCCTCGGGGATGCTGTTCACGTCGGTGATCTTGGTGTTCGCATCGGCGGCGAACGCGTCGGCGCATACGACGTCCACGGGAAGCAGCAGCTTCACGCCAGACTTGGCGGCCTTGGCGATCATGTCGCGCGCGCGATCGACCCAATCGTCCTCTTTGAGCGACGTGCCCACCTGCTTGCCCTGCGCCAACAGGAACGTGAAGCACATGCCGCCGCCGATGATGAGGGTGTCGCACTTGTCCATGAGCGCGTCGATCACCTTGATCTTGTCGGAGACCTTCGAGCCGCCGAGGATGGCGACGAAGGGGCGCTTCGGTTCGTCGAGCATGCCGGAGAGCGTGTTCACCTCGTTGAGCATGAGATAGCCGGCATACGCCGGGAGCAGCGAGGCGACGCCGGCGGTGGAGGCATGCGCGCGATGAGCCGTGCCGAACGCATCGTTGACGTACGCGTCGGCCAGCTTCGCGAGCTCCGCGCAAAACGCCGGGTCGTTCTTCTTCTCGCGCTTGTCGAAGCGCAGGTTCTCGAGCACGAGGACATCGCCATCGGTAAGAGATTCGGCCTTCGCCTGGGCGTCGGCGCCGATCGTGTCGCTCGCGAACAGCACCGGGCGGCCGAGCAGGTCGGACAGGCGCGCCGCGGCAGGCTGAAGGGTGAACGCCTCCTCGAAGCCCTCGCCAGCGGGGCGGCCCAAGTGGCTCATGAGGATGACGCGCGCGCCGTCGCCTACGAGCTTTTCGATGGTGGGCAGCGCAGCGCGGATGCGCGTGTCGTCGGTGACGGCGCCATCGGCGACGGGAACGTTGAAGTCGACGCGCACGAGCACGCGCTTGCCGCGCGCATCGAGCTGGTCGACGGAAGCGATTTCAGACATGATCTTCCTTTCCAAAGGCGGCGCTTCGGCGGATAGGCAAAGCGCCTTTACAATAAACGAACCCTGGCCGTACGCTCATGCACGGTGAGCAAGCTGTAATAGCAAGCACGCGCACGAGGCCAAACCAGGGTTCAAGATTTTCAAACGATGCGATCCATGCGCCTTGCGGGCATTTACAGCAGGATCTTCACGAGGTCCTTGACGCGGTTGGAGTAGCCCCACTCGTTGTCGTACCAGGAAACGACCTTCACGAGGTTCGAGGAGCCGCCCATGACCATGGTCAGCTGGCTGTCGAAGATGGAGGAATGGTCGTTGCCGACGATGTCGATGGAGACGATGGGGTCGGCCGTGTATTCCAGGATGCCCGCAAGCTCGCCTTCGGCCGCTTCCTTCAGCGCCGCGTTGATCTCCTCGACCGTCACCTCGCGCTCGAGCTCGACCGTCAGGTCGACCATGGATCCGTCGGGCGTGGGAACGCGCGTGGCGAAGCCGTCGAGCTTGCCCGCCAGTTCCGGCAGGACCAGGGCGACAGCGCGGGCGGCGCCGGTGGTGGTGGGGATCATGGACATGGCAGCGGAGCGCGCACGACGGAGATCCTTATGGGGAAGGTCGAGGATGCGCTGGTCGTTGGTGTAGGAGTGGATGGTGTTCATGAAGCCGCGCTTGATGCCGAACTTCTCCAGGAGCACCTTGGCCACGGGAGCCAGGCAGTTCGTCGTGCAGGAAGCGTTCGAGATGATGTTGTGCTTGTCCTTGTCGTACAGGCCGTCGTTGACGCCCATAACGATGGTGATGTCCTCGCCCTTCGCGGGGCAGGTGATGACGACCTTCTTCGCGCCGGCCTTGATATGCTTGGAGGCCAGCTCGCCGGTCTTGAAGATGCCGGTGGACTCGACCACGACGTCGACGCCGAGCTCGCCCCAGGGCAGGTTCTCGGGCTCGCGGTCGGAGAAGACCTTGACCGCATGGCCGTCGGCGATGAAGCCGTCTTCGGTCAGTTCGACGGAATCGAAGAAGCGGCCGTGCACGGAATCGTATTTCAGCAGGTGAGCAAGGGCTTCCAGGTTACCGGGGTCGTTGACCGCCACAACGTCGATTGCCGGGTCCTTGACCATGGCGCGAAACGCCAGACGTCCGATACGACCGAATCCGTTGATGCCAACTTTGATTGCCATTGCGAAATTCCTTTCGAAAACTCATTTGAGCCAAACAGGGTCAGTGTAGCGTATGCAACCCCAGCGGAGGAAAATATCCGGCGGGCGGTCGATTATGCGGACGAACTGCCGCCGAGGACGGCACCCCGACGACTTCACGCACCGCATATCAGTCGCGTTTTCGCTGCTCGACCTCGCGAGCCATCTGCTCGATGCGCCGCACGCGGTGGTAGACCGCCGATTTCGAAAGCGGAGGCGTGGCAAGCTCCCCGAGCTCCTTCAAGGTGGCGTCGGGGTTGCGCACGCGCAGCTTGATGAAGTCCTGGAGCGCCGGCGGAAGGTCCTCCATGCCGTAGGCTTCCAGCACCAGCCTGATCGCATAGAGCTGGTCCATCGAGGCACGAGAGGTTTTCGCCTGGTTGGCGATCTCGGCGTTCGTCTGGCGGTTCACGTCGTTGCGCACGCTTTTGATGACGCGGGCGTTTTCCATCGACAGCGCGCTTTGATGCGCGCCGACGAGCGCGAGGAACTCCAGGATGGTGGGGCCGCTTTTCAGGTAGACCATATAGGAGTTGCGCCGCTGCATGACGCGGGCGTTGATGCCGCGGCGGGCCATCAACGCGACGATTCCGTCGGCCAGATCTTGCGTCTCGACGATGATCTCGAAATGAAAATCGCCGCGAGGATCGGACACGAAGCCGCTTCCCAGAAACGCGCCGCGCAGATAAGCCGCGGCGCAGCAATCCTTCGCGACCAGCTGCTCGGAAATGCCCAGCTGCAGCCCGCCCTCAGCGGAAAGCACGCCCATATCCAAAAGCGCGGCGCCCAGGTGCGGCTGAGCAGGGCATTCGATGAGGTAGTTCGGCGTTTTATGGAGAACGCTTCGCCTGACGGTGAGGTTCGTCTTCAGTTTGTACAGCTCGTGCAGAAGCTTGATGACTTGCCGCGCCACCGACGGCGCGTCGGTGGCCACCTCCACGCGGTAGCGGTTCTTGCCGCTCACGAACAGCGTTCCCTCGATGCGAACGAGCGCGGCAAGGACGGCCTTGTCGCAATGGCTGCAGACGGCCTCAACGCGCGAAAGCTCGTCCTTTACCTGCGCGGTAAACGACATAGGCGCAACACCCCCGTAAATGCCTCGCGCAGCGCGAACGGATCGTGCCAGGTGGGACGCTCGGGATCGACGAGATTGCGGACGATGACCGCGGGGCCGAGCGACTGGATGGCACGAAGGTCGGCCCGGTCGATGCGCACCGGGCGGATGCGCCGCCCCTCCCCCGGCGACGCTTCGCCGTCGACGGTGAAGCGCGCGGTTCCCATGCGAGCCGCGTCGTCGCAGGCGCGGCCGGCGCCTGCTTGCGAAGAGTCGGGAAGCACGGCGGCCGCGCTGTGCACCAGCACGTAGTCGAGCAGACCGCGCATGCCGTGGTCGAGCAGCGCCTCCACGTGCTCGCGCGCCGTCAGGCCCCAGGTCTCGCCCTGCATGTCGGCAAGCGAGCAGACGAACAGCGTGGCGCCCTTCGATTGGCGGATGGCGTCGACGACGCCTGGGACCAACAGGTTCGGGATGATGGAGGTGAACAGGCTGCCAGGCCCGAGCACAATGAGGTCGGCCTCGCGGATGGCCGCAAGAGCGGGCTCGTACGCGACGATGCGACCGGCCCCGCGCAGCTGCACATGGGCGAGCGCGCAGCGCGAATGGCAGGCGACCGCCTGACCTTCGATATAGCGCCCGTCCCGCGTGCGCGCAACCAAGGAGACGCGATCGAGGGTGGAAGGATACACGTGCCCGCGCGCATGGAGCAGACCCTCGCAGATGGACACGGCCTCGGGAAACGCGCCGGTAGCCTCCTCGAGCGCGGAGAGCATGAGGTTTCCGAGCGTATGGTTGTCGGCGAAGGGGAAGCGATATTTGAACGCGCGCGTCAGCGGGTCGTCGGGATCGGCCGCCATGGCGCAGATGCATTTTCGGATATCGCCGGGAGGGGTGACGCCGGCCTGCTGGCGCAAAATGCCCGTCGAACCGCCGTCGTCGGCCATGGCCACCACCGCCGAGGTGCGCACGCCCATGGAGAGCAGCGTGCGGATGGACACCGGCGCACCGGTGCCGCCCCCGATGACGACGGCTTTCACCTGGTCGCCGCCGACGACAGGCTGAGCCGCGTAAAGCGGGGCGAACGCGGCGGTTTGCGAGGGGTCGTGAGGAAACGGGGTCGCCTCATCGTGGCGGGTCGTGTTCGGAGAGGCGGAACACGACCCGGTCGATTGCTGGTTCATGCGTTAGCCTTCCATACCCTTGTCGCTGGCGGTGCCCTTGGGGTTCGCAAAGCGCGCGGGACCTGCAGCAGGCTTTCCGTCGACGCCCTCGGCCAGCTTCAAATCGCGATGCGCGACGCTCACGCGATAGCCCTTGCGCTTGAGGTAGTCGCCCGTGGCCTCGGCGATGGCCACGCTGCGGTGCTGGCCGCCCGTGCAGCCGACGGCGATGGCGAGCTGCTGCTTGCCCTCGGCGACGTAGCCGGGCATGACGCAATCGAGCAGGCCGTACCAGCTTTTGAGGAAGTCCTCGGTTTCGGAACGGCAGAGCACGTAGTCGCGCACGGGCTTGTCGAGCCCGGTTTGCGGACGAAGCTCGATGTCGTAGTAGGGGTTCGGCAGGAAGCGGACGTCGATGACGAGGTCGGCGTCCACGGGCGCGCCGTGCTTGAACCCGAACGAGTACACCGTGACCTGCAGCCCCGCTCGCTCCTCCCCCGGCGCGAAGAGCGCGCGGATGGTGCCGCGAAGCTGCTGGGGCAGCATGTCGGTGGTGTTGATGACATGGTCGGCGCGCTCGCGCAGCTCGTAGAGCATGTCCCGCTCGCGCTGTATTCCCAAGGCGATGGAGCTGCCGTCCTGACACAGGGGGTGGCGGCGGCGCGAGGACTTGTAGCGCGCGATGAGCTTTTCGTCGTCGGCATCGAGGAACATGATGCGGCAGTCGATGCCGGCTGCCTTCACCTTGTCGAGCTCGGCGACGAGGCTGCCGAAGAACGACCCGCTGCGCGCATCGCACACGACAGCGAGTTTGCGATAGGCGTCCGGCTGACCGTCGATGCCGGTCAGGGAGATGAGGTCGCCCATGAGCGCCGAAGGAAGGTTGTCGACGCAGAAATAGCCAAGGTCCTCGAACGCATGCATGGCCTCGGTGCGGCCGGCGCCGCTCATGCCCGTCACGACGACGAGCTCGGGCATGTCGCGCAGCGCATCAGCTTCGTTGCTCATCTGCTTCTCCTTCATCTTTGGCGTTTTCGTCTTGAATCTGGCGGTTATTATACTGCTCAAGCACACGGTGAAGCTCGTGGGCGACCTCAACGGGAACTACTTTCGCCGCAACGATGTCGTCCAACGAGGCTGCTTTGAGGTTTTTGAAGCTCTTGAAGTGCTTGAGCAGGGCTTTTTTGCGAACCGGCCCCAGCCCGGCAACCTCGTCGAGGATGCTTGCGGTCATGCCCTTCGCCCGCAGCTCGCGGTGAAACGTGATGGCGAAGCGGTGGGCCTCGTCGCGCACCTGCTTGACCAGATAAAGGCTGGCGCTGCCGCTGGGCAGCACGACCGGGCCGCTGTCCTGCCAGGGAACGAACAGCTCCTCGTCGCGTTTCGCGAGGCCGCACAAAGCGATATCCTCGACGCCCATTTCGGCGAACTGATCGAGCACGGCCGAGAGCTGCGGGGCGCCGCCGTCCAGGATGATGAGGTCGGGCTTGGAACCGAAACGCTCGTCGGCCATGCGCTCGGCGCAGTAGCGCCTGCTCATCACCTCGCGCATGGAAAGGAAGTCGTTCGCCTCGTCGAGGTGCGCCTTGATCTTGAAGCGACGATACTGCGACTTGTCGGGCTTGCCTGCGGTGAAAACGACCATGGAGGCGACGGTATAGCTGCCGTGGTTCGTCGAGATGTCGAAGCATTCGATGCGCATGGGAGGACCATCGAGGGCCAGCGCGCTTTCCAACTGCAGCAGCGCTTCGTTCACGCGCTTGTCCTCGTAGCTTGTTCGGACCTTGTAGCGCATGAGCGTATGCTTGGCGTTGCGCTCCGCCATCGATACCAGCTCTGCCTTTTCCCCGCGCTCCGGCGCCGTGAAGCGCATCTTCGCACCGTGGGAGCTTGCGAGCTTCTCCGTCAGCCAGGACTGCATCGCCTGCGCATCTTCGGGCATGTTGCGCACGATGACCTCATGAGGGATGGAGGTGGTCGAATCGTAATAGCGCAGCAGGAACATATGCGCCAGATCCTCATCGGGCACGTCGAGGCCGCGGTTCAAAACGAATTCGTTGCTGTTGACGATGCGCCCTTCGCGCACCACCAGCACATGGGCGCCGGCGATGGTTTCCTCGCGATGAAAACCGACGACATCGGCATTCAGGTTGCGGGAGCTGACGGCCACCTGCTTGTCGGCAAGCCCGTTGATGGTGTCGATGCGCTGCTTGATGCGCATCGCACGCTCGAAATCGAGCCCGGCGGCAGCCTCGGTCATCTCGTCGGTGAGCTCGGCGACGAATTCCCTGTGGTTGCCCGAAAGGAAGCGCTCGATGCGCTTGACGGACTGCGCATACTCCTCGGCAGTGACGCGCCCGCAGCAGGCTCCGGGCCCGATGCCGACATGGCAATCGAAGCACGGACGGCTATCCCGGTCGAGCAACGCCATGGGGTCGGCCTGCATGCGACGGTTCAGCGCACGCCAATCAGCGCAGGTTGCGGCGCAGAGGGGCACGACGCGGCGAGCGATATCGATCAGGCGCCTTGCCGCGCGCGAGTCGGTGTAAGGGCCGAAATAACGCGTATCGCTGCGGTGCTTCTCGCGCGTGAACTTGATCGCAGGGAAGGCATCCCCTTTCGTCAACGCGATGAACGGATAGGATTTGTCGTCTTTGAAGTCGGCGTTGAACCAAGGGGAATACTGGTTGATGAGGTTCTTTTCGAGAACCAAGCTCTCGTGCTCGCTCGCCACGACGATGTACTCGAAGGTTGATATCTGCTCCACCAGCAAAGGGATTTTCGCGCGCTCATCCTGAAAATTCACGTACTGGCGCATGCGCGCACGCAGCTGCTTCGCCTTGCCGACGTAAATGACCTGGCCAGCTGAGTCTTTCCACAGGTAAACCCCCGGAAGCGCGGGCACCGCGTCGAGCTCGCGCTTGATGCGCGCAAGCTTGTCGTCGAACGATTCGTTTTCAGGAACGCTCTCGTGCACCACGCCGGCGTCCGATTCGGTAAGAACGTTCTCGGGTTCTGCACTTGTAATTTGCGCGACAAGATTGCCCCCCTTGCCGCCATCGGGCGAAGAGCCCGGCGTGACAAATCCCCGGTCCGCATTGAATTGTTGAAAAGATTCCGGTTTGCTCATAGGTTCGAGTGTATCCTAATGCATCGCTTCACGTGGGGTTAACGCAGCTTACCGACGAAAAGCACCTTATGGCGTCACCAGTTCCAACTTCGCCCGAAACGATATGCACCGAGGCGTGTCCAAGTTGTCGAATTCGACGATGTAGGCCTTTTTCTGGTCGTCCGTACCAACAACGCTCCCCTCCCCAAATACCGTATGACGAACCCTTTGACCCACGGAAACAGCGGCGGCGCGCGCACGATCGGCCAACCATCGATCGACAACCGCATACGATTGTCGCGCGTTTTCCAGGTCGGCATCGCTCGGGCGATTCGAAAACTGGATGGTGCGAGGGTCGATATCGAGCAGAAACCGCGAGGGAAAGCGAGGCGAACCCTGATGCGAAAAGCCTTCCGCTTCGGAAAGGTAAAGGCCATCTTGCGCGCGCGTCATGGCGACGAACGCAAGCCTGCGCTCCTCCTCCATGGCCTGCGGCGTCTGCGTTTTCCGCGAAGGAAGCACGCCCTCGGAAAGCGAGCAGACGAACACATGCTTGAATTCAAGTCCCTTGGCGGCATGAACGGTCATCAGCTTCACCTTGTCGCGCGATCGGTCGAAAGCGTCGGCGTTCGACAACAACGCAACATGTTGCAAGTAGTCGGCGAGCCCCACCTCTTCACCGCAGGTGCTTTCAAACTCATAGAGCGACTGCTTGAGCTCTGCGATGTTGTCAAGGCGCTCCTGGCTTCCCTCTGTGCGCAGCATGCGCTCATAGCCGCTCTCATCGAGCAGGGCGGAAAGAACCTCCGATGCCGGGCGATTCTCGAATGACGAGCGAAAGCGATGAACCAAGGAAACGAGCTGTTGAGCCTTCGTGCGCTTGAAGATGTCGTCGTCGATAGCCTGTTCAAGAGCCTGAAAAAGGGTGCACTCGTGATCGTCCGCCCATTGCCTCAAAAACGCCATGCGACGCTGCCCAAGATTGCGCTTCGGAACATTGGCAACGCGTTGAAACGACAGATCATCCTGAACGGCAATCAGGCGCATATAGGACAAGGCATCCTTTATCTCCCGGCGAGAAAAGAAGGGAGTGCCACTCATAACCATATGGGGAATGTCCGCTGCGCAAAGCGCCTCCTCGACAGGTCGCGATGCGTAATGCGCGCGATAGAGGATGGCGATATCGCGATAGGCAACCCCCTTCTCGTGGAGAGCCTCGATGCCCTCGGCGATCCAGCTTCCCTCTTTTGCGGAATCGGCGGCATGATGCCACACCGTCGGGCCGTTCATGCCTCGACAGGCGACCAGGCGCTTGTCGATTCGCTCGCGGTTCTTCGAAATGAGCGAGTTCACCACATCGATAACCTGAGGAGTGCTTCGGTAGTTCTCCATCATCATGATGGTCTGGCACCCTTGATGGCTTTTGTCGAAGTCCAGAAGATAGCGCATGTTGGCGCCTCGCCACGTGTAGATGGTCTGGTCGGGATCGCCCACCACGAACAGATTTTTGTGATAGGCGGCAACCACCTCCATCAGCCGGTATTGCGGATCATCGATATCCTGGAATTCATCGACCATGATGTATTCCAGGCGCTGTTGCCACTTCAAGCAAATGTCAGGATGCGTTTCAAACAGATACAAGGTGAAGGCGATCAGGTCGCTGTAATCGAGCCCGAAGCACTTCTTTTCCTGATACAGATATCCATAGAAGATGATGTCCTTGACCGTTTCCGCTTTATCGTAGGCGCTGCGCAGATCCACGATAGGCATGGCCAGCATGTCCAGGTAGTAGTCGGGACGCTCCTTCATCTTGATCATCTCGATCATGTCGCGCGCATTGGCGAACGTCATATCTCGAAGCGTCAGACCTCGCTCGTCGTAAATAACCTGCAACATGGCGTCGATGTCGCCGTTGTCGAGCACGAGAAAGCTTTTCGGATACTGCAGGGCATGGGAATCTTCCTGAAGCACAGAAACGCAAAACCCATGAAAGGTGTTGATGTAGCCGGTGTCGTTATCGTGAGTCAGGCGCCGGATCCTCTGGCGCATTTCGTTAGCCGCCTTGTTTGTGAATGTTGCGCAGAGGATGTTCCCCGGCAAAATCCCCAGTTCGTTTACCAGATAGGCGAAGCGCTCGGTAAGCGCCCGCGTCTTTCCCGTGCCGGCACCGGCGATAACGCGCACGAACCCCTCGGTCGCGGTAACCGCCCTGCGCTGTGCATCGTTTAAGGCGTCGGCGCGCTGCGTTGACGCAAGCGCTTGATATGACTGCATCTCATCCATGCATACAAGCTTATCAGAAAACGTACGTTTGTTCTAGTATTTCACGGTGTCTGAAGATTTCGGGCCGCACAAGCGTTATGTTCTTCATACCACCTGCTCAAGATCAATCTGTAACGAATTAGTTAAGTTTTCCCACCGAGCCCAGGAAAATCGCCCTTTGCGCGCCATAAGGGCTACCATATCCTAATGAGGATTAAGCTCATTGCAGAAGGTGAACGTAATGGTAACGATAGGCTTTGGCATCTGTTTTCTGGCGTCGGTGTTGATTCTTGCCTATGTTGTATCGAAAAATTACGAGAACATCAGCGTTTATTCCTGGACGCTCCTCATCGTGATACCCGTCATCATCTTGGGCTACTGGCTGAAATCGAGGACCACCTCCCCGGAAGCCGCCGAGATGGCGTTCTGCTTCATTTACCTTGACTCCTCCGTGCTTCTGGTGACCGCCCTGTTCACCATGATGCACGCTTTGGGCGTTGAGGCGAAGACGCCCGTCAAGCTCGCCTTCTACGCCGCAGGCTTTATCCACGCCAGCCTGGTGTGGCTGTCATATGGAACGGGG
Organism: Prevotella sp. CAG:279; assembly: GCA_963633085.1. Classification (GTDB taxonomy): domain Bacteria; phylum Actinomycetota; class Coriobacteriia; order Coriobacteriales; family Eggerthellaceae; genus Senegalimassilia. The sequence goes on along the minus strand of CAVGWX010000009.1, from coordinate 1,112 downwards.
CTGTACTATTCCTCGATCGAAGTGGTCCAAACGCCGCTCGGTAGCGCGACGTTGGTCACGGGCGGCCCGGTCAAGGTATTCCACACGATCTATCTGGTGCTGATCATATCGATCATCCTGCTCACCATCATCGGCTACTTCGTGAAGAAGGGCACGCACTCCAAGATCGTGCTCTACAACTTCACCGTGGTTTTCATCGTGTTCGCCGCCGGGTACGGGATCCAACTGTTCGTCCAAGCCGAATTCTCCATCCTGCCGTACCTGTACATCTTCGCTGACATCATCGTCGCGACCACGTATGACCATATGCACATGCACGACATCGCCTGCGTCGTATCCCAGCAGCAGAAATACCATGCGGACAGGGGCTTCATAGCCATAAGCTACAAACGCCATTTCATGAGCTGCAACGAGCGCGCCTGCGAGTTCATCCCGTACTTGAGAAAGCAAAGGGTCGACGAGCCGCTGCCGCAAGACCATCCGCTGTTCAACGAGATGATCGACGCCTACCGCGAAAACGGAACCAAAACCAGGAAGGCCCAAGAGGGCGAGCGGACTTTGATCTTCGAGATCTGCGAGGCTTCCATGCGCCGCGACGGCAAGAAACAGGGCTATCTCTTCGACGTGCGCGATGCCACCGAAGAGCAGAAGGTCCTCGATGCCATGAACAGCGACAACGAGATCTTAAGCGCCGAGCTCGCGCTCAAGGCCGCCCACATCATCGACATCCAGCAGCGCGTCACCGTGGGGATGGCGAACATGATCGAGAACCGTGACACCAACACGGGCGGTCACGTCAAGCGCACGAGCGACGTGGTGCGGATCATCGTGGAGGAGATCGTCGAGCGCGGGAACATGGGCGTGAGCCACGAGCTGGCCGAGGACATCGTCCGCGCGGCCCCGCTGCACGACCTGGGAAAGATGAACATCGACGACTCCATCCTGTGCAAGCCGGGCAGGCTCACAGACGAAGAGTTCGAGATCATCAAAACCCACCCGATCAAAAGTGGGGAAATGGTGCGCATTTTGCTCGAAGGCGTCGAGGAGCAGGGCTTCGTGGACACGGCGTACAACATCGCCCGCTACCACCACGAGCGCTGGGACGGGCGCGG
>CAVGWX010000008.1:0-36728 GCA_963633085.1 Prevotella sp. CAG:279 | reverse complement strand
GGGCTGGTGAAGGCATACACCGGGGCAGGAAATAGCCCTGATATATTACCAGCGCAGCCCCCTTCGCGCCACAGCCGTTCCCTTCTGAGCTTTCATCTGCACTTTTTCGACATAAGCTCCAGCTCCGACGCCTCTTGTGCGCCTTGTTTCTCGCAAGCTTTTCGACCGCCCGGCCATGCTACCCCTCGCAGCTTGCACGCGGGCTGCGCGGCGCCTGCGCTCTTGCCGCGCGCAGGCGGCGCGGGGGCGGGGATCGCCTGCACGGCCGCGGAAAGACAAGACAAGTTGACTCTTTTCGGCGAGCAAGCCTCGTAAAAAACATCGGGCCCATGCACATCGCATGGGCCCGATTCATCTTTCGGATCCGTTATTCTCCCCCGGCCTCGTCCTCGGCAAGATACTTCTCGTCGATATCTTCCTCAGCATAGGATCCCGGTTCGCGCAGGGCGATCATGAAGTTCGGCGCAGGGCCGATGTAAGCCGGCTCGTCCTCGAACCGCACCGCCCCGTTCTCGTCGGTGGAATACAGAAAACCGACCGCGAAACCCGTGTCGGCGCCGGGAACGCCGCCTTCGGCGATCAAGGCATCGGTCGTGCCGTCGTCGACCTCGACGTATCCGTCGTAGCACAGCGCGTATGCCTGGGCGCCTTGTGCATGCTGCACCGTGTGCCGCGCGGCGTTGAAACACTCTTCGACGCTTTTGCCGGGATGGTTCTCGATGAACAGGTTCTCCTTGACCACCAGGGAGGTGAAGGGAACGACCTCCTGCGCTTGGCTGAGCTTCTCCTTTGCCTCGCTGAGCGAATACAGCAGCACCTTTTCCAGCACTTCAGGGATTTCTGGAATCTCGGAGACGGAATCCTCGACAACGCGGTCAGCCATCGCAATCCTTTCGATCGTCGTGAAAAAGCAGGGAGCCACGCCCTGCCCTGTTCGTATCATGGTCAGTGTAGCGTGGCTTCCCTTCCGAGACCATACAAGGTTTGCCGATTGCAGGATTTAGCCCGATTAGCGACGGTGGTGCTTACGGTGGTGCCTGCCCTTCACCTTGTAGCCCTTCTTCTTCCCGCTGATGCCCTTCTCCTTCATGGCGACGATGATCTTCTCAGAAATCGAATCGAGCTGGGCCTTCTCCTCGTCGCTGAGGCAGGAGATAACGTCTTCGGCTACGCGGTCGTTGACGCTCTCGCGCTTTTCCGCCAGCTTACGGCCGAGGTCGGTGAGATGCACGGTATAGGTGCGGGGCTCCTCGGAATCTTCGATGACGACGTAACCGTTTCGCTGGGCTTTCTTGACGATATCCTTGAGGTTGCTCCGGTTCATCCCCAGGATCTTCGTCAGCTCCTTCTGCTTCGCGCCGTCGTTTTCGAGCAAGGCGACGAGCAAGGCCCCCTGACCGCGCTTGTAGCTCTTCGGACCGTTCTTGCGAAAAGCCAATCGAACCAGCTTGTTCGCTTTCTTGCACTGAGCAAGCGTCTTCATTGCTTCATTCATGACAGGTCCTTTCTCTTGGGGGGGTAACTTCCACGGGGAAGTGCCTTCACTATAAAGGCCTGCGCGCGCGATGGTTTCACGTGCAACATTCTATCCATAGTAAATGCGCGGATTACTATTCGCGCAGGTTATATACGATCTTGTGATTAATCATGATTAAATATAAATCGATTTGAATCCCCCGTTGCGTCCCCTGAAAAGAAAGAAGCCCGGATGCCCGGGCTTTTAAGGTAAAGCTGGCGGAGGAGGAGGGATTCCCGCGTCGCTTCGCGACGCTCTACCCCTCCCTCGCAGGCTCGGTCGGGCGAAACCCTGAAAACGTGCCACTGGCACGTTTTCTTGACGGGTTTCCACCTTATCGGTTCGAATCCCCCGTTGCGTCCTCTGGAAAAGAAAGAAGCCCGGATGCCCGGGCTTTTAAGGTAAAGCTGGCGGAGGAGGAGGGATTCGAACCCTCGTCACCCGGGTTACGGGTGAAACGGTTTTCGAGACCGCCGCATTCAACCGCTCTGCCACCCCTCCGCAGGGATGTGACCGACTGGTTTCTCGAAAGTCGATCATAAAAGCAAGCGGCAACCTAGAAGGTCGCCGCTGAAGGTGTCTGGCGGAGAGATGGGGATTTGAACCCCAGATACGCTTGTGACGTATACACGATTTCCAATCGTGCTCCTTCGGCCAGCTCGGACATCTCTCCGCGTGCTCGAATGCTGCTTTCTGCTCGTTTGGTACGAACAGGCCATGCAGCGAGTTAGTATTCTAACGCATTTAATAGGAACTCACAAGAGAAAAATACTCATTGTTTTTTCCGCTTCGGGAAACCTGCAAGGGCACCGCGAACAGCTCGCTCATCACCTCACCGGTCAAAAGCTCGTCTTTCGGCCCGTCGGCGTAGACGCGCCCGTCCTTGATGAGCACCAGGCGCGCGATCTCGGGGATGATGTCCTCGGGATAGTGCGTGATGAGGATGATCCCCTTGCCCGCCTGAGCCAGGCGCCGCATGCTCGAGCGCACGTAGTACATGCCCTGCGGGTCGAGCCCCGTGCACGGCTCGTCGAGCAGAAGCGTGCTCGGGTTGTGCACCAGCGCGCGGGCTATCAGCACGCGGCGGCGCTGCCCGCTCGACATCGTCGTGATGTCGCGGTCCGAAAGCGACGCGATGCCGAGCATCTCAAGCGCCTCGAGGGCCTTTTTTCGCGATTGCTCGCTCGGATGCACGTTGCGCGGCAGCCCGAGCGTTCCGAACAGGCCGCCCTCCACGATCTCCACCGCGGGCAAGTGCACCTCTATCTGCGACTGCATCGACGCCGACACGATGCCGATCTCTCGCTTCACCTGCTCAAGCGTCGCCCTCGGATTGCCGAGGAACCGCACGGGGGCCTCCTCCCGATACAGCGGGAGCACCTCGCGGGTGATCATGTTCACGAACGTGGATTTACCGGCGCCGTTCGGCCCCACGAGCGCGATGTTCTCCCCAAGCCCCAAGGCGAAGTCATCGACATGCAGGATGGTCCTGCCCGCACGGACGACCTGCGCGTCGTGCAGCTGAAACAAACATGGGGCGGATTTGCTGTCGCTCATCGTTTTCCTCCTGTACGAAAAGAAGGGAACCCGTCTCCAGGTTCCCTTCCGCATCTCTTATGTTCGCCCGTTAGTTCGAAGAAGAAGTGCTGCTCGAAGAGTCGGCCGTGCTCGTGGTGGTGTCGCTGCTCGAGGACGAGTCGGTCTCGTACTTCGACATGTCGACGGCGTAAGGCAGGCCGTCGGGCATATCGTTGATCTTGAGGTCGGAGTTGTTCTTCTGCTCCTTCAGCCAGTTTTGGTAGTTGGTCGTCTGGGTGGAGGACTGCAGAGACTGCTTGATGGTCTCCTGCCACTCGCTGGGGATCTGGTCGATGCTGCTGACCTTCACCGTCTCGGTGCCGTCGTCGGCCGTTTCCTTCGGCGCGCTGAAGACGTCGGTGCACTTGATGATATGGATGCCGTAGGTGCTGGTAACCAGGCCGCTCACCTGGTCTTTCTCAAGACCGCTCAGAGCGTCGGTGTACTCGGTGACAAACGAGCTGGTCTTGTCCCAGCCCACGTTGCCGCCGCCGTCCTTGGAACCGCTGTCCTGGGAGTACTGCTTCGCCGCCTCGGCGAAATCGAGCTCGCCGGAGTTGATCTTGTTGAGCACTTCCTGGGCCGTCGCCTCATCGTCGGCGTCGAACAGGATATGAGAGGACTTCTTGGCCCCGTCATAGGCGCTGGCGTACATCTGGGCGTACTGCAGCATGTCGTCCTGGCTCGGCTCCTCGTCGGAGGTGAAGGTGTTGTACAGGGCCTTGGCCTTCAGCTGCAGCTCGATCTCGGAGCGGTACTCGTCCTCGGTCATGCCGGCCTGCTCCAAAGCGGACTGCCACTTCTCGTCGCTGTCGTAGTTGGCCTTCATCTTCTGAACGTAGCTGTCGACCTCGGAGCTGTCAACGGTGATGCCGCGCTCCTCGGCGCCGGACTTGATCAGCTCGCGCGTGACGTAGGTGTTGATGATCTGCTCGCGCACGCTCGCAGGATCGGTCCCCATCTGGGCGAGGTAGTTGCCCCAGGAATCCTCGTCGGTCAGGCCTTGCTGCTGGCGAACGCTCTCGATGTAATCGGTGATGGTGTTCTCGTAGATGTTCGTGCCATTGATGGTTGCGGCTACGGGATTGTCGGATTGCTGGTTGCTGCCCGAGCAGCCGGCGATGCCCGCGATGCAGGCAGCGGAGATGCCCAAGGTGCAAACCACTTTGATGAGACGAGAAGCTTTCATAAGACCCTTCCTCGAATAGAGATCCGCGCGGAAAAGTGCGCAGCGGAAGAAAAAATCAAGCGGATGTATTTTCCCATATATGCCGAACCATCCTTATCCGCGCACAATATGCCCACGGACGATTCACAGTGCCTTTCATCTCGATGAATAATGCCGGACAAAACAACGAAGCCGCCCATCTGAATAGACGGGCGGCTTCCATCGAACCGGTTTTCGGAGAGCTACTTCTTGTTCGCCTTCTTGCGCTCGATCGTGGAGAGGATGCGCTTGCGCAGGCGGATCGACTGAGGGGTGATCTCGACGAGCTCGTCGTCCTCGATGTACTCGAGGGCCTCCTCGAGCGTGAATGTGATGGGAGGCGTCAGCTGGATCGCCTTGTCGGCGGTGGAGGAACGCTGGTTGCCGAGGTTCTTCGTCTTGGAGACGTTGACGACCATGTCCCCTTCCTTCGCCGATTCGCCGACGATCATGCCTTCGTAGCACTCGTCGCCTGGCTTGACGAACAGGCGGCCGCGCTGCTGCAGCGTGTCAAGGGCGTAGGCGACGGCCTTGTCGGTGGCCATGGCGATCATGCAGCCGTTCTTTCGGCCTTCCATGTCGCCGGAGAACGGGCCGTACTCGCGGAAGTGATGGAAGAGGATCGCCTCACCGTGGGTCGCGTTGAGGATGCGGGTCTTCAAGCCCATGGTGCCGCGCGAGGGGATGGAGAACACGAGATGCGTCATGTTCTCATCGGAAGCCATGTCCTCCATGATGCCGCCGGCGGTTCCCATGACCTCGATGGCCTTGCCGGAGTAATCGTTGGGGACGTCGACCGTCGCTTCCTCGATCGGCTCGAGCTTGTTGCCCGCCTCGTCGGTCTTGTACACGACCTGCGGGCGACCCACCTGGAACTCGAAGCCCTCGCGGCGCATGGTCTCCATCAAGACGGAAAGGTGCAAAACGCCGCGACCGGCGACCTTCACGCCCGACTTGTCCTCGGTCTCGTCGATGCGCATGGAGATGTTGCTCTCCTTCTCGCGCATGAGGCGCTCCTTGAGCTGGCGCGCGCCGACGATATCGCCCTCGCGGCCGACGATCGGGCTGGTGGACGCCTCGAACACGACGGACATCGTGGGCTCCTCGACCTTGATGGCCTTCATCTCGACAGGGTTCTCGGGGTCGGTGATCACATCCCCGATGTCGGCGTCTTCTACGCCGATGACCGCGACGATGTCGCCGGCATGGGCTTCGGGAACCTCGGTCTTGCCCAGGTTCTCGAACGTGTACACCTTGCGGATCTGCGCGTTGTAGGAGGTGCCGTCGGCCTTGTTGACCACGACCTGCTCCTTTTCGTGCATGGTGCCGCTGTACAGGCGGCCGACGCCGATGCGGCCTTCGTAGCTGCTGTGGTCGACCGTGCACACCTGCAGGGCGACCGGGCCGTCGACGTCGACGTCCGGGCAGGGGATCTCCTTGAGGATAGTGTCGAGCAGCGGGACCATGTCCATGTTCCCGTCATCGTACTCGTAGCGGGCGTAGCCGTTGACGGCCGAGGCGTAGACCACCGGGAAATCGAGCTGCTCGTCGGAAGCGCCCAATTCCACCATGAGGTCGAACACCTTGTCGACGGCCGCGTCGGGGTCGGCGTTGGGGCGGTCGATCTTGTTCACAACCACGACAATGCGAAGCCCCTGCTCAAGAGCATGGGAGAGCACGAAGCGGGTCTGGGGCTTGGGACCTTCGTAGGCGTCGACGATGAGCAGCGCGCCGTCGGCCATGTTCAGCACGCGCTCCACCTCGCCGCCGAAGTCGGCGTGGCCGGGCGTGTCGATGACGTTGATCTTGGTGTCCTTGTAGTTGATGGAGATGTTCTTGGAGAGGATGGTGATGCCGCGCTCGCGCTCCTGATCGTTCGAGTCGAGCACGCGCTCCTGCACCTCCTGGTTTTCGCGGAACACGTGGGATGCGAACAACAGCCGGTCGACCAGGGTGGTTTTACCGTGGTCGACGTGCGCGATGATGGCGACGTTTCGAAGGTTCTCCTGCTTCATGAAACTGCTTTACTCCTTTTCCATTTCTCGAGCGATACGTCGCTCTTCCTTGTTCAGATCGTTGATATGATCGGTGAGCGTGTTTATGGAACGTTGCGATGATACCACCTGGACAATGCCGCAAACCGCCGCGACGGACGCTATCGTCGCGACAACACCGAACAACCCGAAAGGCCTGCGCCCCGCCAACAGGGCGACGATGCCGCCGATGACCGCCATGCCGATGCCGTTGCGGCGCTCGTCGAGGGCGACGTCTCTCTGCTTGACGAGCTGCGTGCGCGCAGCGGCGATTCCGGCAAGACGGGCATCGGCGCTCGAGGAGGAACCCTGCGGGCGGGAGGCGTCCCGAGACCGGGAGCCTTTGCCGCTCACGAGGAAGTCGTAGGCTTCCTGGAGGTTTTTGAATTGCTCGGTGGCGCGGGCCTGCAGCTTCTTGTTGGTGGCGAACCGATCGGGGTGCAGGATCTGAGCGGTTTCCCGGTAGGCGGCCTTGATGTCATCTGGGGTGGCATCTTCGTCCAACCCAAGCGTTCTCAGCGCTTCAAGTCGATTCATGCAACCTCCTCGTACCGGCTCTTGTCCGCAGGCTATAAAAAAATCGCAGGCAAGAGCGCCCGCGATTTCGTCTGCTTGATATAAAAAAGCGAACCCTTCGAGGCTCGCTTCTCATTCGTGGTGGAGGTTAGGGGGATCGAACCCCTGACCTCAGGCTTGCAAAGCCCGCGCTCTCCCAGCTGAGCTAAACCCCCAAAAGGCACTCAACAATAATAAACGCTCCACCGGCAAACTCGGCTCACGGTGGAGCGTTTATCGCAAGTAAATGGTGGGCCCGAATGGATTTGAACCAGCGACCTCACGCTTATCAGGCGTGCGCTCTAACCAACTGAGCTACGGGCCCTTGCGAAGTGCTTGGCTATTATACCCAGACCTTTTTTGGATGGTCAAGAACTTTTTTAAATTTTTTTCTTCGTAGGGGTAACACCTATAATCACCGTATCGAGCAGCTCCGGCCGCGACAGCAAACTTTGCCCCCAAGCCCCGCACCGATGAGGAGATCGACCATGATTCCAATCCAGATACTTTCCCTTATCGTGACGTCGCCCCCCGGCCCATCGGTCATCGTCCTGCAGCCCGTCGAGGATTGCGTTGCCGAAGGCAAAAGCCGAATCGTTCCAATTTGGATCGGAAACGCCGATGCGGTCCAGCTCAGCTTCGCATTGAACAAGACGAAGCTCGCGAGGCCAACCACCCACGACCTGTTCCTCGACGCCATCACCAACCTCGACGCATGCGTCGACCATGTGATCATAAGCGACGTGAAAGGGTCGATGTTTTTCGCTCAGCTTACGCTTCGCCAGCACGGCCGCCTGGTATCTCTCGACGCAAGACCCAGCGACGCCCTCGCGCTCGCCGCGCGCCAGCATGCGCCGCTCTATATCGAGGAACCGGTTCTCGAGCATGCATCCTTTCCTTACCTGAAGAAACCCGCCGCCGATAAAGCTTCCGTCGAAAAGGAGCTCGAGGAGTTCCATTCGTTCATCACGAACCTCGCCCCAGACGACTTCGAGGAAGGTCTCTGATCGCGAAAGCCTCCTGCAAGGTTCGCTCTTTTATGGTTGCGACCTCCTGTTTCGTAAACAAGAAGAGGGGATGTTTCACGTGAAACATCCCCTCTTCCAAAATGCTGATGGGCCGCAGGCCGGATTCTATTCCTTGCCTTCCTGCTCCATACCCGCCTGATTGGGTGCGTCGGCGGCATCCTCTCCATCGTTCTTGCCGTCGGTCGATATCGCGACCGCGGTGACTCGATCTTCCTCGGCCACGTTCATCACGCGAACGCCCTGCGTCGAGCGGCCAAGCTCCGATATCCCTTCTACCGGCGTCCTGACGACCACGCCCTCCTCGGACATGATCATGATCTCGTCATCGGCGGCGACGATCTTCATTGCCGCCAGAAGCCCCTTCTTCTCGGTCATCGTGATGGTGTACACGCCCTGGCCGCCGCGATGGTGCGAAGGGTACTCGCCGATTGGCGTGCGCTTGCCGTAGCCCTTCTCGGTGATGACGAAAAGATCGGTTTCCGGGCGGGCTATCTCCATCCCCAGCACCTTAGTGCCGTCCGGCACGTTCATGCCCCTCACGCCCATGGTTCCGCGGCCCATGGCGCGGACCTCGTCTTCGGGCCACATGATCGCCTTGCCGGCGCTCGACACCATGATGACGCTCTCATCCCGGGCGACGCGGCGGACGCTGATCAGCCTATCGCCGTCTTTCAGGTTGATGGCGATAAGGCCGTCGCGGCGGGTCCGGTCGTATTGGTCCATCGAGGTCTTCTTCACCATGCCGTGCTCGGTGGCGAACATCAGGTACTCGTCTTCGGGGAAATCCTTCGTCGCGATGACCGCGCTGATGGTCTCTCCCTGCTCGAGCGGGAGCAGGTTCACGATCGCGCTGCCGCGCGCATGCCGGGAAGCTTCGGGGAGCTCGTAGACTTTCAGGCGGTACACCTTGCCCTTGGTGCTGAAGAAGAGCATGTAAGAATGCGTCGAGGCGATGAATAGGTGCTCAACGTAGTCGTTGTCCTTCAGGTTCACCCCCTGCATGCCCTTGCCGCCGCGCTTCTGCTGGCGATACGTTGCGACGGGGAGGCGCTTGACATAGCCGGCCTTCGTCACCGTGACGACCATGCTCTCCTCAGCGATGAGATCCTCCACGTCGAGGTCTTTCGCTGCTTCCGACAAGGTCGTCTTGCGCGGGCTGCCGAACTTTTTCTTGATCTCGGCAAGCTCCTCTTTGATGATGTTGCGCACCAGCTGAGGATCGGAAAGGACGTTCTTGAAGTAGGCGATCTTCTCGCGAAGATCCTCCAACTCCGCTTCGATCTTCTCGCGTTCCAGGCCGGTCAGGCGGCGCAGGCGCATCTCGAGGATGGCCGCCGTCTGCTTGTCGGTCAGGCCGAAGCGCTCGGTCAAGCGGGATGCCGCCTCCTTGTCGGTCTGCGAGGAGCGGATGATGTGGATGACCTCGTCGATGTTGTCCAGGGCGACGACATAGCCTTCCAGGATATGCGCCCGCTCCTCGGCCTTCGCCAATTCATAGCGCGTGCGGCGAACGATGACGTCTTCCTGATGGGCTATGTAGTAATGGAGCATCTCCTTGAGCGACAAGACGCGCGGCACGCCGTCCACCAAGGCGAGCATGATCACGCCGAAGCCGACCTGCAGCTGCGTGTGCTTGTACAGCTTGTTCAGCACCACCTGCGGGATGGCGTCTTTCTTCAGTTCGATGATGATGTCGATACCGTGGCGGTCCGCGCCGTCGTGGATGTTCGAGATCTCGGGAAGCTTCTTCTCGCGAACGAGCTCGCCAAGCTTTTCCAGCAGGCGCTGTCGGTTCACCTGATAGGGGATCTCGGTGACGACGATGGAGCTTTTCCCGTTCTTCCCCTCCTCGATCTTGCATTTCGCGCGGATCGTCAGGCTGCCGCGGCCCGTCTCATACGCATCGAGGATGCCCTTTTTGCCCATGATGATGCCGCCGGTCGGGAAATCGGGGCCGGGAAGCGCGGCCATGAGCTCGGCCGTGGTGACATCGGGGTTGTCGAGCATCAAGCACGTGGCGTCGATGGTCTCGCCGAGGTTATGGGGCGGGATGTTCGTCGCCATGCCGACGGCGATGCCGTTGCTGCCGTTCACGAGCAGGTTGGGGAAGCGCGCCGGCAGGACCGTCGGCTCCTCGAGGCTCTCGTCGTAGTTGGGCTGGAAGTCGACCGTTTCCTTGTCGAGGTCGCGGAGCAGCTCCATCGCCGCCTTGTCCAGGCGAGCCTCGGTGTAGCGCATCGCTGCGGCGGAATCGCCGTCGATGGAGCCGAAGTTCCCGTGGCCGTCGACCAGCGGGACGCGCATGCTGAACGGCTGAGCCAAGCGCACCATGGTGTCGTAGACCGCGGAATCGCCATGCGGGTGGTATTTGCCGATGACGTCGCCGACGGTACGCGCCGACTTCATGTGAGGGCGGTTCGGCGTATACCCCGATTCGTTCATGGCGTACAGGATGCGGCGATGCACCGGCTTCAGGCCGTCGCGCACGTCGGGCAAGGCGCGGCTGACGATGACGCTCATGGAGTATTCCAGAAACGACGCGGCCATCTCCTTGCCGAGGTATGCGGCCTTCACCGTGGTGCCCTCGCCGCCGTTCGCCCCTTCGATGACCGAGCCGTGGGGGTTCGCCACCGTGGACAGGTCGATCAGCGAGCGAGCCTTGTCCTCCTCGGAAACGAATGCGCCGCCCGCCGGGGAAGAGGGCTCTTTTGCAGCCGAATCGGCTGCGTCCCCATCGCTTTCGCCGCCTTCGGCGTCGTCTTGCGCTGCATCTACGAGCCGCTTAAGGTCTTCCGGCAGCTCCTCGTCGCCCAGGTCGTCGCGGTTGTCAGTGTTATCTGCCATTCAACTCTCCTAAATATCCAGGAAGCGCACGTCGCGGGCGTGCTTCTGGATGAACTCCTTGCGCGGCTCCACCTGATCGCCCATGAGCTCGCTCACCGCGCGCTCGGCCTCGGCGGCATCGTCGATGCTCACCTGCAGAAGCGTTCGGGTGGCCGGCTCCATCGTGGTCTCCCAGAGCTGATCGGGGTCCATCTCCCCAAGGCCCTTGTATCGCTGCACGTCGAACTTCTCCGAGCCGCCCATCGCCGCAAGCTCCTGGCCAAGGCTGTTCTCGTCGTAGATGTAGCGCTCGATCTTCGTGGATCGGGTGTTCTTCTTCTTCACGCCGTAAATCGGCGGGCACGCGATGTACACGTAGCCGCGGTTGATGAGCTCGGGCATGTAGCGGTAGAAGAACGTCAGCAGAAGGATGCGGATATGGGCGCCGTCGACATCGGCATCGGTCATGATGATGATGCGGTGATAGCGGGCCTGGTCGGCATCGAAGTCATCGCCGATGTTCGTGCCGATGGCCGTGATCAGGGAGCTGATGGTGTCGCTGGAAAGGGCGCGGTGCAACCCGGCGCGCTCGACGTTGAGGATCTTGCCGCGCAAGGGCAGGATCGCCTGCGTCTTGCGGTCGCGGGCCTGCTTCGCGCTGCCGCCTGCCGAATCGCCCTCTACGATGAAGATTTCCGACTCTTCGGGCTTTTTAGACGAGCAGTCCGCCAGCTTTCCCGGCAGCGCGAAGGAGTCGAGCACGTTCTTGCGACGCGTCATCTCGCGCGCCTTGCGGGCGGCCTCGCGCGCTTTGAGCGCTTGGGTTGCCTTGCCGATGATCTTCTTCGCGGGGGAAGGGTTCTCCTCGAGGTACTCGGCGAGCCCCTTCGTCACGGCGTTTTGGACGAGGGGGCGGATCTCGGTGTTTCCGAGCTTCGTCTTCGTCTGCCCCTCGAACTGCGGGTCGTGCAGCTTCACCGAGACGACCGCCGCCAAGCCCTCGCGCGTGTCGTCGCCGGAAAGGTTGCTGTCCTTTTCCTTGAGGATGCCCTTGCTGCGCGCGTATTCGTTGATGGTTCGCGTCACGGCCTGCTTGAAGCCGTCGAGGTGCGTGCCGCCTTCGTGGGTGTTGATGTTGTTCGCGAACGCCATGACCGAATTCGAGGAATACGACGTCGACCATTGCATGGAGACCTCGACGGTGCCGTCGGCGTTTTCCGCCTCGAAGTAAATCGGCTCGTTTAAGGTCTCGCGGCCCTTGTTAAGGTATTTGACGAAATCGACGATGCCGCCTTGGGCTTCGAAGACCTCCGTACGAGGAGCGGCTTCCCCGCCTTCCTCGCTGCCGGCCGAATCGGCGCGCTCGTCGTGGAGCGTGATTTTCAGCCCTTTGTTCAAAAACGCCATCTCGCGGAAGCGCGCGGCCAGGGTGTCATAATCATAGACGGTGGTCTCGGTGAAGATCTCGGGGTCGGGCCAGAACGTCACCTTCGTCCCGGTCCGCTCGGAAGCTCCCACCTCGTGAAGCTTCGTCTTGGTCTTGCCGTGGTCGAAGTCTATCTCGTATTCCTTGCCGCTTCGGCGCACGTTGACCTGAACGTGGGTGGAAAGGGCGTTCACCACGGAAACGCCGACGCCGTGCAGGCCGCCGGAAACCTTGTATCCCTCGCCGCCGAATTTGCCGCCGGCGTGAAGAATGGTCAGGACAACCTCGACGGTCGGGATCTTCTCCTTCGGGTGCAGATCGACGGGGATGCCGCGCCCGTCGTCATCGACGGTGATGGAATTGTCGGGATGGATCCATACCTCGATATGCTTGCAGTAACCGGCAAGCGCCTCGTCCACCGCATTGTCGACCACCTCGTAGACCAGGTGGTGCAAGCCGCGCGGCCCGGTGGAGCCGATATACATGCCAGGACGCTTCCGAACTGCCTCCAGGCCTTCGAGAACCTGGATATCCGAGCCGTCGTAATGATCAGGTTTAGCTGCCACTGACACGCTCCTTCACGATTCGTCATCCGATACTTCTTTATGCGATAGTGTATCACACGAGATTCCGTGTCAGGGTTATCCATAGCCTTTACAGGCTACCAGACGCCATCTAAGGCCTAGTTTTGAATTCAGGCGTTACTTTTCCTCTATTTAAGTCATAACAGCTTTGAATTCGCTTCAAGAGCCTTGATTATCGATTCACGCAAGGTGGCCGGCTCGATATCGGACGCCTGCTCCTTCAGGCGCCGGGCCGCCGCCGGGTCGATCCGATGCTCCGGGGCTTCCGGCGGCGCTCCCCCTTCCCGGCGAGGGGCCGCTTCTTCGCAGCGATACGGATGGCGCTTGAGCATGTCCCGACGGGAAGCCTTGATCGAGAACACGTCGATGCGCTCCCCGAGCTCGTTGAGCTTGAGCTTGAGAAACTCCTGACGGGCATCGATGTCCGAGCGCACCATGGCGTCGTCGGCGTACACGATGAGGAGGGTGCGCCCCTTTCCCACCTTCGCCGCGGCGGGATCGCTCGTCTTGTCCGGGCTCACGATGTACACCGCGTTGGTATGGTCGAGCACCAAGCCGGCCGCGCCTTGGTACACCGCCTCGACGGCGCTCTTCCAGCGAACGCGCACCTCGGCGACCCTCTGCGCGCGGGCCGTCTCGGAATCGCCGCCCCCGAGCGCCTGGAGGACCGATCGCAACTCTCCTTTGAGCGAGGTTCGGCGACCGACCCTCTTGGTCTCCTTCAAGCTGCCCTTCCGTGAATTCATCGCCCCTCCTCGGCTCTCTTGGCAACGGGTTCGACCGGAAGCTGCACGGTGCGTGCCGATGCGAGCAAATCCTTGTCGAAGTAGTCGATATTTGCCGTGGTGATGAACGTTTGGATGCCTCCCGAAACGAACTGCACCAGAGCGCGGCGCCGCCCCTCGTCAAGCTCGCTCATCACATCGTCGAGGAGCAGGATGGGGTTCTGGCCGAGCATATCCCGCAAAAGCGAAACCTCCGCCAGTTTGAAGGACAGAACCATCGACCGCTGCTGGCCTTGGCTGCCGAACACCTCGGCTGGGCGCCCGTCGATGAGAAACTCTACGCGATCGGCATGCGGGCCGACGAGGCTGCGGCGCCGGGCGCGTTCAGCGGGAAGCTTGGCGGCGAGGGCCTTCGACATCGCATGGCGGGCGTCATCGCGGCACAGCGTCTCGCCCTCCTGAAGGTACGCCCCCTCCTCGAACCACGATGGGGCGTACCGAGCCCGAAGGCGCTCGCCTCTGCCGGAGATCTCGCCGTAGTAGCTCGACATGTACCGCACCAGCTTCGCGAACAGCGCCGATCGGTAGCAAGAAAGCTGGGCGCCGCACGTCACCATCAGCTCGTTGATGCTTTCCACCAAGACCTGATCCGCCTCTTCTTTGAGCAGCGCGTTCTTCTGCCTCAGCACCTTATCGAAATCGCGGCGTATGAGGTAATGGTTCCTCGAGAGCTGGGATCCGACGGCGTCGAGGGCGTTGCGGCGGACGGTCATCGACCCTTTGGCGAGCATCAGATCGTCGGGGGTGAAGGCGACGGAGGGAAGCAGCCCCTTCAGGTCGGCAGCGCGCTTCGCCTTGCCGTTCACGGAGAAGGTGCGCTTCCCTTCGGCGATGGAAGACCGGACGTCAAGCCGGCGGCCCTCCCCTTCCGCGCTCATCCGAAGGTTCGCAACCCGGGCGCCATCGCGCACGAGCTGCAAGCCCGTCGGGTGCCGGAAAGAGGCTTGAGCGGTGAGCAGCTGGACGCCCTCGACGATGTTGGTCTTTCCCACCGCGTTCGGGCCGACGAACACCGTCAGGTCGCCGATGCCCCCCAGCTCGAATCTCTCATAGTTGCGAAAATCGGCAAACGCTATGTGCGTGATGGACAAGCCCACTGGCCCACGTCGTCTTTTCTAGGAGAGTCTCACGGGCATGACGAGGTACAGGAAGTTCTCCCCCTCACCGGATTTGAATATACCCGGCTTCAATCCGGATTGAAGCTCGAGATACACGTCGTCGGTCGCAACCGAGCCGAGGCCATCGAGCACGTAGGTGTAGTTGAACGCGATCTCGACGCTCTCGCCCTCGCCCGAACACGAAATGGTTTCCTGGGCGGAGCCGACGTCCTGGGCTGCTGCGGAAAGCTGGATGCTCTGGCTGCCCACGTCGATGGAGAATTTGACCGGGGAGCTTTGCTGTCCGAGGATGGACGCGCGCTTGACGCCCGACACCAAATGATCGAGGTTGACCTTCGCGCGCGTCGCGTACGAATCGGGCAGAAGCTGGCGATAGTTGGGGAAGTTGCCCTCGATGCGACGGTTGATGAACACAGTGTCCTGATAGGTCACGACTATCTGGTTTTCTGCGAGCGCGATAGAGATATCGCCATCGGTCCGCGCGAGCGAGGCGAGCTCCTGCAAAAACGAGCCCGCGATGACCGCCTGGAACCCTTCGGCGGACGCTTCATCCAAGGTGGTCTCGGTTATGGCGAGGCGATACGAGTCGGTGGCGACCATCTTCAAAGTCTGACCCTCGAGCGTGATGAGCACGCCGGTTAAGATGGCGCGGCTTTCGTCCTTGGAGACGACGCGGGCCACGCGCTTCACCATGGAGGAGAATTGATTGAACGGGATGGAGATGCGCTGCTGCGTATCGACATGGGGGAATCCCGGGAAATCCTCCGCATCGAGCGTCTTGATGGAGAAGGATGAGGTGTCGCACGTGATGATCGCCCCCTCTTCCCCCGCATCGACGTGCACCGCGGCATCCGGCAGGTTCTTCACGATGTCGGAGATCAGCTTGCCGGGGAAGACCGACTTGCCTTCCTCCTCGACCAATGCGGGCACGGTGTACTGGATGGACAGCTCCAGATCGGTTGCCTGCAGCGTCAGGTGGTCCGAATGGGCTTCCATGTAGATACCGGACAGGATGGGAAGCGTGGAACGGGTTGCTATGCCTTTGAGCACCACCGCTATCGCATTTTGAAACTCGCTCTGATTGATGCTGAACCTCATGCACCCTTCTTTCTGTTGGCCGTATCTTTTGGTCTTTAAGGTTTTCTTTATATAGTACTTATTTTAATGGTAGTGATAATAAGCCCGGTTGAAATGTTAGGAATCAGGGTTTTACCACGTCAAGCCTTGAAAGTAATTCTTCTTTCGCTGTGCGTATCGTGTTCCGCCCCTCCACCGCGTTTATCGCTTTCGTTATCTTTCCTCCGCATCAACCGGGTTCCCCTCATTTGTTCAAGAGGTTTTGCCCAGGTTTTCATCGGTTGGTCTTGCGGGGTGTTTCACGTGAAACACCCCTGTTGGAAAATCTTGCCTCACATCTCCCTGATCTGCTGCTTGAGGGCTTCGATTTCCTCTCTGAGAACCCGGTTCTCCTTCATTTTCGCTTCAACGTTCGTGACCGAGTACATCGCCGTAGAGTGGTCTCGGTTGAACTTCTTCCCGATGTCCTCATAAGGGATGTCGAGCAGGTTGCGGCAAAGGAAGATGGTCACCTGACGGGCGTGGGCGATGTTGCGCGTCCGCTTCGGACCCACGATATCGGCGTGGCTCACCTTGAAGAAGCGTTCGGCCTCTTTTTGTATGTCCTCGACCGTAAGGCGCTTGCTCGGCCCTCCCGAGAAGTGGTTCTCGAGCAGCATCTTCGCATCCTCGGCGGTGAAATGGGGGTGGTCGGTGTGTTGGATCTGCCAGATGACCTTCGTCACCGCGCTTTTGAGCTCCCTGATGTTCGAGCTCGAGTTCTCGGCTATGTACATCTGTATCTCGGAGGGGACGTCGACGCTGCCCGCTCCGGCGGTGCTTTGGTATTCGTCGATGTAGCCTTTCACGATCCCGAGCTTCGTCTCTATCTCGGGCGGCTGTATGTCCATGGTGCCCCCCGAGTTGAAGCGGGTTTTGTATCTCTCGTCGATGTCGATGTTGCTCGGCGCGCGGTCGGCCGACAGGACGACCTGCTTTCCTTTGCTGGTGAGCTTGTTGAAGATGTCGAACACGATGGTGAGCGTCGCCTTCTTGCCCTGCAGCGATTGCACATCGTCGATGAGGAGCACGTCGGCGTCCTCGTACCTTTTCTGGAAGGTTCGAAAGCTCGCCTTGTCCTTGTCGTGTTCCGCGACGGCGTTGGAGTAATCGTTGGTGATCTCGTTTGCGTCGACGTACACGACCTTCAGCGAGGGGGTGTTGCGGTTGACGTAGTTTTGGATGGAGCGCAGCAGGTGCGTTTTCCCCAAACCTGATTTGCCGTAGAGGAACAGCGGGTTGAGCGGTGTTTTCCCGGGGGCTTCCGCAACGTTGACCGCCATGGAGTAAGCCATCCTGTTCGAGTCGCCTACGACGAAGTTCTCGAACGAGTAGATTGACAGCGCGTTCGCGTCCTGGGGCTGATTCCCTTTGATTTCGGGTGCGGGAGCGTTGTTCGGTCCTTGTCCGGTTTCCGGCGCGCCTCCCTGCGCCGTGCTGGGCGCCCCTTTTGCCTCGGCCGCGCTGAGCGGGGTCGAGCTTTGCCTCGGCGGCTCGTCTTCCGCTTTCAGCGTCTGCGCCGAAGCCGCCGGCGCCTCCCGCATCACCGCCTCTTCATCCCTGCTGCGAGCCGGTGCAGCTGCCGGTGCGGCCTGGGGCTGTTGCATTTGCGCGGGGGACGCGTACACCTCGATGATGACGCTGAAGGGTTTCCCTCCTATTTCCTCGAGCGCCATCTTGATGTACGTGAGGTAATGGCGCTCGATCCACGTCTTGATGAAGTCCGTGTCCGCGCTCAGCGCGATGAACCCCGTGTTGGCCGCTTGCGGGTGCAGGCGAGAGAAGAAGGCGTCGACTTGGTTCTTGTCGATGTTGTCGTATTGCTTGATGCGCATGCAGACGTCTGCCCATAGCTGCTCGGTCTCTTCGCTGTCCATCTTCATCCTCCGCTACCTGGTTTTTGCCTAGGCTTATTCCGTTTGTTTTTGCCCGCGCGTTTTCCACCATGGTATTCCACTGGTGGATGGTTTTGTGGAAAACATTATATCTGCCGCGATACCTGCATCCCCGTTTCGGTCAGAACATACGTTTTATCAGGGTTCTTGATAAGGAGGCCGTCTTCTGTGAGCTTCCTCAGGCGCTGGTGAACCGTGGATGTCGGCAAACCGGTAGCGTGGCTCAGGTCGGTTCCCCCGAGCGCTCCCCTGGTAGCGATGGCCCCGAGGATCACCCTTTCCTTGTCGCTGAGCTTTGCGATGATGGGCTGCATGCTGAAACCCTGCTGGTAGGCTCCCGGCTGCCCGGCCCGCTGGTATGCCGGCTGAGGTTGCACTTGCGGCATCGGGGCCGTTTGGGGCATCGGGACGCCCATGGGGCCTTGCTGCGAGGCCGTCATCTGCTGGGGTTGATACGCCCCTGCGCCATATGGTTGCGGAACCTGGGCTGCCCAGGCTTGAGGCTGCTGAGGTTGCTGCTGGTATGCCGGCCATGTCGGTTGGGGTTGCCCCAGCATGCCTTGCCAGGCCTGGTTTTGGTACGTGCCAGCAGGTTGCATATAGGCAGGCGCGATGGGGTCCTGCGCATTCGCGAACGCTTGCTGGTCGAGCATGATGCCCTGATCAACGCCCTCTTCCAGTTCTTCGTCGCCTCGGGCGCTGATGGTGACGACCGACCCCGTGCCGAGGTTGTCCTCTATCGTGATCGTCCCGTGCGTGAACTCGAGGTACTCCTTCACGATGGGAAGTCCCGACCCCACGCCTCTGATGTAGCTTTTCATCGGCTCGGTCGCCGAGCTGAATCCCGGAAGCTGGGCCCGGTCCTTCCAGGGTATGCCCGGCCCCTGGTCGGCGAACCGTACCGTGTTGCCGCCTTCGAGGATGGAAACGGTGGCTTCTTTGAAGCGCGCATGGATGAAGTTCTCCGATACCTCGCGGATCACCGTATAGGGGATCGTCCCTCCTGCTTCCTTCGCTTGCTCGTACACGTTCGCCGCGAGCTTCTCTATGAACTCTCCGGTAGGCGCCGGTTCGATGATGGTGACGCGCGGCGCGCTCAACAGGTCGTCATATAAAGCTATCCGCGCGACGCTGTTCACGTGGGTGAAGTCGTAATCGCTCGTATCTTCAGAAGGTGTTTTACCGGGATTCTTTGTTTCCATCTGGTGTTTTGCAGCCTTTCCCGTTTACTGTTCGCATGTTTTGCACAATTTCTGGAAAACTTTATGAAAAGTGTACCGTCTTTTCCTCCCAAGTTCCATCTATTCAGGGTAAATAACGCAGTTGATAGATGATTGCTCGCTGGTTTATATGAAGCTTTTCATATATCTGGCCAGCTGTTTTCCGATGTTTTCCACTTTCTCTTCGTAAATTGTTGAAAACTATGAATCGCTGTGTGCATTTTCATGTGATTCAGGCATCGGATCGCTTGCGGAGGGGGTTGAGGGGATGGATGGGGAGCGGCCGCTCGTGAAGGTTTCCGCCTCGCCTCTCCCTTGCTTTGTGGAAATAGTTGAAAGTCCTGATAGGGCCGAGCTGCCGCGCCGATAAATATTCCTTTTTCCACTAAGCGTTGCAAAAGGGCAGGTCAAATGCTGTTTTTTATCATAATGAAAATAAAAGCCGCAGGTAGAATGCTTGTTTATTTGCTTGGTTTTCTTCTTGACTTTTGACGATGGTTGATGTTTTCCACAGAGCTTCACGCATGGATGCCTTTGTTTTCAACAATTTCCACAATCACATTAACAATCGAGCGCCACGCGCCCTCCGAATCGGGATGGAGGCGGGCTTGTCTTCTCGAGTTTTCAAATCCGCTTCTACCGGTTGTGGATGAAGGTTGAGAAACCCTATGTATAGTGGTTTACCTGCGAAAATGTGGTAATCTTGTGCGTTGCCCGAGAAAATGCAGGGCAACGGTATGCATCCGATCGCTGCCCAATATATACTCAGCAAGTTGCTCTAAACCATGAAAGGGAAACGATATGAAGCGCACCTATCAACCTAACACTCGCAAGCGTGCCAAGTGCCACGGCTTCCGTGCTCGCATGGCTACCAAGGGCGGCCGCAAGGTTCTCGCCGCTCGTCGTGCCAAGGGTCGTAAGCGTCTCTGCGTGTAAAGAGATCTTGATTGGAGACGATAAAGTCCCGTGCGGACATCTCCGATCTGTTCTCTAGCGGAAAACGCGTACGTACACCGTACCTTACGCTCATAGTGTTACCAGCGAAGCAGCACGACCGATCAGGTCGTGTTGCTTTTGTTGCAGGCAAGAAATCGGGCAATGCGGTGTGGCGTAACAGCGCGAAGCGGCGCATGAGGGCGATCTGCCGAGAATTACAAGGTCCCTATCAGGGCTTCGATATGATATTTCTTGCGAAGTCGGGTATCTGCGACACCAAGTATAGTAAAGTGCTCTCGTCGTGCGACGATGCTTTGAAGCGCATTGGGGTTCGGTAGGATTTGGCTGAGATAAGGGAAGTGTTGAAGAGCATCCCCTGCAAAGCGGCGATGTTCCTCATAACGTTCTATAGAGCAGCTATCTCCCCTCTGTTCCCCTCATGTTGTCGCTTCACGCCAACATGCTCGGAATATGGGCTCATCGCATTGCGAAAATACGGTTTCGTCAAAGGCATGAAGCTGACGATCAAACGTATTCTACGATGTCGACCTGGGGGGCCGCACGGTTACGATCCCGTTCCTTAAGACGGTGCGGGCGGGCCGGCGGCTTCCTTTAGCATAAGGAAGGATTCACACACCATGTGGGATGTATTCAAGAATTGGATCTTCGACGTCATCCAGTTCTTCTTTAACTTCTGTCAGGACTGGGGTATGGCGATCATCGTTGTCACCATCATCTTCCGCCTGATCATCTCGCCGCTGATGCATAAGCAGACGAAGTCTTCGTATCAGATGCAGAAGGTCCAGCCTCTGATGCAGGAGATTCAAAAGAAGTATGCGGATGATCCTACCCGCATGCAGGAGGAGATGCAGAAGCTCTACGCCGAAGCGAAGTTCAACCCTCTCGCCGGCTGCTTGCCGATGCTTCTTCAGATGCCGATCTTCATCGCGCTGTTCCAGGTTCTTCGCGAGATGCCCAACTACCTGGGTGATGATGCGAACTATCAGTTCTACAACCTGGTTCCCAGCCTCGTCATGACGCCTTCCGATTCGTTTGCTCAAGGGTTCGGCACCTTCGTCCCCTACCTCATCCTGATGATCGTGTTTGCGGGCGCGACGTTCCTGCCGATGGTCTTGATGCAGATGGGCCAAAAGGATAACCCGCAGCGCAACCAGACGCTCATGATGTCCGGCATTATGAGTTTGTTCATGCTCTGGATTAGCTGGGGCTCCCCTGCCGGCGTTCTCTTGTTCTGGGGCGCGTCCTCCCTTATCGGCGTCGCCCAGCAGCAGATCTCCATGCGCATCATGAAGAAGCGCGATGCCGAGAAGGAAGAAACGATCGAGGTCAAGCCGATCGAGGTCGATGTCACCCGCAAGGCGAAGAAGCCGCGTCCGAAGAAGAAGGACACCACCAAGCGCAAGTAAGTTCATGGGCGATGCTTCCATACATCGCCCATTGTTGTATTTCGTTCTAAGGAGCTGCTATGGCTGAAGAGGAGATCGTTGATCAGGACAAGGTGGTCCCCGAGAGTGCCCAGGAGGCCGCCGAGCTGACCGATGAGGACATCGACCGCATCGCGGATACCGCCATCGCCACGCTTCAGGATATCCTGAAGCACTTCGATGTGGGGGAAGTCACCATCGACGAGTATGAAGGTGACGAGGGTGAGCTGATCCTCGACATCACCGGCGACGATCTCGCGGTGCTGATCGGCCGCCACGGGAAGACGCTCGATGCGCTGCAGTTCCTGGTTTCCGCCATCACGGTGCGCACGATGGGATTCCGCTACCCCGTCGTCGTCGACGTCGAGGGCTACAAAGGCCGTCAGCGCGAAAAGCTTGAGTCGATCGCTCGCAACGCCGCAAACAAAGCGGCCCGCCAAAACCACAGCGTCAAGCTTCGCCCGATGACCCCCTACGAACGCCGCATCGTTCACATCGCGTTGCGAGACGACGAGCGCGTCGAGACCGCTTCCGAAGGAGAAGGGTCCGCTCGTCACGTGGTGGTTCTCCCCCTGTAAACGCATCTGCGCCTTTTCTCGAAGGGCTGCGCCAGCTTCACCGCTAGCGCAGCCCTTTTGTTTTATCTCAATCTTCGTCAGTCCAGCGCTGCGTTTTCCTCGCCTAATCGTTAGAGTATGTTTCACGTGAAACAGTGTGAGGAGCATCCTATGCATGATGAACTTCTAGAGAAGCATCTCCAGTTGGTGATAGAGGCGAACAAGGTCACGAACATCACGAGAATCGATTCCTGGGAAGACGGGATGCTTCTTCATGTGAAAGATTCCCTTCTGGGGCTCAAGGCGCTTCAAGCGTGCCCCGAGGGGAAATACGTCGACATCGGCTCCGGCGCCGGTTATCCCGGTTTGCCGCTGGCTATCGAGTCTCAGCGTCAAACAACCCTGGTCGACTCTGTTGGGAAAAAGGTTCGGATCCTCGATGGCTTCATCGAAGAGCTTGGCATTCCGAATGTTGAGACGTATGCGGGCCGCATCGAGGACTTCGGGAGAGAGCATCCTGAGGAATTCACCGCGGTTTCAGCGCGAGCGCTTTCGAAGCTGTCGATTCTTCTCGAGCTTTCCTCCCCTCTTCTCATGAAAGGCGGCCGCCTCATTTGCTTCAAGGCGAACGTGGACGAGGATGAGTTTCAGCACGCGTTGGTTGTTGCTCAGCAGGTCGGAATGAAGCTCGTCGACGATGAGACCTTCGAGATGGAGGGATATCGCCGCCGCATTCTTTGCTACGAGAAGGTGGGCAAGCCCATGCTGAAGCTTCCGAGGCGCACGGGGTTGGCGCAGCGCAAGCCTTTGTAAGGTGCCAGGCGATGATAGGCAGAGGGTTTTTGAAAGGTGTCTGCAGCCGCTGCGCAAGGCCATGGGCTCATCATGCTTGATTAAAGGTGCGCTTTTCTGTTGGGAACACCGTAAGCAAAACACGGTATACTTTGAATGATTATGTGAAAGGGGGTCCCCGTGGGATTCTTTGACGGTTTCCGCAAGGAGAAGAAGAACACCGAACCAATACAACAGGAACACGAGCGCGAGGTCTCTCAGGCAAACGAGGTGGAGGACGAGATCGCCATCGACCATATAGAGGTTGTGGAGCGCGATATCGAGCCGGAAGAGCCTGTTAAGGAAATGCCTGTCATCGAATCCGTTCCGCTGAAATCGTATAAGGACAAGGCGCCGGTGACCCACGTGATAGGCCAAACGAAGATTCTGGCCATCATCAACCAGAAAGGCGGCGTCGGCAAATCGACCACCGCCATCAACCTCTCCGCTGCCCTCGGCGAGCTTGGAAAGCAGGTTCTTCTGGTCGACCTTGATCCTCAGGGCAATTCCTCAAGCGGCCTGGGAATCGAGAAAAACCGGGTAGACAATTGCATCTACGACGTGCTGCTGAACGATGTCGCGATCGAAGACGTCATCATCCCCGATGTTTGCGAGGGGCTCGATGTGGTTCCCGCGACCATCAACCTTGCCGGCGCTGAGGTTGAGCTTGTTTCCGAGATGGCACGTGAGAACCGCTTGAAAGACGCTGTGGGAAGCCTTCGGGGCAAGTACGATTACATCTTCATCGACTGCCCGCCGTCGCTCGGCCTGTTGACCATCAACGCGCTCGTGGCAGCAGACAAGCTTCTCATCCCCATCCAGTGCGAGTTCTATGCGCTCGAAGGTGTGACAAAACTTCTTGATTCAATGAAACGTGTCAAAACGCGCCTCAACCCAACGCTGGATATCTTCGGCGTGCTGATGACCATGTACGATGGGAGGACGACGCTTTCCCGCCAGGTCGTGAACGAGGTTCGAGGGTATTTCCACCGGTTGGTGTTCGAGACGCTTATCCCGCGTACCGTGAAGCTGTCCGAAGCTCCAAGCTATGGGCAGCCGATCAACTTATATGATCCAGCAGGAAAAGGCGCCCAAGCGTATATGGACCTTGCAAAGGAAGTGATCGCTCGTGGCTAAAAATGGACGAAGCGGCCTCGGCCGTGGTTTGAATTCTCTTCTCAGTGGTTCGTACGATGAGGCGATTCCGCCCGAGGAAACCCCGCAGCGGGTAACGGTTTCCGCTGAGCCATCGCCTACTCCCGCACGTTCCGCCGCGAGAGATGAGCGCAAGGAAAGCGCGCCGATCGTTGTGAGGGAGCAGGAGCCGGAGTCGATCGCCGACGATGGCGGCATGGTCACCATCAAGGGCGTCGTCGAGCGCGAGGCGCATCCCGCCCAGGAACCTGCGGTACCTGCCCCCGAACCCGTTGCGGTGCAGATGGATCGGGTTTCGAACGAGATCGCCGTCGATCGCATTTGCCCGAACCCTGACCAGCCGCGCACCAATTTCAAGCGGGAAGAGCTCGATGAGCTCGCTTCATCCATTCGCAAAGACGGCTTGCTGCAGCCTATTCTCGTTCGCGCGATGTCCGATGGGACCTACCAGATCATCGCCGGTGAGCGGCGTTGGCAGGCTTCCAAGATCGCTGGGCTGGAAAAGGTCCCCGTCACCGTCAAGGAAGCGGACGACGACAAGGCTTTGGAGCTTGCTTTGATCGAGAATGTTCAGCGATCCGATTTGAACCCGATCGAAGAAGCTTATGGTTATCGCCGCATGATGGAACGCTTGAACATGACGCAGGCGGAAGTGGCTCAGGCGATGTCGAAGGGTCGTTCGACGGTTGCGAATGCCCTGCGCCTGCTTGAGCTTCCTGAAGAAGCCCAGCAGCTGCTGTTCGAGGAGAAGATCTCGGCTGGGCACGCCAGGGCGATCCTCTCGATCCCCACCAAAGAAGGCCGCGATCGCTTAACGAAGAAGCTGATCGAGGAAAAGCTCAGCGTGCGCGAGGCGGAGTCCCTGGCCCGGCTTTTCTCCGGGAAGAAAAGCGATGGCTCGAAGCCGCGCACTCCCGTTCCGAAGGAATACAAGAAGGTTGCCCGAACCTTGAAGGATGTGCTTGATACCAACGTTCGCGTGAAATCGCTGAATGGTAAAAACAAGATTGAGATCGAATTCAAGGATGAGGAAGATCTTGAGCGTCTATTCAAGGGTATCCTGGCATCGAATCTTGCTTAGATGACATAATATCTTTTGCATAGCAAACAGCCCGCAGATGAGCATCGGCGGGCTGTTTGCTTTGTTGAAAGTAAAGGGTAGGCGCGAGGGGGTTAGTCGATCGCCTTCGCGTATGTGTTTTTCAACTGGCCGCACGCGCCGGCTATATCCGATCCTCGCGAATCCCTGAGCGTCGCCTCGATACCCGCTTTGTTGATAGCCGCGATCCATTTGTCGACCGTTTCGGGGTCGCTTGGTTTAAACGGCGATTCGGGGATGGCATTGATGGGGATGAGGTTGACGTGGCATAGCAGGCCGCCGCAGAACGAGAGCAGGGCATCAAGATCGCTTCCGGCGTCGTTGACCCCTTTGATCATGATATATTCGAAGGTGACGCGGCGGTTGGTCTTCGCGATATAGCGTTCAAGGTGCTCTTTGAGGCCATCGAGCGGAAAGGCGGTCGTCTTCGGCATCAAGGCAAGGCGGACATCCTGTCTCGCTGCATGGAGGGACACCGCCAGGGTGAATTGCTCCGGCTCGTCCGAGAACGCATCGATGCCGGGTATCACCCCGCAGGTCGATACGCAAATATGGCGGGCCCCGATACCAAGCCCTTTCGGGTGGTTGATTATGCGCAGAGCCGCGAGAACGTTCTGATAGTTCAGGAAAGGCTCACCCTGCCCCATTCCGACGACGTTCGTTACGCGCCTGCCCATCTTTTTTTGAACGACGAGGATTTGGTCGGCGATCTCGCCCGGCGTGAGATTCCTGATAAGACCTTCCTTGCCAGTGGCGCAGAAAGAACATGCCATGGGGCACCCAGCTTGCGTGGAGAAGCAGACCGTGAGTCTCTCGTCGTTCCTTGAGGGAATAGCCACCGTCTCGACGACAACGCCGTCATGGTATGAGAGCAGGTATTTTCGGGTACCGTCGCCCGATACGGCCTCCTCGAGAACCGTTGGCACGTAGAGAGGATGCTCGACAGCAAGCTGCGCCCGAAGGGCTGAGGGGAGGTTGGTCATCTCCTCGTAGTCTTGGGCAAACTTTCCGTACAGCCATTCGAAGACCTGCTTGGCTCTGAAAGCTGGCTGGCCGAGCTCTTTCAAGCAGAAGGCAAGTTCATCGTAGGAATATGCTTTGATCGGTTTGTTCATAGGGGGCATTATACCTGTTTCACGTGAAACAAATGCCAAGGTCGATCGGGTTCGGAAGCTGCATCTGCTGGTTTGCTATACTGCAGGTAACGTTGTCTGAGAGAAAGAGGAACGCATGGCAGCTCTCGATCCTTCCCAATGCCGGGTTGCCCTTCTTGCTGGCGGAAAAAGCAACGAGAGGGAGATTTCCCTTGCATCGGGCAAAGGGGCCCAAGAGGCGCTTGAGGCTGCTGGTTTTCCAGTCACTGCGATCGATCCCGCGAACAAGGATGATCTGAAGAAGCTGATCGACGAGTCCTTCGATGTCGCCTTTCTGTGCATGCACGGAAAGTTCGGTGAGGATGGAACGATTCAGGGTCTGCTGGACGTTCTCGGCATTCCCTACACCTGTTCCGGGGTGTGGTCGAGCGCCCTGGCGATGGACAAATCGAAGACGAAGATCTTTTACGAGCGCAACGGCGTCCCCACCCCCCCGTCTTTAACGGTATTCAAGAACGATCCCGTCGACGTCGCGAAAGTGGTGGAGCAGCTTGGGAGCGCCCTTGTCGTGAAGCCGGCGACCGAAGGGAGCGCCATCGGCGTGTTCATAGTCGAGGGTGAGGAGGAGATCGCCGCCGCCCTCGAAAAAGCGTTTGAGATCGATTCCGAGGTGCTGATCGAGCGCTATATCAAGGGCCGCGAATTCACCGTGGCGGTTCTTGGAAACAAGGAAGCGACCGCGTTCCCCGTTATCGAGATTGTGCCGAAGAGCGACTTCTACGACTTCGAGTCGAAGTATGCGCCTGGTGGATCTCAGCACATTTGCCCGGCTCATATACCTGACGAAATTGCGGACCGCCTCAAAGATGCAGCCGTCGCCGCCCATAAGGCTCTCTCCTGCAGCGGCACCTCCCGGTCTGATTTCCTGATGGAGGAGAACGGGGCGTTTTGGGTTTTGGAGACCAACACCATTCCCGGCATGACGGCCACGTCCCTGCTTCCCGATGCGGCGAGCGCGGCTGGGATGAGTTTTCCCGAGCTTTGCACGAAGCTTATCGAGTTTGCCTTGGAGGAGCAGACGTACTGAGGGCTTTGGGAGCAACTGATAGAGGCTTTGAAAGACGAAGACCGCTGATAAGCAGCGGTCTTCGTCTTTTGCGTGCTTTCGGAATGGCGTCCGGGTCAGAACGCTCCACAGGATTTCAAGCCGAAGAGGATGGCGGCAACCACCACGAGAAGAAATGCCCAGCTGATGGCGTAACAGCCTTTGTTCCCCGCGCGACCTTGTTGGACCATGCTGTCCATGAAGCTGCACTGCTTCTTCAAGATGACCGTATGCTTGTCTTTTTCCGGCAAAGGAGAGCGATCGGAGGGTTGCCAAGTCCCCTTCGATTCGATGACGTGCGCGATAGCCTGGCTCGAAAGATCGATGCGCGGCCGGATGCCTCGCCCGAGCATTTTCGACACGCCGGCGGCGAAAGAGTCGAACGCATCGCTGCTGAGCGGCTCGAAGCAGATGATGGCGACTTGCCCCCAGTAATGGCCCGGCTCCGGTTCATCGGTGTAGGCGACGAAAGCAAGCAGGGCCTTGATGGCCCACCCGCGCACGGCAAGCACATTCAGCTTATGGGAGATCGAGGGATCAAGGTAGCCGACATCGCTTCCATAAGGGTTGACGAGCCATGCCTTCGTCAACCCTTCGTGGGGCCTGAATTGCACATCGAGGAATTCCCCCACGATGCAGTCGGAGCCCAAAAGGATCGCGGCGTCTTTTTTGCCGGTTGTCTCGAATCGCGCATACGTGCCGAAATAGCAGTCGTCAGCCATTGCTTCTCCTTTGCAGTGAATCGCAACAGCAGCCTAACATAAACACGGAAAAGGTGAGGGGTTGAGGGAGCCTGAATGCAAGCTGTCATACAATAACAAGGTTGCAAAAGAGCATATCGCGAACAAGGCATTCGCGGTACGGATTGATGGAGCGCGGACGTGCAAGGTAACCTGCTTTCATTCATATGCGATGGAACCCCGGAAGAAATCATCGAGAGATACGAGGCTTTGCCTGAAATTGCCCAACGGGAAGATTTTGGGGAGCTTGATCGCAACATCGTGGTGATCGATACGGAGACAACGGGTTTCTCATTCAATCATGATGAGCTGACCCAGATTGCCGCCGCGCGGATGGACTGCGGCAAGATCGTGGATTGGTATGTCACGTTCGTGAACCCCGGGAAGCCTATCCCCGAAGATGTCGCTCATCTCACTAACATCCATGATGAAGACGTCGCCACGGCACCGTCTCCGGGCGAGGCGCTTGCCGGGTTGGCGGCGTTCGTCGGCGATGCGAAGGTGGTCGCCCACAACGCCAACTTCGATCGCACGTTCACGACGAGGCATCCCGAGGGGTATCCCCTGCTGCAAAACACCTGGCTCGACTCCCTCGACATGGCGAGGATAGCGCTTCCCCGCTTGAAATCTCATCGTCTTATCGACCTGGTGAAAGCCTTCGGCGCTCCGGTGTCGACGCACAGGGCCGATGACGATGTGGCGGCGACCTGCGCGATATTCCGTATTCTGCTCGCAGCGGTATCCCAGATGCCTATGCCTCTCGTTGCCAAGATCGCCTCCTTGGCTCCTGAGGAAGAATGGCCGACGCAGGTCGTGTTCGATCATTTCGCTCGAGGGGAAAGGGGTTTGCCGACAGGAGAGGAAGGCGGCTGCGAAGATCGGGTGGCAATCGAGAAGAGCTTGCCGGCATATGAATCCGGCGAAGGCCAGCTTGGGTGGGCCACCTCCCCGCTCGATTTATTCTCGGTGCGCAACCTTCGACGCGATCGCCTTCGCAAAGTGGAAAACAGGCCGAAGTGCGATGCGGAATCGATAAGCTCCGACCCTCTGCAGCATCTGGCGACTCCGTCAAGAGAGGCTATAGAGCAGGCGTTCACGAAAGAGGGTCTGGTCGGCAACCTATACGACTCCTATGAGCCGCGGGAAGAGCAGCGTCGTATGAGCCTTGCGGTGAGAGACGCGATAGATTCCGGAAAGAACCTCTTGGTTGAGGCGGGGACCGGTGTCGGCAAATCGATGGCGTATTTGGTTCCTCTTGCCATGATGGCTCAGGCGAACGGCATCGGAGTCGGCGTGGCGACGAAAACGAACGCCCTGCTCGACCAGCTGGTGTACAAGGAGATACCGAGCCTATCCCGTTCCTTGCGCGAAAACGATCCAAATGCACCGGAGTTGACGTGTGCACCCCTGAAGGGGTTCTCCCATTATCCGTGCCTGCGCAGGATATCGAATCTTGTCCAGGATGGCGCGGCGACGAGGGAAGTGCAGGGGCGCGTGCAGTCTCAGGCGCCTGCCATGGCCGCCCTCCTTTCGTTCGTCGAGCAGACGGCCTATGACGATATGGATGGCCTGAAAATAGACTACCGTCTGCTCCCCCGTCCGATGATCACCACGACGAGCAGGGATTGCCTGCGCCGTAAGTGCCCGTACTTCGGGACATCGTGCTTCGTGCACGGAGCACGCAAGCGCGCAGAGGCGGCGGACATCGTCGTCACGAATCATAGCCTGCTCTTTTGCGACTTGGCTGCTGATGGAGGTTTGCTGCCGCCGCTTCGCTATTGGGCCATCGACGAGGCTCATGGCGCGGAGCAGGAAGCCCGTCGCGCGTTCTCGGTTGAGCTGAGTGCCGAGGAGATATTGCGTGTTGCTCAGAAGGTATCTGCCGAGGATGCGCGCCGGAACGTCTTTTCGAAGGCGGAGCGCCGCGTGACGCTCAACGGCAGCAAGGAAGAGGACGAGAATCTTTTCTTTGCGCTTACCGGCAAGGGAAAATCGGCGGGCGAGGCTTATCGCCAGGGGGCCGAAGAGCTTTGCTCGAGCATGAAGGGCCTGCTTTTCTTCGACGGAAGCAGGCGCGGTCGAGGATACGAGTCGGTTGAGCTGTGGATCAACGACGACATCCGCTCTTCGGCTACCTTTGGCGACGTAAAGCAGAAGGCGATCGCGATGCGAGAAGCTGCCGAAGAGCTCGTGAAGAGCGCTCAGGGGCTTGTTGCCTATCTGGAGGGTATCGAAGGCGCCGCCTCGTCGCAGGCGGATATCGCGTCGGTTGCCCTGAGCTTGAAGGAGCAGATCAACGCGGTCGAGGTGATCCTTGAGTCGCCGAGCGAAGCCTACGCGTACGCGGCGACGCTGAACAAAAAGAAGGACAAGGTCGCCGAAAAGCTCTCCGCGCTTCCGGTAAGCGTTGGCGAAAAACTCAACGATACGCTGTTCGCGAAGACGCACTCCGTGGTCTTCGCATCGGCCACCCTTTCGGTAAACGGAACCTTCGACAGCTACGTGAACGCAATGGGGCTGGGCTCGTCCGAGTATTCCGCTTATGACAGCTTGCAGCTTGATTCGAGCTACGATTTCGACAAGAACATGACGGTGTATGTTGCAAGCGACATGCCGGAACCGAATGAGCCGGCATACCTCGCGAAGCTGCAGAAGCTGCTCGTGGCCGCGCATCGGGCCCAGAGAGGATCGATGCTCACGTTGTTCACGAACAGGCGCGAGATGGAAACGTGCTTCGACGTTGTTCAGCCTGAGTTGAAGAAGGACGACCTGCGGCTGGTGTGTCAGAAATGGGGCGTGTCGGTAAAGGGCCTGAAAGACGATTTCCTGAAGGATGAGCACCTGTCGTTGTTCGCTTTGAAGAGCTTTTGGGAGGGTTTCGATGCTCCGGGCGCGACGCTGCGCGGCGTGATCATCCCGAAGCTGCCGTTTGCAAAGCCGTCGGACCCTCTTTCGTGCGAGCGCGCCGCACGTGACAGCCAGGCATGGAGGCACTACGTGCTTCCCGCGGCGGTCCTTGAGGTGAAGCAGGCAGCGGGAAGGCTTATCCGAAAGGCCGACGATAGCGGCGTGCTGATATTGGCGGACCATCGCCTGGTATCGAAGGGATACGGAAAGGCCTTCCTGAATTCCCTCCCCAGCAAAACGATTCGAGTCATGCCTTGCGCGGAGATCGCAAGGGAGCTTGAACAGGCGTATGAGGGCGTAGCGGAATAAGCGTGCCGAGGGGAGATGGCGAACTTGCTTGCGAGGGGATGTTTCACGTGAAACATCCCCTCCTTGGAAAACAGCGCTTGGCTCAAA
The DNA here is from genome assembly GCA_963633085.1 of Prevotella sp. CAG:279. Classification (GTDB taxonomy): domain Bacteria; phylum Actinomycetota; class Coriobacteriia; order Coriobacteriales; family Eggerthellaceae; genus Senegalimassilia. The sequence continues at coordinate 5,579 of CAVGWX010000008.1, read as the reverse complement.
ATCGCAGGCTGGCATGCGTGATGCCGCTATACGGGAGTTTTTGGGCGTTGAGGTCAAATAGCGTATACTTCAATCCAAATACGCCTTTGTAGGGCAGAGAAGTGAAAGGCAAGCATATGCCGGATATGAAAGAACACATCGCGTACTTGTCTCAAGAGGTCGGCCCCCGCCCGGCGGGCACCGAAGAAGAGCAGCAAGCTGCGCTCTATATCACCGAGCAATTTCAAAAAGACGCGGGCCTCCCTGCGTCCATCGAGGACTTCACCGGAGTCGGCGACGCCGATCTTCCGCGCATGATCTGCGGCGGCGCAGCAGCGGTGTTCGCGTTGCTGTCCTTGATCGTGCCGGTGTTGGGAATCGTCGGCGTGTTGGTTACGCTGGCGGCTGCGGCGCTTCTTATCTGCGAGGAGCTTGATAGGCCGATCCTGTCTAAGCTTCTCGGCAGAGGAGTAAGCCAGAACGTGGTTGCGAAGTACGATCCCGGCGCACCGGACGAGGGGTCAAGCTCCCGCCGCCGAAAGATCGTCGTCGTCGCTCGCTATGACAGCGGCAAGGTCCAGCAGGAGCTGCAAGGGCCTCTTCCTCAGGTGCTCCCCCTGGTCGTCAAAGCTTCGATAGCCGGTGCTGCGGCGCTTCCGATCCTGCTTCTCATCCGCTGCGTCGCTCTGGGCAACGCTTCGGGCATCCTTCCGGTCCTCTTCACCGTTTTGACGGTGATCGCTTTGCTTTTGGCGGCGTTGCCTTGCATCATCGGCGCGCTGCACAAGACCGCCCCCTACAACGAGGGCGCGAACAACAACGCCTCCGGCGTCGCCGCCGTGCTCGAGCTCGCTCGCCGCGTCGGTGCGGGCCGTATAAGCGAGGCCGAGCTTGCCGAGCGCGAAGATGCAATCATGCACGGCGAGGCGGCGGCGTGGGAAAGCGATCTGATTCCCGAGGGCGCCGACTTCGTTTATTCGGGCGGCAACGGCTCCTCGCCCGATTCATCGGGCGATTTGGCCACGGCGAAGGCCGCCATCGCCGCACTGTCCGGCAAGCCGGTGAGCGGAATGAGCGCCGAAGAAGTCGAGCGCAACCTTGAGAAGCTTGAGGCTCAGAATCGCGCCGCTCAGGAAAAGAAGATGCATTCCCGCGAGATAGAGCAGCAGGCCATCGAGCAGATGCGCGCCGAAACGTCTTATCCGGATGAGACAGAGGAGCTCTATCCGGACGAAGCTGCAGCTTCGTCCGACAAGGTTGCCGCTTCCGTCCAGGAGGCCCCTCTTCCCGTCGAGCAGCCTGCCGACATCGAGGCTGAGATGCAACCCGAGCAGGCCTGCGATCCCACGCAGGAAAGCGTTGAGAGCAGCGAGCGTTCTTCGAGCGTTCCCGCCTGGTTCGTCAAGGCCCAGGCGAAGGCGAAAAAGAATGCGGCCGAGGAAAAGCCGGTGCAGCGCTCTCGCTACGCTTCAGCCTTGGATGCCGCCGTTGCAGAAAGCGCCGGGCATTTCGCCCAGGCGAACAACATCGTCGAGAACGAGCTTGAGCAGGCGGTGGATGCGGGCCGCGAGGTCATCCATGAGGTGAAGGCTCCTCAATGGGCGACGATAAAGCCGGTGCAACCGCAGGAGCCGGAAAGCGAGAGCGGCGAACGCATTTCTGAGCGATCCGCTGTCGAGCAGGAGGCTGCTCCTTCAGCGGATGACCAGGATTCTGCCGCGAAAACGGCCGTCATGCCGGCCTCGGCCGAGCAAGCGCCGGTTGCTGAGAGCCCTGTCAAGGACGAGTCCCACCATGCGGATGCCGACGAGCCTGCTCCCGCTCAGCCTGTTTCCCCTCAGGCCGCGCCCTCTCTCGGGAACATCCCCGAGCAGTTCGCCGATCCCTTCGCCACGGTCGAGGCCTCGCCGCTTGACGTCGCCAAGCTTGATTTGGGCGAGGTTCCCCCGATGGGGGATGTCCCCATGCCGTCTTTCCTGAATCCCCGCAAGGTTCAGGAAGAGACCGTCGCGAAGCAGCCCGATATCCAGCGCTCTTCCAACCGAGTGAACGTCACCGATGCCGGGATCGCAGCCAACGGCGTTGTCGAAACCGAGGGCTTGGAGCCTACGCCCGCCCCGGCGCCCGATGCTTCTTCCCAGGCCGAGCCGTTCGCTCTCGCTCCTGCCGTGCAGGCCGACCGCGCTGCAGCCGACGCAGCGTCCTCTGCTGGCAGGAAGGCGCCCACCGCCTCTCATCTCGATCCGGTGACGCTTCCCGAGATCGGGGTTTCCGCAGCCAACCCGGCTCCGGTCGCCGGGCTGTCGAAGCAGCGCGCCCCGCTCGCCGACGTCGAATCGGCGGGAAAGACCGCCGCGAAGAGCCTTTTGAACATGCTCCCCACGATCGGCTCGTCCGATATAGAGTCCGCCGCAAAGGAAGAGGAGCAGGAAGGAAGCGCGCCGAGCGCGAAATCGAACCTGCTTGCATCTCTGCCGTCGCTTTCCGGCGCCATCAAGGCAGCCGATAGCGTCGAGAACCCGTCGCTTTCCGGCCCCATCGCGTTTGCCGGCACCCCTGGCGCAACGGGTGCGTTCGCCCCCGTGACGGAGGACCTGGTGAGAGACATGGCCCCCGAAGCCGACCCCGAGGACCTGTACGTCGACGATGCGGACGATTCCGACTACGACGAGCATTTCACCGAGTCCGGTGCTTTCGCCGGCCCGGGATACATGGAAATGCCCAAGTCCCGTTTCCGCCGCTTCCTCGATCGCTTCCGCCGCTCGGACGATGTCGAGGAAGACACGCCGCAGGAGTGGCTTGACGTCGACGATGAGTTCGAGGCTCGCGCCGTCGGCAAAGCCCGCGGCGGCTGGGAGAGCTTCCAGGAGGATAATTACACCGAGGACGGCTACGCTGATGCCGATTATCAAGGCGAAGAAGCCGCGAGCGTGCGCTCAGAAGCCGTCGATGGCGCTACGCAGGCGTTTGCTCCTTACGATGCCTCGTCCATCAACGCTGCCGAGGAAATCGCCTCTCAGGGCCTTTCGCAGCAGAACCCTTCTGACGGTCAGGCTTCGCAGCAAGGTGGCGAGAGCGCTCAGGCCTCTCGCCCGTGGTACGGCGGAGCGTTCTCCACGCGCCGTATGGAGCAGAGCAATCTGGATTCCGAGGCGATTTCGGAGGAGGCTGCCGAAGCAGCCGCCGCGAGCGCTTCCCAGGATATTGACGATGAGCTCAACCAGATCTATCAGTTCCGCAACCCCGACATCAAGACCGAGGTTTGGTTTGTGGCCCTCGGCTCTGAAATGGTGCAGAACGCCGGCATGAAAGCGTTCGTCGAAGCCCATGCAAACGAGCTTCGAGGGGCGTTCATCGTCGAGGTGGACGCGTTGGGCGCAGGCGAGCTGTGCGTCGTCGAGCACGAAGGCGCGCTCAAGCCGACGCGCACCTCTTCTCGCATGAAGCGCTACATTCGCAAGGCTTCACAGGCGAGCAGAGTCAAATTGGGCAGCACCGATATCCTTTGGCAGGAAAGCGCAGCGTCTTATGCGACGAAACACGGCCTGCAGGCCATGCACCTGGTCGGAATGAAGGACGGAAAGCCCGCATACCTGGGTCAGCAGGATGACGTTGCCGAGAATATCGAGGACGAGAAGATGGAAAGCAATCTGCGATTCCTTATGGAATTGTTAAAGAATATCTAGCAGCCGAAATAGGCATGTAACCGTCTGACGTGGGAATTAGCCTATAATGACCACCGCGCTAAAGACGATCGGCGCTCAGATTCCAAATGTATCTGCGCGCTTCCTATGAGCTACGAGAGAGGTTATATCATGGCAATTGAGGCATACTGCGTGAAGTGCAAGGCCAAGAAGATCATGAAGGATCCCGTTGAGGGCCTCACGAAGAATGGCAAGCCGATCACGAAGGGCAAGTGCCCCGATTGCGGTACGACCATCTGCCGGATCGGCGCTACCAAATAGCATATCGCCTGTATGACAGCCGACCGATGCCCGCCTTGCGCGGGCATCGCTTGTTTAAAACGGGGAATAGACATCAGCAATCGTGAGGAAGGAAGCGTTATGGACTCTGACAAGATCGATCTGTATGAGAACTTCAGGAAAGTCAACGCCATCGATTCGTCGAAATACAAGCAGTACGACGTGAAGCGCGGCCTGCGTAATGCTGATGGCACCGGCGTGCTGGCGGGGCTGACGGGCATATCGAACGTCCATGGTTACGTGATGTCGGACGGAGAGAAGAAGGCCGACAAGGGCGAGCTGCGCCTGCGCGGATACGATCTGTACGACCTGCTGGGCGTCGACGCGGCAGATAAGCGCTTCAACTATGAGGAAGTGTCGTACCTGCTGCTTATGGGCGAGCTTCCTACGCAGAAGCAGCTTGACGGCTATGTAGCCGCCATCGATTCGCAACGCGAGCTTCCGGATGGCTTCACCGCCTCGATGATCATGCGCGACACCCCGCCCGACATCATGAACGTGATCGCGCGCACCATCCTTTTGCTCTACGCTTACGACGCCGATGCCGAGGATCGGTCCATTGAGCACGAGATCAACACCGCGATTTCCCTGATCTCGCGGCTCCCCCGCATCACCGTGCTCACCTATTACGCCATTCGGTCGCGCTATAACAACGATTCGATGATCATGCACCGCTTCATTCCGGGGCAATCCACGGCGGAAACCATTCTGTCGATGCTGCGCCCCGACCGCCGGTTCACGCCGGAGGAGGCGCGCATGCTCGACATCATGCTGTGCTTGCACGCGGAGCACGGTGGCGGCAACAATTCGTCGTTCACGACCCATGTGCTGACCTCTGCTGATACCGACCCATATTCCGTCTATGCCGCAGCTGTGAGCTCGCTGAAGGGTCGCAAGCACGGCGGTGCGAACCATCAGGTGCTCGCAATGCAGAAAGAGATCAAAGAGAACGTCAAGAACTGGGATAACGACGACGAGGTTGCCGACTATCTGGCGAAGATCGTGAACAAGCAGGCCTACGATCACACGGGCTTGGTGTACGGAATGGGTCATGCCGTGTACACGCTTTCCGATCCCCGTGCGGTGATTTGCAAGCAGTTCGCCGAAAAGCTGGCAGCGGGAACCGAATTCGAGGCCGAGCTTAACCTGCTGAAATCCATCGAGCGCCTTGCTCCGGAGGTCATCTTGCGCGAGAAGGGCACGAAGAAGGAAATGTGCGCGAACGTCGACATGTATTCCGGTTTCGTGTACTCGATGCTGGGAATCCCCGAAGATCTGTTCACCCCCCTGTTCGCCTGCGCCCGCATTTCCGGTTGGGCCGCCCATCGCTTCGAGGAGATCGCCTCAGGCAAGCGCATCATCAGGCCTGCGTACAAGTCCATCTACAGCGAGAAGCGCGAATACACGCCGATGGAGAAGCGATAGCCGATTTGCTGCCAGCAGCGAAGAGACGACGAAACGAGCCGAGGCGTTCCTCGGCTCGTTTGCTGTAAGGATGCTGATGGGATAAAAGAAAACGCCCGAAGCCGGGCGCATGATTGCTGGCGGAGGAAGTAGGATTCGAACCCACGGAACCTTGCGGCTCAACAGTTTTCAAGACTGCCGCCTTCAACCACT
>CAVGWX010000007.1:0-39241 GCA_963633085.1 Prevotella sp. CAG:279 | reverse complement strand
CGCGGCCGCGGCGGCCCGCGCTGCATGAGCATGCCCATCTGGCGCGAGGACTAAGGAGGGCATCATGAGCGAGAAAGCTAAAGGCATCGGCCTGTTCGGCCTCATCGGCATGGTCGTCAGCTCTTGCATCGGATCGGGCGTGTTCGCCATCACCGGCCAGCTCGCCGGCGTCGCAAGCCCCGGAGCCGTGCTCGTCGCCTGGGCCGTCGTGGGCATCGGCTTTGCCGCCCTTGCCCTTTCGCTGAACAACTTGGGCGCGAAGAAGCCCGAGCTCAAGGGCATCTTCCAGTATGCGGAAGAAGGCTTCGGCCCGCTTGCCGGCTTCATTTCCGGCTGGGGATACTGGCTGTCCGCCTGGCTTGGCAACATCGCGTTCGCCACGATGATGATGTCGACGCTCGGTTACTTCTTCCCCACGTTCTTGCCGGGCAACACGCTGCCCTGCGTCATCGTCGCATCGCTGTTCATGTGGGCGCTCACGTTCCTGGTCATCCGCGGCGTTGAGAGCGCGTCATTCTTAAACGCCATCGTGATGGTGGCGAAGGTGGCATCGCTGGGCATCTTCCTCATCTTCGCCATCTTCATGTTCAACGCCGGCATCTTCACCGCCGACTTCTGGGGCAACGTGTACAACAACGCCGTTGCCGCCGGCGAGGCGGGAGTGGACGCCGCGGGCCTCGGCTCCGTCGGCGAGCAGGTCATGAACTGCATGATCATCATGATGTGGGTGTTCATCGGCATCGAAGGCGCCGCCGTCATGAGCTCCCGCGCGCGCAACAAGAACGAGGTGGGCAAGGCGACCGTCATCGGGCTTATCTGCCTGCTGCTCATCTACATCGGTTGCTCCGTGCTGCCCTACGGCTACATGAGCTACACCGAGATCGCGGCGCTGGACTACCCCGCCATGCTGTACGTGTTCGATTCCATGGCTCCCGGCTGGGGCGGCGCGTTCATCAGCATCGCCATCATCGTGGGCGTGGCCGGCGCGTGGCTGTCCTTCACCATGCTGCCCGCTGAGACCACCTCCGAGATGGCCGAGCGCCACCTGCTCCCTGAATCTTGGGGCAAGCTGAACAGCAAGGGCGCCCCGCAGATGAGCCTGCTTTTGGTGGGCGCCTGCATCCAGGTGTTCCTGATCGTGCTGATGTTCAGCGAGGACGCGTACAACTTCGCCTTCAGCATGTGCACCGTGTCCATCGTCATCACCTGGTCGTTCATCGCGCTGTACCAGATCAAGTTCTCGGCGACGGAAGGCAAGAGCACCGCACAGCTGGTCATCGGCGTGGTGGCCCTGCTCTTCCAGGTTGTCGGCGTGCTGTACAACGGCTGGTCGTTTTTGCTGCTCACCTGCGTCGGCTACATCCCCGGTTTCTTCGTGTACATGAAAGCGCGCAAAGACCGCGGCCACGCCATCACCGGCGGCGAGAAGATCGGCATGGGCGCTGTATCCGCCCTCGGTGTTGCCGCCTTGGTCCTGGTCGCCATGGGCGTGATCGGCATCTAAGCTCTTCGACGATTTGAATGGGGGCACGAACGGTCGACACCGCCGTTGCGCAAACGCACCCCGCTTACGAGAAAGGCCTTCGAGCAGCTTCGCTCGAAGGCCTTTCATTTGTTGCGCTTAGGCGCGTTGCGGCGACCTTCGGCGAGGCCGCTCTATTCCTGCGGCCTCGCAAACGCCCGCAGCACATCGCGCAGCAGCTCGGCGGCAAGCTCGCGCACGTCGCGCCCTTCGGAAATGGCGGCCACGGCAGCACCGTCGACCACGGTCCCCACGATATGCGACGGCATGTCGATGCCGGCATGCTTCAGGATGCGCCCCACCGCCAGATCAAGCTGCACGCGCCCGTTTTGGTACGCCTCGGTGACGGCATCCGATTCCGATGCTGCCAAGAGCTGCTGGTAGTGAGCCGCGGGGTTCACCGATTCATCGGGCAGGCTCGCGCTGATCAGCAGGTTGATCAGGTGCTTGCGGCAGTCTTCCTGGCTCATGGATTCCGCGGTGGCGGCGGAATTTTCGGCGCGTTCGGCCCAAAGCTGGATGTTGTAACGGCCGGCCTCATACAGCAGCTGGCTGGTTGATTCGAAGTAGTAACCGACCGACGACGACGCAGCGCCGGCCCATTGGGCGACCTTGCGGTACGTGACGGCCTTCGGGCCCTGTTCCCGCAGCAGCGCAGCGGCGGCAAGCACCAACGACGTGCGCGTGATCTGCGCTTTCAACGATTTCGGTGTCTGGTTTGCCTCGCCCATGGCGCTCCTCTTCGATCGCAGCCGGCAAAACACGGACATTATACGCGAAAACAGGGAGCAAAAATAGCGGGCCAAAGCGAATAAACGGCAAACGACCTGGGTTTTTCGTGCAGCTGCACGAAACCCAGGTCGTTTCGAGAACCGCTTGCGCTCAATCGCGCGCGCCTATACCTCCGAAAGGTCCTTGCCCGTGTGCTCGTGCGAAGCGATCATGGCGAACAGGGCGAGCACCGCAATGAACACCATGTAGTAAGCCGGGGCGATGGCGTCGCCGGTCAGGTCGATCAACGCGAACGAGATATAGGAAGCGGAGCCGCCGAAGATGGCATTGGCCAGATTGAAGCTGAGCGCGAAACCCGAATAGCGCACCTCGGTCGGGAACGTCTCGCACAGGTAGCTCGAAAGCGTGCCGTCGTTGATGGTGAGCAGCAGACACATGATGAGCTCGACCAGCAAAATGGTGACGAAATCGAGGCTTCCCAGCAGCCAGAAGGCCGGGATCGTGAACACGATGAAGCCCAAGCAGGCGGCGATGAGCATCTTCTTGCGGCCAAACTTGTCGGAAATGCGCCCAGAGGTGAAGATGAACGCGATGTACACCACCAGCACGATGGTGGTGATGATGGAGGCGGAGCCGGCGTCGTAGTTCAGCGTTGCCTCCAAGTAGTTGGGCAGGTACGTGAGGACCGCGTAGAAACCGACGGCGTTGAGCACGCAGGCGCCGAAGGAGACGGCCAGCACGCGGAAGTGCTTCTTGAACAGCGTGCGGATGGGCTTGTCCTCGCTCTTCATGCCCTTCGAAGCTAAATCGGACTGCATCTTCGCATACACCGGGGAATCCTCGAGATGTTCGCGAATGTAATGCGTGATGAACCCGAGCGGACCGGCCAGCCAGAACGGGATGCGCCAGCCCCAGTTCACCACGAAGTCCGACGTCGCCCCGAACGTGTTGAACATCCACGTTGCGAACAGAGAACCGATCAGCAGGCCGACGGCCGTGGATGCGGGAACCATGGAGCAGTAAAAACCGCGATGGTCCTTAGGCGAATACTCGGCGATGAATGTCGCGGCACCGGCATATTCGCCGGAAGCGGAGAAGCTTTGCAGCATGCGCAGCAGCAAAAGCAGCAGCGGCGCACCGACGCCGAGCATGGCATAGCCCGGCAAGCAGCCGATGAGGAACGTGGCGCCGGACATGAGCAGGATGGAAATGGACAGGGCCCATTTACGGCCCTTCTTGTCGCCCATGTTGCCCCAGAAGATGGCGCCGATCGGGCGCACGAGGAACGCCAGCGCGAACACGCCGAACGTCATCATGGTTGCCACCATCTTGTCTTCGCCTGGGAAGAACACCAGGGCGAGCACGGTGGCCAGGTACGAGTAGCTTGCATAGTCGAACCATTCTATGAAGTTACCCAGGAACGACGAGAACACCACTTTCTTCAGCGTCTTCTGTTTTTCAGCCTCGGTGATGTCTGGCGTGTTGATAGTTGCGGAACTGATACTCATTGATACCCCTCAGAACGGTGCGGCATCAACATCGTTTGGATGTTGCATGCGCACGGCTTGCATCTGCCCCCACGTGCAGAGCGATGCCTTGCTGCATGATGCCCTCCTATCTTGCGAAAGCTTGCCAGCTTTCATCAAACCCCATTCGATATGTGATGATACCGTGAACGATGAGCCAAAACCCACCGAAAGGGCAAACGTTACCAATCAGCAATGAGCGACCTCGCCATTTGAGCAGGCGCACAACGGGATTTCCTCATGGGCGGTCGCAAAAAGAAGCGCCCATCCCATGGCGATGGGCGCTTCCCAGGCAGTCGGAAAATGGGCCGAAGTTACGCCTCCTGCGCTTCCTTGGCCTGCGCAGACCCGGAAACCATCGACTTGATGGCCGGGATGCAGCCGCCGCCCAAGATCATGATGATGCCGATACCGGTGTTCAGCGTGACGGCCTCGCCGAAGACGAACAGGCCGATGAACAGGGCGACCGGAACCTCCCAGTAGGCGATGGTGCTGTAGTCGGCCGCAGGCAGGTTGCGCCCGGCGACCAGCAGCGTGCCCAGCGCGATGGGGCCGCAGATGATCCACAGAAGCACGGCGCCGATCCAGTTGAACGTGGTGAAGTGCACCTCGGTGATCCAATTTTCCTGGCCGGTCGCCATACCGGCGACGTTCATGAGCACGGTCACGATGAGCGCGCCGAGCGTGGCGAAGATGAAGTTCCACACGCCGCGCGCGGTGGTGTCGGCGTCTTTGCGATAGCCGTTGAAGAACATGGACATGCCGTAGAACAGGCCGGAGAGCAGGCCGAAGATGTCGCCGATGGCCTTCTGCGGGAATTCCGGCGTGCTGGGCACCAAGTTGAAGTCAATGCCGAAGAACTGCCCGCCCACGCCGAAGCCGAGCAAGCCTTCGCCGAACATCATGCCGACGAACACGACGAACAGGCAGATCCACTGCAGAGGCGACATGGGCTCCTTGCGGAAGATGCGCGCGAGCAGCGTGCAGATGACCGGGCCCGTGTAGATGAACATGACCGCGTTCGCCACGGTGGTCATCAGCGTCGACGTCACATAGCAGGAAAGCGACATGCCGATGGACAGGCCGCCGAGCGCGATCGCGGGCGTGAGCTTCAGCTCCTTGAACACCCGCTGCTTGTGCGTGAGGCACAAAAGGATGACGAAGAACACGACGCCCATGGCCATGCGACCCATGGCCATCAGGGCGCCGACGGAGTCGGAGCCGTTGAGCCCCATGGTCGAGTCGAACATGTTGGTGCGCGTCGCCCAGCGGCTGAACAGCGGCACGCACGCCATGCCCGTCGCCGAGATGAGCATGAAGATGGTGCCCTTCCTGCGATCCATCTGGTAGTCGTCGTTGCCGGACCCCTTTCCGGCCGAGCCGTCGCCGCGGCTCGTGGTGATTTTCTCGTCTGCCATTGGTTCCTCCTTAAAAAACCAGTAGCATGGATGAGGAGCCCTTCCGTACTTCCCTATCCGGTTCCGACCAGAGAGCGCCGCGCTGTTATTTGGGTATGCGAACCTAAGCCCGGCCTTGTCTGGCCGAATCGGAAACTCCTTATTCGGTTGTACGTGAGGGTGAATGACAAAGGGGGACCTGGCCTTCGAAACGTGCCAGATCCCCCTTTCCAATAGGTGCCCTTGCGCCAAGCCGCCGGGCTAGGCGGCGAGCGCTACGCGGCAATTAGTCGTCCCACATCTCCGGATGGATGAGGGTGCAGTCCTTGACGCGATTCGGGAAGTAATCGAGGCAATCGCCTTCGCGGTAAACGTCAGCGGTGGAGCAGTGCAGGCCGCCGCCGAAGGCGTAGGCGCCGCGCAGGTCGACCGGGATGACGTTCATGCCCAGCTCGTCCATCTGCTGCTGCTGGTAGACTTCGGAAGCCTCGACGATGACGGTCTTCGGGTCGAGCACCAGGCAGTTCATGGACAGCCACACGGAGCTGTAGCACAACTCGGGCGGCTCGTCGTGGGCCGGCTGGGCCGCGTCGACGATCTGCCAATCGTTGGCCTCGAAGATGTCCTTCTGGCCGGTGTCGGGATGGCGATGCGGGTTGTTGATGATCAGGCCCGGACGCAGCGGCACGAAGGTGGCGTCGATGTGGATCGGGTACGGGTCGCCCGGGAAGTTCATGGCATGGACGCGCAGGTCGGGATAGTAGCGCTGGAACCATTCCATGGCCGTGCGGTTGGTGGTCAGGCCATGCTGGATGAACAGGTCCTTGCCCATGCGCATGACGTCGGCGGCGTCCCACATCGGCTCGACTTCGGTGGTGACGAAGTCCTTGGCGGCGGTGCGCTGCAGGCGCTCCTCAAGCGTGATCTTCTCGTCGTAGTAGTTATGCTTGTAGGAAGCGTCGGTCAGGCGCGGGCGCGGAGCCTGGGTCCACAAAAACTCGGGATCCTCGTCGAAGTACTGCTTCATGAGCGGCCAGTAGGCCAGATACTCGAAGTAGCGGCAGCGGAAGGAGTTGGCGGAGGCCATGATCTCGTTGCCGATGGTGAGCAGGATGTCGCGAGGCGGCATGCAGGTCATCATGGAGTCGTTGGTGAAGTCGGGGGTGCCGATCTTCTGGTTCCACTGCAGAGGCGTCGGGCGGTCGACGACCACGCCGCGCTCTTCAACGGCCTTGACGAGGTTTTCCAGGCAGGCATTGCCAACCTCAACGGTGCGCAGCGGGCGCAGGCCCCACATGCCGCGCATGTCGGAATCGACCGGGACCTTCTCGGAAGTCGCGGGCTCCTCGGGCGGGATCATCGAGTTGTCGCAGCGACCGATGATGACGCGCTTCAGCGGATCCCAGTCGTTCCAAGAATTGACTATCTTCGCCATGACAGTCTCCTTTCTGTGACGATGCTCCAGCATCGTCGACGAATGCGCACAAGCAGTGCGCCCCTTTGGCGTTCCGACACGGTATTGAGGAGGCTTCCCAGGGCACGTTTTCTTGGCAACCCTGGAATTTGCGCCTTTTGCATGCGCCGGTTTTGCCGTTGACCAAGTTATATCACCATTGTTGTGCGCCTGCAAGACGTATTTCACGAGTAAAATTGGGCGTTTTGCACAAGTAAATTGTTCGCTTGCACAATTTTCTGTAACACACCCGAAACGTATGAATATACACTTTGGAAGCGATTATTGGATATTTTCGGATCCTCAACCATTTCCCACGAATGAGAACGAGACGAAACGGGAAAGCTATGCATTTCCCCTGTCAACCTTTGCTTTGCGGGGAAACCATGGAATTGCACAAGCAGCGAGGAAAACCCGACTTCAAAAGTTTCGTTTGCGTAAAGGGGCATGCGCGACGCGCCGCCGGCGGCGGCTCTTCGGGGTTTCGATCTTGCTTCGCGCGGGAAAGCGCGGCGCGCCCTTCGGGCGCTTCCTATTCAGGTGCGAGCCGCGGGCTCGCACCTGCGAAATTTGGGCTGCTGTGCTGGGCCAACCCTTCCGGCGGATTTCGTGGGCGAGAACCGGAGTTCGACCCCTAGTAGTAGCGATAATACGCGGCGCAGCTGCCCTCGCTGCTGACCATGCAGGGGCCAACCGGGTTTTCCGGCGAGCACACCTTGCGGAACAGCGGGCACTCGTTGGGCGCCATGCGGGCGCGCAGCACGTCGCCGCAGCGGCAGCCGCGCGGGTTGACCGTCGGCTCGATTTCGGGCCTGAAGCGGCGCAGGGCGTCGAAGGCGGCGTACTTTTCACGGATACGGTAGCCGCTGCCCGGGATATCGCCCAGGCCGCGCCAGGTGGCCGTGCAGGTTTCGAACACCTCTTCGATGGCGGCGAGCGCCACGGGGTTGCCCTGCGGCATGACGCCGCGCGCATAGGCGATTTCGATGTCGGCGCGCCCTTCATGCAGCTGGCGCATGATCATGGCGACGCCCTGCAGCACGTCGACCGGCTCAAAACCCGTGACCACGCCGGGGATGCCGTATTCCTTCGCCAAGAACTCGAAGGGAGCGGTGCCGGTGATGGTCGCCACGTGCCCGGGCAGGATAAGCGCGTCGAGCTTGAGCGACGGGTCGTTGACCAGCTGCTCCAGGGCGCCGGGCATGTTCTTGTGCGCGGCGAGCACGCTGAAGTTCTCAAGCCCCATGGCGGCCGCGCGCTTGATGGCCATGGCCACAAGCGGCGTAGTGGTCTCGAAACCCACCCCCACAAAGACGATCTGCTGGTCGGGGCGTTGCTTCGCCAGCGTGAGCGCATCGAGCGGGCTGTAGCAGATTTCGACGCTGCGCCCGGCCGCCTGCTCTTTGAGCAGGCTCGACGTGCTGCCGGGCACGCGGGTCATGTCGCCGAAGGTGGCGATGGTCACGCCGGGGATGCGAGCGAGCGCGATGACCGCGTCGATGTCGTGGTTCGACGTGACGCACACCGGGCAGCCCGGGCCGGAAGAGAGGTGCACGCCGGCGGGCATGAGGTTGCGGATGCCGTTGCGCGCGATGGCGACCGTGTGCGTGCCGCAGACCTCCATGAGCGTCACCTCGCGCTCGGGCGCGAGCCTGGCGATGGAATCGATCAGGCCGCGCGCGAGCTTCGGGTCCTTGAAGGCCGCCAGTTCCGAGCGCATTTCGGCGTCGTCGGCGGTGCGCGAACGGTGGATGTTGCCGACAGCGGCCTGGCCCGCGGCGCTGCCGGCAGGCTGGCCGCCGGCCTGATTGCTCACGATGTCGGCCATGCTATACCGCCGCGCCTTCGGGCAGCTCGTCGCCGGCGAGGGCGGGGAATTCCTTGATGAGGTCGATGGTTTCCTGCGCGTAGTCGGGGTCGACCACTTCGATGGCGAACCCGGCATGGACCAGCACGAAGTCGCCGACGCCCGCCTGCGGCGTCAGGTCGATGGAGATGCTGCGCGTCACGCCGAGGATATCGACGGTCGCAAGACCGTCACCGTCGAGCGAAGCGATTTTCGCGGGGATTGCCAAGCACATAAGCTGCCTTCTTTCTAATTCGTCTCAGCGTCGTGCTCATTTGCTTTGCCTTGCGCCCATGCTACCACAGCCTGGCCGTACGAAATGCACCCATCGCTGGGCGGCAGGTCGCGGTTGAGGGCGACGGTGAAGCCGGCCTCCTGCAGAAGCGCCGTTGCGTGTTCTACCAGGTAACGGTTCAGGAAGACGCCGCCGGAAAGCGCCACGGCGGTGATGCCGTAGACGCTGTTCGCCAGCTGGGCCGCCATGAGGACGGCACCCGCGAACGCATCGTGGAAGCGGCGCGCGATGGTTTTCACCGGCACGCCGGCCTGCAGGTCGTCGAGCAGCGAAGCGAAAGCGCCTGCGGCGTCGAACAGGACCACGGAGGTGTCCTGCGCGGTGCTGTCCTTGGTGGCCGTGTTCTTCACCACGTCGATGCGATAGGCGTCCTCGGCGATTTTCGCAGGAGCATCTTCAGCGGCAGGCGCGCCCATAGCGGCTTCCAGCTCGATGGCGGGCTGACCTTCGTAGGTGGGTTCGGGGCAGATGCCCAAAAGCGCGCTCGCGGCATCGAACAGGCGCCCGACCGAGGAGGTGTAGGGGGTGTTCAGGCCGCGCTCGATCATCTGATCGCACAGGTCGGCAACCTCCCCCATCGACTCTAGAAGCGGGGCCGCCGCCGGATGGTCGAGCAGGTCGAAGGCGTGCAGCACGCCGTACGCCATGCGGCGCGGGTCCTTCACCGCCGCCGCCCCGCCGGGCATGGGCACGTAGGCGAAGTTGGCGAAGCGCTCGAAGGCCTGCTGGTTGGCGACCAGAACCTCGCCACCCCAGATGCGCCCGTCGACGCCGTAGCCGGTGCCGTCGAACGCGATGCCGCACACGGGGCCGAACAAGCCGTTCTCGCCCAGAACCGATGCGATGTGCGCGTGATGGTGCTGCACCTCGAACAGGGGCGCATCGGCGGACTTCGCCTGCTCGCGCGCCCATTTGCTCGTCAGATACTCGGGATGCAGGTCGCAGGCGAAGCGCTTCGGGGCCTCCTGGAACAGCTTCTCGTAGCGCGATTTCGCCTCGATCCATGCGTCGTAGGTTTCGGCGTTTTCGACGTCGCCGATGTGCTGGGAGACGAACGCCTCGGGTTTCGCGCCGTCCTCTTTTCCGGCCGCCGAGCGCACGAGGGAGAAGGTCGCCTTCTGCTCGGGGCCGACCGCGAGCAGCGTTTCCTGCTGCGGCGCCGCCTCAGGGCAATCGAGGGCCAACGGCAGCGGGGCGAAGCCGCGGGCGCGGCGGACGAACTGGATGGCCTGCTCGCCGCCTGCCTGCACGACGCGCAGCACCGAATCGTCGTAGCGCGAGAGGATTTCGCGGTTGTTGCCGATGATGGCGTCGGCGATGCCGGCGAGCTTGCGCCGCGCCTGAGCGTCGTCGGTCACGATGGGTTCGTTATGCACATTCCCCGAGGTCATCACGAGCATCGGCAGCGCATCCTCGCTGCGCTCGGCGCGCAGGGCGCACGCGAAGTCGGCAAGCAGCAGGTGCTGCACCGGGGTGCACGGCAGCATGACGCCAAGCTCCGGCAGCCTGTCGGCCAAGCCGGGCGCAAGCTTCGCGTCGGGGCGCTTGCGCAGAAGCACGATGGGGCGCTTCGTCAACTCAAGCTGTTCCTGCTCGACCGCATCGACGCGGCAGACGCGCCGCGCGTCGTCGGCACCGGCGACCATGACGGCGAACGCCTTGCCCTGACGGCGCTTGCGCTGCCGCAGCTTTGCGAGCGCCTCGGGGTTCGAGGCGTCGCACACGAGGTGAAAGCCGCCGAGCCCCTTCAGCGCCACGATGCCGCCGGCCAGAAGGATGCGAACCGCCGCGGCGAAGATGGCGTCGGATGCCTCGCGAGAGCTTCCCCAGGCGATGAGCCACGAAGCATCGTCGGCGCTGGGCGCGAAGGAAAGGCGATCCTGCGACGCGGCGTCGAGAGCGGAAGGCTCGCCCTGCCGCTCGCCGCACACCCCGGTCGCCGAGCCGTTTCGATCCGCCGGCAAGCAGAGCGAGACCTGCGGCCCGCATTCCCAGCAGGCGTCGGGCTGCGCATGGAAGCGCCGGTCGAGCGGGTCGGCGTATTCGCCGGCGCAGCGCGGGCACATGTCAAACGCCTTCATGGACGTGGCCGGGCGGTCGTAGGGCAGCGAATCGATGATGGTGAAGCGCGGGCCGCAGTTCGTGCAGTTGATGAACGGGTAGCGATAGCGCCGATCGTTGGGGTTGAACAGCTCGGAGAGGCAGTCGTCGCACGTTGCCAGGTCGGGCGACACCAACGTCGTCTGCTCCGCCTCGCCGTCGTCGGAAAAGCGGATCTCGAAGCTTTTGAAATCCTCAAGCGGCACTTCCTTCAGGTCGACCTCGGTCACCTTGGCGGCCGCCGGCGGGTTCATGTGCAGTTCCGTGACGAATTCGTCGAGCAGCTTCGTCTCGCCCTCGGCATGGATGAACACGCCCTCGGTGGCGTTGAGCACCCACCCGCAGATCAGATACCGTTTCGCCAGGCGATACACGAAGGGGCGGAAGCCCACTCCCTGCACGATGCCCTTCACTTGGATGTCGAGCGCCTCGACCATAGCTACCCCCTCGAAAAGAAGAGCGGGCACACGGCCCGCCCTTCGAACAAATCACCTGCTCAGCTTAACGCTAAGCGCGTTCTTCCAGAATGTCGCACACAACCTCGGCCAACGCGCGAAGCGTGACGGACGAGTTGTCGGGGAGATGCAAGTGCACGCAGCGGCGGCCGCGGTTGGCCAGCGTGACCAAGTCGCCCGACGCCTGCGCCTTCGCCAGCGACCCCAGGCTTTCGGCTTCCTGCTTCAGCGGGATGTCCTTCAGCTCGTCGGCCGACAGGATGAGGAACACGCCGCAGTTCGGGCCGCCCTTGTGCAGCTGGCCCGTGGAATGCAGGTAGCGCGGGCCGACCTCCAAGCACGACACCACGCCGCACTTGTCGGCCACGCCGTGACGGATGGTCTCCAGCGCCTCGCGGCGGCCTTCGCCCGTGAACGGCAAAAAGGCGTTGAGCGCGAAGAAGTCGCCCGGCTGGATGCTGCCGAGCAGCGCGCGCAGCGAGGCGCGCACGTCAGTGCAGTCCTTGAAGCACGGGGCCTGGCGAACCTCCACCTGGCCCATGTTCACGTCGTCGATGAAGTCCTGCACGTAGTCGGGCTCGGGCTGGCCGTCGCGCAGGATGTCGAGCACCACGGCCTTCGCCGACGCGACGTCGGGCTGGTCGAACGGGCAGATCTTCATCAGGTAGCCGCACATGGCGACCGCATATTCCCACATGACGAAGTGCTCGGGCAGATCGTAAACGCTTTCGATCTTGTATGCGGCGCGCGGGATGGTCGAATCGATGTAGGACAGGCCCATCTCGAAGTTGCGGCCCTCGTCCCACAGGTCGTTCTTCGTCTGGTACATGATGATGCTGCGATCGCCCGGGTCCTTCGTGAGCAACAGCGAATCGATCTCGATGTTGGGCAGGATGCCCTGGCCGTTCTTGCCGACGGATTCCGCGACCAGCTGCTCTATCCACAGACCCAGCACGCGGCCGCGCTTTTGGGTGAGGAACGTGAACTTGTTGCGCCCCTGCAGGTAGTTGTCGTACAAAAACGCCGCCAGGCCGATGGCCGGGTTGTCGATGGCGTCCTCGCTGCAAGCGCGCTCGGCCTCGGCCGCACGCGCGATGAACTCCCGCAGGTTGATGCCCACGAGCGCAGCCGGCAGCAGGCCGAACACGGAAAGCGCGCTGAAGCGCCCGCCGACAGTCGGCTCGCCGGAGAACACGGCGGCCCAGCCCTCCTCGCGCGCCTGCGCCTCGAGCGCCGAACCCGGGTCGGTGATGGCGACCAGGTGTTTCACCAGCTCATCGTTGGAAATGCGGTCGGAGAGCATATCGCGCACGGCGCGCAGCGCCAGACGCGGCTCGATGGTTCCGCCCGACTTCGACGAGATGATGAACAGCGTGGCCTGCGGATCGATTTCCGACAGGATGCCGCGCACGCGCACCGGGGAATCGGAGTCGAGCGTGCGGAACTGCACCTGGGACGAGTCGGGCTTGTTGTATTTCGTGATGGTCATGGGGGCCTGCGTAGACCCGCCCTGACCGATGAGCACCACCCATTTCAAGCCCTGGGCGATGATGGAGTCGGCGAACGACTGGATTTCGTGCAACGGATACGGCGGGTTGGTCCCCAAATCCGCCCATCCCATGTAGTTCTGAGCGCATTCCTGCGCCTCGTCGGAGAAAGCGAACAGCGTAGCATCCTTGGCATGCATGCGGCTTGCAACGCATTCCTTCACCAACGTCTTGGCGGAGGGGTACAACTTCTCCATTTCACCAGACAGCATGAGCACCTTCTTTCTGCATAAGTATCCGACATTTTAGCAAAGCCGCCGAAACGTTGCCCTCAAGCCACCTTTCGTGTGGCGAAGCTGTGAACGTTGCCGCGAACGATCGCCCGACCGTATCGAACGGTTCGCCGATATCGCCTGATATACTCGGGCCATGACAAAACAAGCTGCCGAAAATACCTGCGCGCGCACCAAGGGCATCACCGCATTCCCGCTGAAGCTGCTCGCCATCGTGGGCATGACCTGCAACCATGCCTGCTATATTTTTTGGGATCAGATGCCCGACGAGCTGTTCTGCGCGCTGTTCGGCTTCGGCGGGCTGACCTTCCCCATCATGGCGTTTCTGCTGGTGGAAGGCTACAACCACACGTCGAATGTGCTGCGCTACGGGCAGCGCCTGCTCATTTTCGCGCTCATCGCGCAGGTTCCTTACGGACTGTTTTTATCCAACCAGATGAACGTGCTGTTCACCCTGTTCGTTTGCCTGGTGCTGCTGTACGCCTACGACCATATGGCCTCCCGTGCGCTATTCTGGGCGGTGTTCGCGGCGGTCACGCTGCTGACGGCCTGGTGCGATTGGGGCGTGCTGGCGCCGTGCATGGTGATGGCGCTGCGCCTGGTGCAGAGCCCGCGGGCGCGCGTGGCGTATTCGGCCCTGCTCCCCATCTGCGCAAACGGGCTGCCCATGCTCGCGCAGATGATCGGGGTTCCCACGCTGCGCAACGTAGGCATGGTGCTGTACCCCCTGGTCGGCTGCACGGCGACCATCCCGCTCTTATGGGCATACAACGGAGGTCGCGGCCGGTCGATGAAGTGGTTCTTCTACGCCTACTACCCCGCGCACATCGCCGTATTGGGCCTGACGAAAGTGCTCCTGTTCGGGAACTGAAGGCCGCAGCGTCGAGGAGTTGCGGCGGCTGATAAGCCGCCGCAACCAACTAGGCCCAGTCTGCTCCGAGCACTATGAGGAAGTCTTCCTCGAACAGGTAGGTGTTGTCGTTGAGCACGGCCTCGCCAACGCCGAGCTTGCTGACGATGGCTTCGGCATATTCCTTTTCAGCGGCCGTTTTGTACACGACAATGGTCTTGGTGTAGTTGAAGTTGTCCGCGTTGCTGGTGTTCACGCTGTAGCCAAGCCCCTGGATGCGCTCGGCCGCGTCAAGCCCGGCGCCCGAAACGCCGTTGCCGTTGCGGATCGCCACCGATCCGCCGCTCTTCACCGCGCCGCCCGATCCCGCTTCGCCGGAACTTGCCGAGCTGCCGTCGCCCGTGGTGGCCAAAATGGTGCCGGAAACCTGGTCGACGACGTTGCCCTCGGTCGGGGACAGGCCCGCATCGACGCGCTTCATCATGGCCTTCCACTCGCTGGTGCTGTTCACCTCGTACCACACGCCGTCTATGTATTTCGAGGTGGTGGGCTCCATGGCCGAGTAGATATCGGTCGAGGGGTCGAGGCCCTGCATGTTCTGCGCAAGCCCGATGATGTCTGTGACGCCCAGGTCGGTGGTCACGTATTTGGAGAGGGTTTTCACGGTAGACGCCATCGTGGCCACGTCGGCCGACAGCAGCTTCTTCGCGATGGCCGCCATCACCAGACGCTGGTTCGCGGCGCGATATTCGTCGCCTGGGCCGATTTCGTCATAGGCGTGACGCGCACGGCACAAAATGAGCGCCTGGTCGCCGTCAAGCGTCTGCAGGCCCGCGTCCAAATGGCCGCCCGCGTCCTCGTCGTCGATGGTCATGGGAACGTCGACCTCCACCCCGCCGAGCGCGTCGACGATCTCGCGGAAGCCGTCGAAGTTGATTTCCGCGTAATGCGAGATGTCGACGCCGGCAAGCTTGGAAACCGTCTGCACGGAAAGCGACGGGCCGCCGAACACGTGCGCCGCGTTGAGCTTGTTGATGCCGTACTCGTCGCCGTAGTCGATCATGGTGTCGCGATGCAGGGAGACCAGCGTGACCTTCTTGTTCACCGGGTCGATGCGGGCGAGCATGATGGAGTCGGTGCGGTAGGTGTCGCCGAAATCGCCCGATTCGTCGCGCTCGGCCGAGCCGTCGGTGCCCATGAGCAGCATGTAGAACGGCTGCGTCAGACTGGTTTTGACCAGGTACTTGCTCGTGTCGCCAAGGCCCGCGCGGAAGTTTCCGGACAGGACGTTCACGTAGGCGAACGCCGCGCCCACGCCGATGAGCGCCACCGCAAGCACGGCGATAAGGGCGTAGAACAGCTTGCCATGGCGGCGCGCTTTGTGGGTTTTGGCGTATTCGTCGCGTGAAAGACGGCGCGCGGCGTCGTCTGAGGAGTTTGGCGTTTGCGCTGATGAAACACCTGATTGCCCGCCCTTGCGGCGTGTGGGTTTGTCCGCGGAGACGTAGCGGCTGCGCGCGTAGCGCTCCTGTGCGGACGCGTCGGCGGCTGTGGCGCGACGGTTGGCGGATGAGTGGTTCGATGATGCGCGGCCGGCCCTTTGCGAAGAGCCTCCGCGGCTTGTGCGTTTGATATCCATGCCCTTCATTGTTGCCGCCGGCGCCGATGCGGGCAACCGCTTCCACAACCCCCGTGGGAAAAACCCACAGCGATGCCATAGCAACGATCGGCGGCCCGCCGCCTGCGGGCGCGGCCGGCCGATACCGGGTCAAAACAAAAGGCCGGAACCCTTGCAGCGAGGTTCCGGCCTTCCGCCTTGCTTTTTTCTATTGCTCGCTACCCAGCCGGGAAGCGGATGATCATGTAGACGGCTGCGATGGCGACCGTCAGCATCATGATCGGGAAGCCGTGCTTCAAAAAGCCCATGAACGTGATCTCGTGGCCGAACTTCTTGCTGATGTCGGAAAGCACGACGTTGGCCGATGCGCCGATGAGCGTGCCGTTGCCGCCCAGGCACGCGCCGAGCGAAAGCGCCCACCACAGGGCCGTGCCGTCGATGCCGTCGGCCTCGAGCGCCAGGATGATCGGGATCATCGTGGCCACGAACGGGATGTTGTCCAGGAAGCTGGAGATGACGGCCGAGCCGATCAGCACCGCCAGCATGGTGACGAACAGGTTGCCGCCCGTCACGTCGATAAGCCCCTGCGCCAGCATGGCGATGACGCCCGTTTCCGACATGGCGCCGACGATGATGAACAGGCCGGCGAAGAAGCACAGCGTGGTCCACTCGACGCCATGGAGCGCCTCTTCGATGCTCTCGCCGGAGACGAGCATGATGACGCCGGCGGCGGTCAGCGCGATGACGCTGGACTCCAGGCCCAGCTGGCCGTGGGTCATGAAGCCGATGACCACGAACGCGATCATCACGTAGCTGATCTTCAGCAGGCGCGGGTTCTTGATGTACTCGCGCTCGTCAAGCTCCATGATGGCCTTGCGGTGCTCTTCGGTGGTGACCAGCTGCTTGCCGTACATGAACTTGAACGCCACGATGACGGCAGCCAAGATGATGACGACCGCCGGCGCGTCGTACATGATGAAGTCGGCGAACGTGTAGCCGGCGGCGGAGCCGATCATGATGTTGGGAGGGTCGCCGATCAGCGTTGCCGTGCCGCCGATGTTAGACGCCATGATCTCGGTGAAAAAGTACGGGACCGGGTTGATTTCAAGCAGGCGGCACACGGTGATGGTCATCGGGCCGATCAGAAGCACGGTGGTCACGTTGTCCAAGAACGCCGAAAGAATGGCGGTGAGCAGGACGAACAGCACCATGATGGTCCAGGGGTTGCCCTTTGCCGCGCGTGCGCACTTGATGGCCAAAAACTCGAACACGCCGGATTGCTTGACGACGGCGACGAACAGCATCATGCCCAAAAGCACGCCCAAGGTGTTGAAGTCGATGTGCGAGACCGCGACATCGAACGACATGATGTGCAGGATGAGCAGGAGCATCGCGCCCACGATGGCCACCAGGGCGCGGTGAACCTTCTCGCTCATGATGACCACCATGGCCACCACGAAGATAGCGACGGAGATGATCTGGCTAGTATCCACGACCCACCGCCTTCACCATTGATTTGTTCACGGGGAACCTTCTTTCTTACCTGCGCGTTCGCGCATCACTCTTGCGCTTTACCGCGCGCAAGTGCCTACTATAGCAAGAACAATGCGCCCGGCGCGACGAGGGGCGAAAAGTTATCGAGCAGTTAACGAATGCGGGGGCGGGCGGTCGAAGCGGCCGGTGGGCGGCGCGAGCGGGCGGGCGCGCGGGCGGGCGGGGCCGGGTTCGGGATCGGCGGCGTGGGACGGCAACGGCGCGGGCCGGCGGCGCCGCAACGGGCGGACGGCGCGGGCGTTCTTCGTGAAGGGGCGGCAAGGCGAAGCGAGGCGTCGAGGCCGTCGCGTATACTGATAGCGATTTCGATTCGCCAGCAACCTCGGCGAAACCTCGACGGAAGAGGACACCATGAGCTTGAAATTCACCGCCGCGCGCGCCGTGAGCGCCGTTTCCACCTGGGGGCTGAAAAACGTCTTCCACCGCCCCGCCGCGAACTTCCCCGGCAAGATAGCCCTGTACGTCGACCCGCAGCTTATCGCGCACCTGCGCGGCAAGCTCGGATGCGGAAGCGTGTGCGTCGTGGGCACCAACGGCAAGACGACCGTCACCAACCTGCTGGCCGATGTTCTCGAGGCCGCAGGCCAAACGGTCGTCTGCAACCGCACGGGCGCGAACCTCGACTCGGGCGTATCCACCGCGCTGCTGCATGCGCGCACGGCCAACTGGGGCATCTTCGAGTCCGACGAGCTGTGGCTGGCGAAGATCCTTCCGCACCTGCAATCCGACTACGTGCTGCTGCTGAACCTGTTCCGCGACCAGCTGGACCGCTGCGGGGAGATCGACCGCATCCAGGACAGCATCGTCGGAGCGTTGGGAACCTCGCCGAGCACCGTGCTCGTCTACAACGCCGACGACCCGCTGTGCGCCTCCATCGCCGACCGTGCCGCGCAGCTGCCAGGACGCGAGCGCACCGGGTCGATCGCGTTCGGCGTGAAGGACTGCATGGGGCTCGCGCAGAACACCGTCACCGACGCCACCATGTGCCAGCGCTGCTCGACCATGTTCGAGTACGACTGGCGCCAATACGGGCAGCTCGGCGAATGGCGCTGCCCGAACTGCGGCTTTTCCCGCCCGGCGCTCGATTTCGCCGCCGAGGACGTGAAGCTTGGCTCAAGCGGGCTGTCGTTTTCGCTCGGGATGCCCGGTGCGCGCGGCGGGGCGGGCAAGGCGGCCAGCGCCGCGCACGAAGGGGCGTTTTCCATCGAAGCCCCGTTCAGCGGCGCGTACATGGTGTACAACCTCGCGGCCGTGGGCGTGGCGGCAAGCCTTTTGGGCTGCGGGAACGAACCGCTGCAGCAGGCCATCGACGCCTTCGACCCGCAAAACGGGCGCCTGCAGGCCTACGACCTGTCCGGTCGCCACGTGCTGCTGAACCTGGCGAAGAACCCGACCGGCTTCAATCAGAACCTCAAGATCGTCGCGCAGGACCGCGATCCCAAGGTGGTCGCGTTCTTCATCAACGACAAGGAAGCCGACGGGCACGACGTGTCGTGGCTGTGGGACATCGACTTCGAGGAGCTTGCGCAGGCCGGCCCGCTTGTCGCCTATGCCGGCGGCATCCGCGGGCGCGACATGGCCGTGCGCCTGAAGTACGCGGGCATCGACGCCGAGGTGGTCGAGGATGCCGGCGACCTGCTCAGGCGCGTTGCCGCGCAGCCTGCCCAGGTGAGCGCCTACATCATCGCGAACTACACGTCGCTTCCCGGATGCAAGGCCGCGCTCGATGCGGCCTGCTCGCCCGGCGCGGCGCCGATCGAGCCGGCGGACCCGGCGGCCGAGATGCGCGACTTCGGCGCGAGCGCGGATACGGCCGCGAGCGCCGGGGGCGCGGGTGCCGCCGCCGTCGATTCCCCCATCGTCATCGCGCACCTGTTCCCCGACCTTTTGAACCTCTACGGCGACGGCGGCAACGTGCGCGTGCTCGAGCAGCGCCTTTCCTGGCGCGGCATCCCCGTCGAGGTGCGGCGCGTGCGCCATGGCGACGCCGTCGATCTTTCCGAGGTCGATCTCATCATGATGGGCGGCAGCCCCGACCGCGAGCAGAAGCTCGCCAGCGCCGACATCGTCGCCATGCGCGACGACCTGGCCGCCTACGTCGAGAACGACGGCCCGCTTTTGGCCATTTGCGGCAGCTACCAGATGCTCGGGCGCGAATGGCTGGTGGACGGGGAAAAGGTCCCCGGCCTGGGGTTGGTGGGCATGACCACCGGACGCCCGGGAACCTCGGCCGACCGACTGGTGAGCAACATCGCGCTGCGAAGCGATCTTTCCGACACGCCCGTCATCGGCTACGAGAACCATGCCGGGCGCACGTACCTGGACGAGGGCGTCGAGGCGTTCGGCAGCGTCGTTTCCAGCACGGGCCTGGGCAACAACGAGGAAACCAAGCGCGACGGCGTTCGGCACAGAAATGTGCTGGGCACCTATTTGCACGGCCCGCTGCTGGCGAAAAACCCGCAGATCGCCGACTGGCTGCTGGCGCGCGCCATCGAACGGCACGCCAAGCGATGCGGCTGCGCGGCGATCGACCTTGCGCCGCTTGACGATGCCGCCGAACGTTCCGCGAATGAATTCATGGCCGGCAAATTGGCGGCCAAGCTCTAAAGCAGCGCTATACTCAAGTGTCGAATTGATCGAAAGGCCCCAAGGAAACGCAGGGGCTCGCATAAGGAGTGTTCATGGGTTGCACCATCATCGGCTGCGGCAAGCAGCTGCCGGCGCTTGAAGTGCCGAACGACGAGCTCACGAAGCTCGTCGACACCTCCGACGAGTGGATTTCCTCGCGCACCGGCATCCTGTCCCGCCGCATTTGCGTCGATGAGACCAACGTTGACCTGGCCGAAGGCGCCGCCCGAAAGGCGCTCGGATGGGACGAGGACGGTTTCTCCACCCGAAAGATAGCGCCGGAGGAGATCGACCTGGTCATCTATTCGACCATCACGCCCGACGAGCTGGTTCCCACCTGCGCCGCCGTGCTGCGCCGCCGCCTGGGCCTGGTCAACGCCGCAGCCATGGACATGAACGCCGCCTGCTCGGGCTTCATCTACGGGCTCACCGTCGCGGAAACCATGATGGCCGCGACCGCCCCGGGAGCGCCGGGGGCCGCCGGGCGCAACCCGGTGCGCCGCGCGCTGGTCGTGGGAAGCGAGCGCCTGACGCGCATCGTCGACTGGAAGGACCGCAACACCTGCGTGCTGTTCGGCGACGGGGCCGGCGCCGCCGTCGTTGAGTGGAACGAGGAGAAACCGGGCATCATCTCCTGGTTCATCAAGAACGACGACGATGACACCAACGCGCTGACCTGCCCCGCCACCTACGATGCGCCGCAGCCGTTCACGCACGAGGGCATCGACATCGCCGCGTTCGACCAGCCCGACGAAGGCGACGCCGCCATCGCGGCCGAACTTGAGGAGACCGAACGCATCGCCGCCGGGGCGCCGCGCCAGGCGCTGTACATGCACGGGCAGAAGGTGTTCAAGTTCGCCACCAGCGTCATGCCCGCCGCCATCGAGGAGGTGCTGCGCCGCGCGAACCTGACCATCGACGACGTCCAGTTCATCGTGCCGCACCAGGCCAACGAGCGCATCATCCGATACGCCGCCAAGCGCATGGGGCTTCCCCTCGAGCGCTTCCAGCTCTCCATCGCCCATCGCGGCAACTCGTCGTCGGCCTGCATCCCCATGACGCTTTCCGACGCGTACGAGTCGGGCAACATCCACCCGGGCGACAAGGTGGTGCTCGTCGGCTTCGGCGGCGGCTTCACCAGCGGCGCCGTTCTGTACGAAGCGTAAGAGCGTAAAAGCCCGCCGGCGGGGTTGGCCTCGCCGGCGGGCTTTTAAAGTTTGCGTCGCGCCTAAAGGCGCTCTTGAATACGGGTCGAGCTTTCGCTCGACCCCACGAATTCTTGCTGCTGGATCACCGTTCCCGCCCAGTTTTTCGTGGGTGCGAGCCATTGGCTCGCACCGTAATAGGTCAGCACCCAAAGATGCGTCAGGATTTTACCCTGGAGCGGTTGGATGAAAGGCGGCAAAGCGGTCGCATCCCCGCATCGCCAGCAACCGCATCTTCAAATTTGCATCGTGCCCTTGAACTGCGCAAGCCTCGCACAAAAAGAGACGAGCCCGGCACAACTTGTCAGCCGGATCACGTGCCAAACGACGCAAGCGCCTACGCTGCTTTGCGGCCGATCGCTGCGTTGACTGCGCGGGCGCATGCGACGGCGGCGATGAGCTTGCACAGGTCGATGAGGATGAACGGGGCAACGCCCACGGCAAACGCCTGCGCGGCGGAGTAATGCGCAACGGCCATCAGCTGAGCCCAGCCGCACACGTAAGCGACCAGCAGGAACACCAACGCCGTCACGAAGTCGACGACGACGGCCTTCGCGCCATGCAGGGCCTCGCCGCGCGAGAGCGCCGCCTTCAGCCCGAAGCGAACCGCCAGCGCCAAGCCGACGCCCAGCAGGTAGCCCCACAAAAAGCCGCCGGTCGCGCCCGCCAGCACGCCGATGCCGCCGCGCATGGAGCTGAACACCGGGACGCCCACGGCGCCAAGAGCCAGATACGCCGTGATGGAGGCGACGGCCTCCTTCGGCGTCAGAACCAACAGCATGAACGACACGGCGAAAATCTGCAGCGTGAACGGCACGGGGCCGATCGAGATCGTCACCCAAGCCGACACGGCGGTGATGGCCACCGTCAGCGCCACGAACACGATCGAGCGCGTGCGGGAGCCCGCCGACGCCTTCTTCTGCACCTGTTCCATTTTCTTCCCTTCCGGCCATATCGGCCAAGTTGGATTCCCCTGCGCAGTCAAACAGCTGCGCAGGCCGAGCAAAAAGAGACAGCCGCACCCTTTGACCGGGCAGCGGCCTGCGCTTCTCACCCTATTCCCATAGATTGCGCGGGTATTGTAGCACGCGAATGTTTCGCTATCGATTTCGGCGATGGAATTCGCCGCGCCTTCCGCACGATTGCTACAGTTTTGCTGGGGATTCGAATCCCGAAGCGTATCGCAAAAAGAAAACGCCTGCCAACCTCGACGACCATCGAGGTTGGCAGGCGCCAGCATCTCGCTAGAACTTCGCCTGCAGCTCGCCCGTTTCCAGCTTGCGCAAACGTTTCAGCTCGACCAGCACGAAGATGAGCGTGGTGAAAATAGCCAAAAAGTCGCCCACCGGCGCGGCGAAGTACAGCGCGTCGAGCCCCGTGCACTGAGGGAACAGCGCCGGCAGCACGTGCGGCAGGATGAGCAGCGCCGGGATGAGGAACACGATCTGGCGCGTAAGGGACAGAAACACCGACTTCGCCGGCTGGCCCGTCGCCTGGAAGTAGTTCGATCCGACGATCTGGAAACCGACGAAGGGGATCATGATGAGCTGCACGTTCAGCGCGAAGACGGTGAACGACAGAAGGCTAGGGTCGGTGATGCCGAAGAAGCCGACCACCTCGTTCGCGAAGATGTGCACGAGCGCCCACAGCACCACGGCCATGGACGTTGCGCCGGCGATGCCCCAGGCGAGCGTCTTCTTCACGCGCAGGAACAGGTGCGCACCGTAATTGAATCCCAGAAGCGGCTGGATGGCGATGGCCATGCCGATGAGCGGCAGCACCACGAACGTCGCCACGCGCTGCACCACGCCGATGGAGGCCAGAGCGCCCTCGGCGCCGATGGCGCTCTGCGCACCGTAGACGTTCAGCAGGTTGTTCAGCACGAAGTTCACCACGGCCATGGCCGCCTGCACCGCGAAGCTCGCCAGACCGAGCGACAGGATCAGGCGCACCGTGGGCGCATGCAGGCGCATCTTGTGCAGATGCAGGCGCATGGGAACGCCCTTCGTCAGGCAGAAGTACCACAGCACCGTCGCGCACGAAACGGCCTGGCCGCACAGCGTCGCCAAGGCGCTTCCGGCAACACCCAGGCCCATGACCAGCACGAACAGCGCATTGAACGCCGTGCAGGCAACCGCGCCGATGATCATGGTGCCCAGCGCGCGGTTCGGCGCGCCCGCCGTGCGGATGAAGTTGTTCACGCCCATGCCGATGCACTGGAAGATGAAGCCGCACGAGATGATCTGGATGAACATGCGCGCGTAATCCCAGTCCTCGGTCGTCGCACCCGACACGGTGAGCAGCCCGTTGATGATGGGCGGGCACAGGACGGCGGCCGCGACCACGACCGAGAGGATGATGGCGAGCGAGACCGTGTTGCCCAGGCTGCGCTCAGCCTCGTCGGCCTTACCCTCGCCCATGCGCAGGGCGGCCAGCGCGTTGCCGCCGTTGCCGACCAGCATGGCCAGAGCCATGAACACCGTCATGATGGGCATGGCGACCGTCGCCGTCGACAGGCCGATCTCGCCCATG
Organism: Prevotella sp. CAG:279; assembly: GCA_963633085.1. GTDB lineage: Bacteria > Actinomycetota > Coriobacteriia > Coriobacteriales > Eggerthellaceae > Senegalimassilia. The sequence goes on along the minus strand of CAVGWX010000007.1, from coordinate 15,748 downwards.
GCTTGGCCCAAGAAGATGGAGTCGATGACGTTGTAGGCGCCGTTGACCAGCATGCCCAGAATAGACGGCACGGCGAACTCGGTGATCAGGCGCGGAATGGACTCGGTGCCCATGCGGGCCACTTTGCTGTGCGGCGCGGGCGCGCCTTTCGCCGGAGCGCCTTGCGCGGGATTTTTCTCGTCGGGTTCGGTTTTCGGAGATGCGGCGTCGTGCCGATTGTCAAGTGCTGCAGCCATTGCTTCGCATTGCCTTTCACGTGCAGAGTTAAACGGGCCGTTTTTCCACGACCCGTTGCATATCTTTTTTCGATTTCATTCTAGACCCGGTTTGGCGATGAGCCACACCCGGGGGCGTGTACTGCGGGGAATCTCCGCACGCCTAAGCGCGGATATGCGCCTCGCCCGAGGCGACGAGCACTTCCCCGCCGCCGACCGTTCGCAGCACCAGGCGCCCGTCCGGGGCGACGCGCAGCACCTCGCCGCATGAAATGGCGTTGCCCTCGATGTCCTCCATGCTCACGAAGCGGCCGGTCAGCGCGGAGCATTCGTCGAGCTCGGGAGCGAAAGAGGCGAAGCCCTCGGCGCACCAGCGGGGATACAGGTCGGCCAGCTGGGCGCACAGGGCGTCCGCCACCGCGTCGATGCGCTTCTCGACCGCGCCTTCGCGCAGCCCCAGCTCGTCGAGGAACACCGGGATGTTCTTGCCGCCGGGCGGGCAGGAGCGTTCGGGGCGCGCCACGTTGATGCCGACGCCGACGCACAGGGCCTTCGCATGCAGCTCGGTGGAGATGCCGCCGAGCTTAAGGAACGGACGCGGGGCGGACGAGGAGGCTTTGGCGGCAGCGGCAAAGCCCGCAACCTCAAGCCCGTCCGAGGGCGCAACCACCAGGTCGTTCGGCCATTTCACCTGCAGGCGCCCGGTTAAGCCGGGCAGCAAGGCCGCCACGGCGCGGCGAGCGGCCAAGCCCACCAGCAAGCTGAGCGTCGGCAGTTGCGCGGGCGGCACGTCGGGGCGCAGCAAAAACGACTGGTACATGCCGCCGAGCGGGCTTTCCCATGCGCGGCCCTGTCGACCGTAGCCCGCCGTTTGGCGCAAGGAGCGCACGGCCAGGCCTTCGGGCTCCCCTGCTTCGATCGCCTGCTTGATGCGGTCGTTCGTCGAGGTGATCGATTCGTGCGATTCGACGCGAAACTGCATGCGCGCTCCCTAACGGCTGATCCTGGTCGCCTTGCCGTAGCGCTCCGAAGCGGGCTTCGCCGCCGTCGCAACCGCCACGTCGTTTGCCAGCACATGGCCCGGGCGCAGCTCCAGCAGGGGCTTCAGCACGAAATCGCGCTCCAGGGTGCGCGGATGCGGCAGGGTGAGCACGTCGTTGTCGGTGACGTAGAGCTGATAGTCGAGGATGTCCACGTCGCAGGTGCGCGGGCCGTTCTCGATCTCGCGCACGCGGCCCAGGCTGTTCTCGATGGCGTGCAGGTAGCCCAAAAGCTCCTTCGGCGCGATGCCCGTGCGCAAAAGCACCACGGCGTTGATGAACGTGTCCTGGTCCTCGTAATACGCCGGTTCGCTTTCGTAGAAGCTGGAGATGTCGATGATCTGCGAATCGGGAAGGCTGCACAGCTCGGTGATGGCCTGGTTGAGCATGGCTATCTTGCCCTCGCGCTCCTCGCCGGGCTCAGCCACCAGCGGCACGTTGCAGCCCAACCCCAGCATCGCATAGGGGCGCAAGTCGGCCAGCGCTTTCGCCGTTTCGGCGACGTTGTGCGTGCGCACCACGGAAGCGCCCAGCTCGCACGCCATGAGCGCCTCGGTGGCGCTCACATGGTCGCGCTCGGCGGGTTCGTCGATGTGATACGCCCAGCCCAGATAGCTTTTGCGCGAGATGGCCACCATGACCGGATAGCCCAAGCGGGCGAACTCCTGGAAATTGCGCACGAGCTCGAGCGTTTGCTGCGCCGTCTTGCCAAAGCCCGGGCCCGGGTCGACGCAGATGCGCTCGCGCGCCACGCCGGCGGCTTCGAGCATCGCCGCCTGATCACGCAGGTAATCGCGCACTTCAGCCACCACATCGGCGTACTGCGGGTTTTCCTGCATGGTGCCCGGCTCGCCCTGCATGTGCATGACCACCACGCCGCAGTCGCCGCCGGCAGCAACCTGCACCATGGCGGGATCGCGAAAGCCCGACACGTCGTTGATGATGGCCGCGCCCGCATCCACGCACGCCTTGGCAACCGCCGCATGGCGCGTGTCGACGCTCACGCACACGCCCTGCTCGGCAAGGGCGCGCACAACGGGAAGCACGCGAGCGGTTTCTTCCTCGATGGTCACTTCGGCCGAACCGGGGCGCGTGGACTCGCCGCCCACGTCGATCATGTGCGCGCCTTCGTCCAGCATCTGCTGCGCCCACGCCAACGCCGCCTCGGGTGCGTTGTGAGCGCCGCCGTCGCTGAAGCTGTCGGGAGTGACGTTCAGAATGCCCATGATCACGGGCTTGCGCGTGTCGAATTCGAACGAACCGCATTTCCAGAGCATGTTGAGCCTTTCTGACAAGGGAGAACATCGGGGTCCCCGTGGGTCCCCGAGCGTTGTTTCGCATCACAGCTTATCGCAGAAGCCGAAAGCCGCCGCACCCGCACCCCATCGGCACAAGAGAACCATCTACGGAAGCGCTTCCCGCCCCCGCGCAGGTGGGGGCGATTTCAATTATCTGACGCGCCTTTCGGCGCTGGGCTCTTTATGTGCGAGCTATCGCTCGCACCCACGAAAATACTGCTGCTGGGATAACGAAGCAGCAAGTATTTCGTGGGTGCGAGATATCATCTCGCACCGTAATAGCCAGCGCCGAAGGCGCGTCAGTTTTTTAACACGCGGGCGGAACCGGATATGCCGACCGTCAACCGCCCGCTTGCTCGCCCGGGAAACAAGTGTCGCTCACACTACGAAAATACTGCTGCCGGGGCAACAATGCAGCAAGCATTTCGTGGGTGCGAGATATCATCTCGCACCTAAATAGCCAGCGCCTTTAGGCGCGTTAGTTTTTTAGCACGCGGGCGGAACCGGTTATCCCGACCGTCAACCGTCCACTTGCTCGCCCGGGAAATATGTGTCGCTCACACTCATGAAAAATGCCTGTTGAGGACACCTTTCTTGAAAATTCATGGGGTTGAGCGAAATTTCAACCATTACCAGAGAGCACCTTGGCGCGACACTGTTTAAAAAACGAAGGCCGGACGAGCTCCCGCTCGTCCGGCCTTCGCCGTGTTGCGCTTCTGCGCAAACCGGGCAACCGGTCCCCTACCGCCCAGTCGGCGGGACGGCGGGCTGTCCGCCATCTGCCGGGGGCTGACCGTTGCCTGTCGGAGACTGCGGCTGCTGCGGGGGCACCTGTGCGCCGGGCGCGGCCTGCGCGGAGCCGTCTTGCGCAACGCCGCCGTTCCAGTTCGGGTCGGCCAGCTGCTCGTCGCGAGCACGGGCGGCCGCTTCCTCGGCCTCCTTCTTGGCAATGATATCGCCTTCGCGCTGCAGGTAGTCGGACCACTTGTTGTCCAGCAGCGACTGGCACGCCTCGCCCTCGACCGTTTCGCGCTCAAGCAGCACGCTGGCCATCAGGTCCATCTGCTCGCGATGGCTGATCAGGATCTCGTAGGCGCGATCGTGCGCTTCCTTCATGATGCGCGCGACCTCGTCGTCGATGCGCTTGGCTGTTTCCTCGGAGTAGTCCTGCGTGTTGCCCATGTCGCGGCCCAGGAACACCTCGTGGTTCGGCTGGCCGAACACCTGCGTGCCCAGCTCGGTCGACATGCCGTACTGCGTCACCATGGCGCGGGCCATCTTCGTGGCGCGCTCAAGGTCGTTGCTGGCACCGGTGGTCACATCGTCGCAGAAGATTTCCTCGGCCACGCGACCGCCCATGAACACGGCAAGCTCGTCGCGCATCTCGCCCACCGTGTTGAGGACCTTATCCTCCTTCGGGATGGACAGCGTGTAGCCCAGCGCGCGCCCGCGGCTGATGATGCTGATCTTATGCACCGGGTCGGCCTTCGGCAGCAGGTGCCCCACCAGGGCATGGCCGCTTTCGTGGTACGCGATGGTGTGCTTGGTCTGCTCGTCCATCACGCGGCCCTTGCGTTCCGGGCCGGCGATGACGCGCTCCATGGATTCGCTGACTTCCTGCTGCGTGATGATCTTCTTGTTGCGGCGCGCCGTCAGAAGCGCGGCCTCGTTGAGCAGGTTGGCCAGATCGGCGCCGGAAAAGCCCGCCGTGAGCTTCGCCACGGAAGCCAGGTCGACGTCGCTGCCAAGCGGCTTGTTCTTCGCGTGCACGCCCAGGATGCGCTCGCGGCCCTTCACGTCGGGCACGTCCACCACGATCTGGCGGTCGAAGCGGCCGGGGCGCAAAAGCGCCGGGTCGAGCACGTCGGAGCGGTTCGTGGCGGCGATGAGCACCACGGAATCGTTCGCCTCGAAGCCGTCCATCTCGACCAGCAGCTGGTTGAGCGTCTGCTCGCGCTCGTCGTGGCCGCCGCCCAAGCCGGTGCCGCGCTGGCGGCCCACGGCGTCGATCTCGTCGATGAAGATGATGGACGGGCTTGCTTCCTTCGCCTGCTTGAACAGGTCGCGCACGCGGCTGGCGCCCACGCCGACGAACATCTCGACGAAGTCGGAGCCGGAAATGCTGAAGAACGGCACGCCCGCCTCGCCGGCCACGGCGCGCGCGAGCAGCGTCTTGCCGGTGCCCGGAGGGCCCACCAGCAAACAGCCGCGCGGGATCTTCGCGCCCATGGACTGGTACTTCGCGGGATTGGCCAGGAAGTCCTTGATCTCCTGCATCTCCTCGACGGCCTCGTCCACGCCGGCCACGTCCTCGAACTTCACGTCGGGGCGCTCCTCGACGTTCTGCTTGGCCTTGGCCTTGCCGAAGTTCATCTGCGAGTTGTTCGCCTTCTGCATTTGGTTGAACAGGAAGAACAGCATGGCGCCGATCAGCAGGATGGGCAGAAGCGTGGTGAGGATGTCGCCCCAGGGGCTGGGTGTTTTCACCTCGTACTTGATTTCCGGATGCTTGGACATCAAATCGGAAAGCGAGCTGCCGGCCCAGGTGGTGGTGAAGCTGTGCTGCTCGCCGAGGGTCTGCTCGTCCAGGTCGGTGGTGCCGATGCCGCCGAGTGTCTTGCCGTCGGAATCCTTCTGCGTGGCGGTGATCGCGTTCATGGCGTCGAACGCGTCGTTGAAGGCGTCGGTCGCGGTGCTGCCCGCCGTCACGGCCGGGTAGTACTTGCCCGTGATGGTGTAGTCGCCCGCGCTGTAGGTGACCTCGGTCACGCGCCCTTGGTCGACGGCCTGCATGAATTCGGAGGCGACCAGCTTGTCCGTGGTGGTGGTGCTGGCCTGCTGCATGGTCATGAACTGCTGTCCGACGATGAACGCGAACACCAAAAACACGACTACCGCGACGATGGTGGTGCGAGGATTGGGCTGTTGAAGCTGCGATTTGTTGTTTTGCGGCATAGCCTTGCTTTCTTAATTGTAGAGCTCAGATTTCAAAACGCCGATGTAGGGCAGGTTGCGATAGCGCTCCGCGTAGTCCATGCCGTAGCCGACGATGAACTCGTCGGGGCATTCGAAACCGACATGCGCGCAGTCGATCTTGGCTTGCGCGCGGGTTTTCTTGCGAAGCAGCGTGGCGACCTCGATGGACTTCGGATTGCGCGCCTGCAGGTTCTTCAGCAGGTAGCGCAGCGTGAGGCCGGAATCGAGGATGTCCTCGGCGATGACGACGTGGCGCCCTTCAATCTTGGAGGACAGGTCCTTCAAGATGCGCACGACGCCGGAGCTTTTCGCGCCGTTGCCGTAGGACGAGATGGCCATGTAGTCCATCTCGCAGGGGATTTCGATCTTCCGCGCCAAGTCGGCCATGAAGATGGCCGCGCCGCGAAGCACGGAGATGAGGATGATGCCGTCTTCGGCATCCTGGTAATCCTTCGTGATGCCTGCGCCGATTTCCGCCACGCGCTGGGCGATTTGCTCTTCGGTGAACAGGATTCGATCGATGTCGTTGTGCACGGTGCCAACCTCTTTGTTGCGTTTAACCAGCATAAGGCGCTCTCGCGCCTAGTGGTTGGTAAGTTTACCATTCGCCTATCAAGCCCACGTGACAATACCGTAACGCCACATAATATAGGTAGCGTTGCCGCAAGCAGGGCGTACGCGTCGCGGGCGGGCCGAAAGGGTGCCCCGCTACCGCTTCAGATCGGGGAACTCCTTGAGCAGGCGCGCCACGGGCAGCCCGATCACGGTGTCGATATCGCCTTCGATGCGCTCGATCATGCGCGCGCCTTCGCCCTGGGCGGCATATGCGCCCGCCTTGTCGAAGGACTCCCCCATCGCCAGGTACTCGACCAGCTGCTCGTCGGTCTGCGGATGGAAGGTGACGTCTGCGGTGTCCACGAACGTGCGGAATCCCAGCGACACGTCCTCGGCGGTCGGGGCGGACACGAGCCACACCGAAACCGCGGTCATGACCTGGTGCGTGCGGCCCTGCAGCCGGCGCAGCATGTGCTTGGCGTCGGACAGGCTCGCGGGCTTGCCGAAGATGTCGTTGTCGCAGACCACCATGGTGTCGGCGCCGATGATGGCCGCCATGCCGACGAAATCCCCGCTCAAAACGTCCTGCACCACGGCACCGGCCTTGCGCTCGGCCAGCTTTTTGACCGCCTCGGGCGGGTTGGCCGCAAGGTCGGGCTCGAGCGTTTCGTCCACGTCGGAGGTGCGAACGGTGAACTCAACGCCCTCGCGCGCGAGCAGGTCGCGCCGACGCGGGCTGCCGCTCGCCAAGATGACCTCGAATGCGAGAGGCTGCTGCCCGTCGGCCGCTTCCTCAGCGCCTGCCTTATCCGTCTTATCCGTCATCGAAGGTTCCTTCCTCGCGTTACTTTTTTCTGCGGGCGCGGAAAGCGGCCATGGGCTCCAGGCGCACGCCTCGCTTGTTCGCGCTCACCGCGATGTTTCCCTGCACGTTGGCTACGTATCCGCCGCGCGGAGCCGCCTGCGGGCCGCCCAGGTTGTCCCAGGCGCCAAGCACCCCGTCCACCGACGACGTCTCGACGCGCGCATCGGGGCCCAGCATCGATTGCAGCACGCGCACCACAACCCGGCGGACCAAAGGAGCCGGCTGCCTCCCCAGTTCAGGAGCAAGAACGCCCCCTTCAGGCCAATCGGGGTCGCGCCCGGGCAGCGCTTCGGTCCACGCCATGTGCGCGTCCAATAGTTCCGTCGCCATGCCGTCGAGCATGTCGTCCTCGTCGGCGATAAGGTTCATCGTGCGCCCCAAAACGTCCAGCAGCTGCGGGCTTCGCTCCTTAAGCGGGGGAATCACCTTATGGCGAACGTATGCGCGGAAGCGGTCGGTGTGCGCGTTCGTGGCGTCCTCGCGCCACAGGGCCCCGGCCCCGTCGTGCGCGCAGGGCAGCCCCGCTTCCTCACGTTGCGCCAGGTAAGCCCGCAAATCTTCCCGACCAACGTCGAGCAAGGGGCGAACCACCGCCCCGTTGCGGTACTTCATGGAGCGCAACCCGCCCGGCCCCGTTCCCACCATCGAGCGCATGTAGAACGTCTCCACGCGGTCATCGGCCGTGTGCGCCGTGAAGATGCGGCCTTCCGACACGGGCGAGCCCGCGTGGCGGCACAGGCTCGCGAGCGCCTCGTTTGCGGCAAGGTAGCGTTCGCGGCGGGCTATCGCCTCGACGTTGCCGCCTTCGGCGATGGCCTGGGAAGCGATGTCGATCCTACAGGTGAACAGGGGGATTTCCAAAAGCTCGGCCAGCTGCGCGACGAAGGCCTCGTCATCGTCGGCATCCCCCGGTCGCAGGCAGTGGTTCACGTGCAGCATGGCAAGCGGCCCGATGAAGCCCTCGTCGGACAGGCTGCGCGCAAGATAGGCGAGCGCCGTGGAATCCGATCCGCCGGACACCATGAGCAGCGCCGACGATTCCGAGGCCGCCAGCGCGCGCTTGGCGAGGATTGACCTGGCGGCGGACAGAACGTCTTTGCGCGCCGTCATCGGGCCGCCTCCCGGGTCAGCAGCACGACCGTTTCGATATGGTCGGTGTGCGGGAACATGTCGACCGGCTGCACCGCGCGCGCCTCGTAGCCGTGCTTTCGCAGAAATGCCAGGTCACGAACCTGCGTTTGCGGGTTGCAGGAAATGTAGACGATGCGATCGGGCGCCAGGCGCACGGCGGCTGAGAGGAATTCCTCCGTCGAACCGGCGCGGGGCGGGTCCATCAGCAGCACGATGGGCTCGCGCGCGCTCGGCGCCTCGCCCGGCGCGGCGGCCTCGTTCGCCGGCATGTTCGCCGCTGCCGCCGCATCCGTTACGGCAGCCGCATCCGCCGCCAGCTCGCGCAAAAAGGCGCCCGCATCGGCCGCGACGAATTCCGCGTTGTCCACCCCGTTGTGGCGCGCGTTCTGCCGCGCGTCGCGAATGGCCGACGCCACCGAGTCGACGCCGGTCACGCGCGCGGCGCCCATCGACGCCGCCACCAACCCGATGGTCCCCGTTCCGCAGTAGGCGTCGATGGCGTGCTCGGCGCCCGTAAAGCGCGCAAGCTCGACGGCCTTGCGGTAGAGCACTTCCGTCTGCACGCTGTTGACCTGGTAAAACGACTGAGAGGAAATGCGGAAGCTCAGCCCGCACAGCTTGTCGAGAATGAAGCCGGGGCCGTAGAGCACCTGTTCCTGCTGGCCGAGCACCACGTTCGTCTGGCGTTCGTTGATGTTCTGCACCACCGTGGTGACAAACGGGCAGCGGCGCACCAGCTCGCGGCAAAACGATTTCGCGCCCGGGAACTGCCGCCCGTTCGTCACCAGCGTGACCAGCACTTCCCCGCTCGTGTGCCCCACGCGCACGACGGCATGGCGCATGAAGCCCACCCCGCGATCCTCATCGTAGGGTTCGATGCCGAACTTCAGCATGATGCTGCGCACCGCCTGGATAACGCGCTTGGCCTGCTCGTTTTCGATCAGGCACTCGCGCGTGTCGACGATGCGGTGCGTGCCGGCGGCGTACATGCCGCACAGGATGTCGCGCTGGGCGGCACCGGTACCCGCGCCCGCGTTCGGGCGGCTCGGCCGCGCACCCCCGCGGCCCTTCGCGGCGCGCGCCGGGTGGCCCCCCTTGCGGCCGGGAGCGAACGGCGACATCACTTTATTACGGTAATGGAAGGGCTCGTCCATGCCGATGATCGGGAGCAGCGCCTCGGGTGCGGCGACGTCGGCGAACAGCTCGGCCACGCGCGCATCCTTCGCCGCGAGCTGATCGGCATAGGGCTCGCTAATGTGCTGGCACGCCCCGCACTGACGGGCATGCGGGCATGCCGCGCCGCCGGCGCCTTGCGCACTGCGTCCGCCCGCGTTCGCCGGCCTTGCCTGCTGGTTCGGTCTCCGGGTTTCGCGTTCGCTTGCGAACGTCGGCCGCTGCAGCAGTTGCGAGCGTGCCGAGCGTTGCGTACCACGCCCGTCGGCGTGACCGCCGCGCGCCCTCTTGCGCCCATCTGATCGTCCGCCCTGATGCGCGCTGCGCCCCTGTGCCATGTTGACCCCGTTCATTCACGTCGAAAGCGTGTACACTAAGCTTTCAGTTTACACGCACGGAAGGGAACTCGCATGAACTTCATCGCTCGCTGGCTCGCCACCGCCGTTGCCGTTGCGGCCGCCGTCTGGCTGGTGCCGGGCATCTACGTCGCCGGATCCGCCGAAAGCTGGGTGGCCGTCGCCGCCTGCGGGCTCGCCCTTTCGCTCATCGACATGAGCGTGAAGCCGCTGCTGCAGACGCTCAGCCTGCCCATCACGTGCCTGACTTTCGGCATCTTCTACCTGATCGTGAACACCGCCATGCTGTATCTGGCCGCCTGGCTGGCCAACGGCCTGTTCGGCGTCGGGTTCACCATCGCGAGCTTCGGCAGCGCGTTCTTCGCGTCCATCGTCATCAGCATCGTGTCGTCCATCATGAACTCCATCGTCGGCGAAGATTAGGGGAACCCGCTCAGCGCCCCCGGCGTTCGCGCGAGGGCGCGCTTTCGCGAACGAGCCTGCGAACGTACCCGCAAAAGCCCAGCCCGCGCCCCTTCTGTGGTGAACCGCCGCAGGCCATATGCACGTCGCGTGAAAATCCGCCTGCCATGCCGGGCGAAATTCCCGAGCGTCCTAGTATGAGTCCCCGAACAAAACGACACTGCACACCATCGAGCAAGGGGATGTACCGCTCACCATGAAATCGAATACGGGCGCCGAAGGCGACGCCAAGGATTTTGCGCGCTCGATTGCCGCGCGCATCAGAAAATGCGTCTCTTCCGTCATCGCGGACTTCAAGGAAACCCGCGCCGAGATGTTCGACGGCGCGGTCACGCCGCTTGAGCGCCTGCAGCGATCGGTGAAGCACGGGCTGCTGCTGCTTGCGCAGCTGTGCCTGATCATGGGCGTGTATGCGGCCGGCTGCGCCATCGCCTCGGTGCTGCCCATCGCCCTTCCCGGCAACATCCTCGGCATGGTTCTGCTGCTCGTGCTGCTGGGCACGCACGTGCTGAAGACGAAGTACATCAGCGAGGCGTGCGACTACCTCATCGACAACATGTCCATCTTCTTCATTCCCGCCGGCGTGGCCATCATGGGATGCTTTTCCCTGCTGGAAAGCTCGGCGGCGAAGTTCGCGTTCGTCTGCATCACCACCACGGTGATCGTGTTTTTGGCCACCTCGTACACGGTGCTGTTCGTTTCCTGGGTGATGGCGAAGATGGGCAAGGATTCCGCGCTCGCGCCCTCCTCCGAGGCGCTGCAGCAGGCGAAGGCCGAAACCGGCAAGGAGGCTTAACGTGCTGCACCTTATCGCAACCCTGATCATCGGCACCGTCGTATCGTTCATCGTGTTCAAGCTGGCCGTGGCGCTGTACAAGAAGGTGCGCTCGCCGCTGCTCAACCCGCTGCTGGTCACCGTGATCTTCATCATCGCGCTGCTGTGCATCTTCCAGATCCCCTTGGAATCCTACGAGTCGAGCGTGCAGGCGATCTCGTTTCTGCTCGGGCCCGCCACGGTAGCGCTCGCCTATTCGGTCTACCGCCAGCGCCAGATTCTCAAACAGCATTTCGTGCCCATCTTCTGCGGCTGCTTGGTGGGGTCGATCGTTTCAATGATCAGCGCTTATTCGCTGTGCAAGCTTTTGGGGCTGGGGGACGACATGGCGGTTTCATTCATCCCGAAGTCGGTGACGACGCCCATCGCCATCGCCGTGTCGCAAGAGCTTGGCGGCATCACATCGATCACCGTGGCGGCCGTCATCATCACCGGCATTTTGGGCGCCATCTTCGCCCCGCTGATGACCAAGATCTTCCGCGTGAACAACCGCATTGCGAAAGGCGTGGCCATCGGCACGTGCAGCCATGCGGTCGGCACCACGAAAGCGCTTGAGATGGGCGAGCTGGAAGGCGCCATGTCCGGCGTGTCCATCGCGGTTTCGGGCCTGCTCACCACCGCTATCGTGATTATCGCCAGCTGCTTTATCCAATAGCGGCCGACAGCGGCCAGCGGAATTCGCGAAAAGCAGGTTCAGAATGCTAAAAAAGGGGCGGTTGGCAGCCGATCATCGACCGCCAACCGCCCCTTTCCCCTTTTGCTGCCCTACAGCGCCAGGCGGTAGATTTCCGCGGCGTCTTCCATGGTCAGCTTCTTGAAGCTGCCGAACACCTCGCCCTTGTTCTTTTTGAGCGTCGGGATCATCTCATCGATGGCGCCATCGATCGTGTCCTCATCTATCCCCAGCTCAGCCAGGCTGATGGGCATGCCGAGCGATGCGAAGAACATGCGCGTCTCGTCGATGGCGGAAAGCGCGTCGGACTCGATGTCGCCCGTGGGCGTCAGGCCGAACACCTCGTAGCCGTACTGCGCGAAGCGAGCCGGGTTCTCGACGTACACGTACTCCATCCAAGCCGGGAACATGCAGGCCAGGCCGGCGCCGTGCGTGATGGACGTGTCATAGGCGGAAAGCTCGTGCTCCAAGCCGTGCGTGGCCCAGTCCTCGTGGCGCCCGCAGCCGGCCAGGCCCTGATGGCACAGCATGCCCGCCCACATGATGTTCGCGCGGGCGTCGTAATTGTCCGGCTCGGCCAGCACGCGCGGGGCCTCAGCGCGCACGGTCTTCATGAGCGACAGGTTCAGGTTATCCGTCACCGGCACCGACCCGACGTCGTCGAAGAAGCGCTCCAGCAGATGGCAGAACATGTCGGTCAGGCCGGCGGCCGTCTGGAACGGCGGCAGCGTGAAGGTGAGCTCCGGGTTCATGAACGCCAGCTTCGGGCGATGGAAGTTGTTCGCGTAGCCCGTCTTCATGCCAAGCTCATCGTTGCTGATCACGGTGTTCTTCGAAGCCTCGCTGCCGGCCGCGGGGATGGTCAGCACCACGGCGATGGGCAGCACGCTTTTGTTCGGGCGCTTCGTGGTGAACAGCTCCCACACGTCCTCGTCGATGCAGGCGCCGTTGGCGATGGCCTTCGCCGAGTCGATGACCGACCCGCCGCCGACGGCCAGCACCCAGTCGATGCCGCTTTCCTTGCACAGCGCCACGCCTTCGCGCACCAGGGTGATTTCAGGGTTCGGGCGCACGCCGCCGAGCTTCACGCAGGAAACGCCGGCCTGCTCAAGCGAGGCACACACGCGATCGATCAGGCCGCTTTTGATCGCCGACTGGCCGCCGAAGTGCACGAGGACCTTCTTCGCGCCGCGCTCCGCGAGCATCGGGCCGACTTTCTCCTCGGCGCCCTGGCCGAACACGAAGTGCGTCGGCGATACGAATTCGAAATTCTCCATGGAAAACCGCCCTCCTCGGTGCTGGGAAGATGCGCGGGGAGCCGCGGCGGCACGCGATGGCGATTCGCGCGCGGTGGCGACTTGCGGCAGCGGTGGCGCAGCGGCGACCCGCGAAGGTGATGCTCGCTAGTATACCGCGCGCACGCGCGAAGGCGGGCAAGGCTTCGGCCGAAGGCGCCCGCCGAAAGGCCGGGCCGCCTGAACCGGCCCGAGAACCTCCGGCCCGATCTCGAGGATCGGCCATAATTCGCCAAGCTGCCTCCCGGGGAAAGGCCAGTTTGCCCCAGACGCAAGCAAGCCCCCCGCAGATGCGAGGGGCTTGCGAAAATTCGTGGAGCCAACGACCGGATTCGAACCGGTGACCTGCGCTTTACGAGAGCGCTGCTCTACCAGCTGAGCCACGTTGGCACACGGCTTCTTCCGAAGCGCGAATATGCACTATACCGAAAGTACGCGCGCTCCGCAAGGGGTGATCGACAGAATTTCCATCGGATGAAGCGCAGGGGACTCGGAGCTCAGGCACGCGAGCCTGCGACGCGCTCGGCACGCAGGGTGCGGGTCATGCGGGCGCGCGAAACGAGCCTGCGGTCACGCGGGCGCCCGATGCGAGCAGCGGCAACCGCGCAGCCGATCGGGCGGCCGACGCTCACAGCTCGAGCGCAACGGCCTGTTCGAGATCGACCCCGTAACCGCGCGCGACCTCCTCCAGAACCTGGGCATCCGCCCCCGGCTCCAACCACGCCATGCCGCACCCTGCGGAAAGCTGCCGCGGGATGGGCGCAAGGCGACCGCCCAAGCCGGCCTCGGCAGCCGCCCGCTTGAAGGCAAGCGCATCGGTGGTGGTATGAAACGACGCCACCGCCGTCGTCACCTTCCTTCGCGCCATGGCTAGGCGATGTCGATCACGTAGTCGTCGCCCACGCGCTGAGCGGTAGCGGTGCGCTTGCGCTTCTTCGCCAGCGAGCAAACGTTGTCGCGCGCCACGGTGTTGCTCACCGTCACCTTAAGGGGCTCGGAAGCGTTCTTCTTCATGGCGTTCATGGTCAGGATGACCGGTTCGGGGCAGGAAAGCCCGCGAGCGTCGATTTCAATCATGGGAAGTCCTTTCATCTGTTATGCGAGATCGAAGGCCGAATCGGCGAAGGTCGTAGGCAGCAACCGGGGCCCGCCGCGCAAACCGAGGCGGAACCGCACCCGGTGGCAGCGCCGATCCCGCCCGCCTACGCTTCCTTCTGCTTGCGGATGTTCACGAACGCGATGACGAACAGCACCACGATGCAGCACACGAGCACGATCTGGCCCGCCGTGCTCGGACCGCCCGCGACGGCAGCCTTTTCAGCGGTAGCGGCGGAAGCGGCAGCGCCCGCCAGGCCGAAGTTGTGCGCGAACGCGGCACCGACCAGCATGCCCACAAAGGTGACGGCGGCGTCGCAGGAGCCCTGGCCGGCAAGCGTCATCTGACGAAGCGGGCAGCCGCCGGCAAGCGTCGCGCCGAAGCCCACGGCGTACAGACCGAGGATGTTCCACAGCTGCTGGGAATGGGCGATGGGCTGGCCGTCGAAGCTAAGCTTGAAGCCGCCCGTGGCCAGGTTGAACACCAGCATGACCACGAACAGGCCCAAGATGGGCAGAAGCAGGTCGACATCGCGCATGAGGATGATGTTGCGGATGGATCCGGCGAAGCAGATGCGCACCTTCTGGGCCAAAGCGCCAACGATCAAGGCGACGACCAGGGCGATCAGCATGGGCGCATGCTTGGATCCGGGGCCGGACTGGCTGACGGCGAACACGCCGGCGAACACGCTGACGCACAGGCCGATGATCAGCAGCACGGGAAGGACGGCGCCGGCGGTTTTGTTCGTGTCTCGCTCGCGGCCGAGCGAGTAGCCCTTCTTCAGGAAGAAGGTTCCCGTGGCGACGCCCAGGACGAAGCCGATAAGGCCGACCCATGCATTCAGGTCGCCGCCGGCCATACGCAGAACCATGCGCAGCGGGCAACCCAGGAAGATGAGCGCACCGATCATCATGATGAAGCCGAGGACGAAGCGAGTCATCGGCGACGACCCGGCGGTCGAGCGATACTCGCGCGTGGCCAGGGCGATCAGGAACGAGCCAACCACCAGACCGACGATCTCGGGACGGAAGTACTGCACCGTTTCGGTGGTTTGCAGCTTTAAGGATCCGGCCATGTCGCGGATGAAGCACGCCGCGCACATCGCCATGTTGCCGGGGTTGCCGAAATACGCCAGCAGCGCCATGCCGACGCCGACCACGACGCCGACCAGGGCAAGCCCCTTCTTACTGTTGAGAAAATCCAATGGTGTTCCTTTCCTTTGAGAACTTGCGATGCCTGCATTGCTCCCCGAGCGAGCGCACGGAGGCGATTCCCGCAATGCCGCACCTCGCCAAAGCGAAGCGTGCGCGAGAGCTCCACGCCGAAGCTCGGCTGAAAATATGGATGCATTGCAGAAAGCCCGCAATCGTGGGAGAAGCGACGCCAAGGAAGCGTCGAGGGGCAAAACCCCTTGCAGAAAGCGGAAGCGCCAGCAGAATTGACGCTTGCCGACTGGCAATTGTACTCAAGATGACACAGAGGGAAAGCGAGAATCTCATCAACGCGAAAGCCAAGCACGTAAACGGTTGCGAGCATCCGAGATCACAGCAGAAGACACTCGACCTCGATCGATTTTGAATTCGGGGCCGGGGTCGACCGGGCCGACCAAATTATGACGGTTTTATGACCGAATACCTTTTACTTGCATATCTCCGAAACAGAGCGTATATTTCTTTCTTGCAGCTTTCGCAGCGCACAAAACAAAGCGAGAGCAGGTCGCATGATGCGGGGTGGAGCAGTCTGGTAGCTCGCCGGGCTCATAACCCGGAGGTCGTTGG